>CAMTVZ010000119.1:0-13530 GCA_947085285.1 uncultured Ignavibacteriota bacterium
CGGTGGAGGTGGAACATTGTCGCATCAGCTAATCGAAAAAATGTTTTTATCTCAATTCGATAACGAACTACTAAATATGCAACATGATGGCTCAGTGTTCGAAATAGGAGGAGAAAAATTTGCATTTACTACCGATTCGTATGTAGTGCAACCGATATTTTTCCCAGGTGGGGACATAGGTGAACTTGCTGTAAACGGAACGGTAAACGATTTAGCGATGTGCGGCGCCGAACCTATTTACCTTTCAGCCGGATTTATTTTAGAAGAGGGCTTCCTTTTAGAAGATTTGTGGCGTGTTGTACTCTCAATGAAAAAAGCTGCTGAAAGATCAGGTATCAAAATCATCACGGGCGACACGAAGGTGGTTGACCGCGGAAAAGGGGATAAAATTTTTATCAACACTTCGGGTATCGGAAAAATATATCCGGGCATTGAAATATCTCCAAAGAATTGTAAGCCCGGTGATGTAATAATTATCAGTGGAAAAATAGCGGAACACGGTATGGCGATTATGTCGGCTCGCGAAGGTTTGGAATTTGAAACTGCAATCAAAAGCGATACCTTGCCGTTAAATTCATTGGTGCGGACGATGGTAAGAGTTTCTAACAAAATTCACGTTCTGCGTGATCCAACTCGTGGAGGTATTGCAAGCACTCTGAACGAAATCGCTGCAACAGCCGGTGTTGGAATTGAGATTGATGAATTAGCTATTCCTATCTCTGAAGAAGTAAAAGCCGCCTGCGAAATATTAGGATTCGATCCACTCTACGTTGCCAATGAAGGGAAGCTGATTGCTTTTATAGAACAGGAAGATGCAGAAAAAATATTGATGGCTATGAAAATCCACCCCGACGGAAAAGATGCTGAAATTATTGGTAGAGTTGTGAGCGATCATCCCAAAAGAGTTATTATGAAAACTTCTATCGGAAGTATGCGGGTCGTGGATATGATATCAGGCGAACAATTGCCAAGGATTTGTTAGGATGATGCTATGAACTTTCTTGCTATAGACTTTGAAACAGCCGATTATCAACCGGATAGTGCTTGTGCCGTCGGACTTGTACGTGTTGAAAACGAAAAGATTGTTGCTCGCGAAGCCCATCTTATTAGGCCACCTCGCCCAAACATGATATTTACTTACATTCACGGGCTTACTTGGTTTGATGTGATGCACGCACCTAAATTTAAAGATGTTTGGGAAAAGATAGGACCACTTTTGAAAGACATCCATTTTTTCGTTGCCCATAATGCAGGTTTCGATAAAGGAGTTCTGAATGCCTGTTGTATTAGGTCAGGACTTCCTATCCCAAAAATTGAATTCGAGTGTACGATGAGGCTTGCAAGAAAAATCTGGAAAATCCGTCCGACGAAATTAACCAATGTATGCCACTACTTTAATATTCCTCTCGATCACCACGATGCAGCATCCGATGCCGAAGCTAGTGCTCGGATAATGATTCGAGTGTTACAAGAAACCCAAAATAGTTTTTTAAAAACAAGTAATAATTATGTATCTAATAATTCTTCTAATATTACTAAATAATTTAACTTTTGGACAGACAAAAATGAAGTACAATAGTTTATCACCTGAAGAGCAACGAGTCATCATCAACAAAGGTACTGAAATGCCGTTCACTGGTAAATATGTTAAGCATAAAGAAAAAGGAACATATATTTGTCGCCAGTGCGGGGCACCTTTGTATCGGTCGGAAGATAAATTCGACTCTGGTTGTGGCTGGCCCAGCTTTGATGACGAAATTGTAGGTGGAGTAAAACGAGTTCCTGATGCCGACGGTCACCGAATCGAAATAGTTTGTGCAAAGTGCGATGGTCATCTCGGTCATGTTTTCGAAGGTGAGGGGTTCACTTCCAAAAATGTGAGGCACTGTGTGAACTCTGTTTCTTTGGATTTTGTACCACAAACGAAGAAGTGAAATTATTTACAGTTTAAAAAGGAAATTCTATTAATCCTTCAGGCACATCTTCCTTTTTCTTTACATCTGGTTTAATAGCTTGTAAGTGAACTGAGTTTCTTCGTACATAAATAGCTTTTCGTGGTGTAGTTGGGCAAGCATACTCGCAAGCACCACATCCTGTACAAAGGTCGTTGTTGAGTTCGGGTAGTCTTAATTTCCCTTCATAAGGTACCATCCTCACAGCTTTGGTCGGGCAGTGCTCAGCACAAGCCGCACATTCTTTTTTCTTGTCGATAACTACACAATCCTCTTTTACAAAATGCGTTCTACCAATTTGTATTAATTTTTTTGATGGGAGATCGACAGGTAATATAGCACCGCTCGGACAAATTAAAGTACAAATATTGCAATCGTAGTTACAAAAGCTTGCATCGTAATTCATTTTTGGTTGTAAAATTCCATCTATCCCATAATCGAACAGGGATGGATATAATACATGCGTAGGGCAGGAGGTTACGCACAAATGGCAAGCAGTGCATAAACTCTTGAAATGTTCGATGCTGATAGAACCGGGAGGCGAGATAGGATGCTTTCTGGCTTCGTGAAATCCGCTTGTCTTATTTTCAATCGAATCAGCGACAGAAATAACCGGTAAAGCCGCTGCCGCGGCTGGAATAATATTATACTTAAAAAATTTTCTTCTTGAAGAATCGAACGCAACCGGTGAAGTTGATGCACTTCGTAGTTTGATTCCAGCGTAAATAACACCACTTGTCGGGCACGATTTTATACAATTAAAACAACCGATGCAGGCAGCGAAATCTAATCGTTTAGTTTCGCTTTCAATGCAGTTAGCTTTGCATACTTTTTCGCAGGCTCCACAATCGTTACAGACATTTTCGTTTATAACAATTTTAAAAACTGAAAATCGGGAAACTAATCCTAATAGAGCACCAGCCGGGCAAAGACTATTGCAAAATAATCTGCTGTGCGAATACGACATATAAACAATGAGTGCAGAAAATAATATTGGTATTATAAGTATCTCTAAACTAATTTTGCGTAAAGGGATAGCATATAAAAAATAGAGTTGAAAGTCTCCTAAAATATTTGAAACAAAGTTGTTCGTTAAAATTATCAATGGTTCAACGATGTTCGTTAGAATTCTACCGTAATTACTGAAAGGTTCAAACAGATTTAATAACGTTGTGCTGCCAGCGACTGTAAAAATAGTTATAAGTATAAATAATAAATAATGATACAGATAAGGCGATTTATTATACTGGAACCTCTCCCGCCGTTTAACTTTCCTTTTTAAATAAATAACGATGTCTTGCAGAGTTCCGATAGGGCAGAAGGTCGAGCAATAAACTCTGCCGAAAGCAATCGTTAGTAAGAAAATAAAAATCAACCCGATAGTTGTGATGCCGGTATAGAAGAAAATTTTTAGGATAGCTGGAATTAGTTGCAGTGCTACTACAAAGTTGGTGAATCCCGTTGGTATTTTATTCCAAGGATCTATGAACAACAGACTGATAAGAAGAAAAAAAATAAGAGAAACTACAACTCGAATATTTTTGAGACGAGTTAAATTAGAACGACTCACACAGTAATCCGTTTAATATTGAGTTTATCCAAATCTTTTATACCAACGTTCATATCAGTGGCGTATCGGATATATCCGATGTCATCCGGATTCAAGCCAAATAATTTAGTAGCTGCAGCATCTACAGCTACGATGTCGGTCGAAATTAATTGGGCTTTCATTGTTATTACATCTTCGATAGAAACTCCTCGCGGACCGTTTGTCTTCATAACCCAATAAGCATCCACAATATTTAAATCGGGTTTGCGGTATGTAGCAAAATCAGCTATGCACTGGTGCAAATCGGTTCGATGCCAGTATCTTCTGTCCCACACATTTCCCATCAAATTTTTCATCGCGATCGTTAAGGTTGTTCCACTATGGCTTTTAAGTATGGGAACGTTAATGAAAACGTTTGAGGAGAGAATAATTTCGTGTTCTTTAGTATTTTTTAAAGATTTACCATTCGCGATTGTTACGGATTGGTAATAACTTTCGCTGTTGCCAGGAACAATTTTTCCGCCAACATCTTTCACAGCTTTTTCGATGCCGCTGTTTTTATAAGCTCTTTGCCATTCGTCGCATGTGTGGTCAACAACATAAACAACCTTTGCACCTGCATCAATACAATGTTTGACAATTCTGGAGACTAATTTAGGATTTGTATTGGCTGCGCGTTCGGGAGGTACATCCCAGCCGATGTTAGGTTTTACAACAACTGTTTGTCCTTTCTTGACAAATGTTTTCATACCCCCTAATGCTTCGATCCCTTTGTCGAACATTACATCCGGTTCACCTCCTTTAATTGCAACAAGATCGTAAGTAGTTTGCGTAAATGAAAAGAGTTTCTCGAACTTTCCTAAATTAAGCAGAGACCCAATTGCCGCTGAAGCGCCAATGCTGCTTTTAATAAATGTTCTTCGATCCATAACAATTTCTCCTAAAGTGATTGATGATGTCGTTTAGTTAGATGCAATTTAAGTAAATAGATGGATATTTTCAAGAAAGGAATAAAAAAAATAAGTAGCATCGACGTGGTCGGTGCTACTTATTGAGAGAAATTGCTAAACGTTACCTCGCAAGGAGGTTTGATACTATTTGAGAATCATGAGTTTTTTGACTTGAGTAAATGTGCCGGCTTCAAGACGGTAGAAATACATTCCGCTCGAGAACTTTGATGCATCCCAATTGACGGTATGATTTCCAGCCGGTAACTCTTGAGATATTAATGTAGCTATTTCGCTGCCAAGTAGATTATAAATTTTAAGACTCACATTCGATTTATGAGGTAAGGAAAATTTAATTGTTGTGCTTGGATTGAATGGATTTGGATAATTCTGTTTCAGGCTGAATTCGAGAGGTATTTCGTCGGCACTATAGAGTGTGGTAACATTTAACATCACTGTGTTGCTGTAGTGCGATAATCCGTCGTTGTCAACCTGTCGCAATCGGTAATAGTAAACACCTGGCTGAGTAATAGTACGATCAATGAATGTATATTGTTGTGGAACGAGTGTGTTTCCTTGCCCTGGCACAAAGCTATCATCAAGCTCACTAAAATTTTGCTCATCTTTATAACTACGTTCGACGTAGAAACCATAGTTATTGATTTCACTGATTGTTTCCCAACTTAACTCAACTGTTCCGTCGGTGTGTAAAAAATTAGCTGTAAATGAAGCTAAAGTGATAGGTAAATAAGTATCACCTGGGTTATCGATACCGGCGAAGAAGAATCTACTCTCTCCGCTAATATTAGTAAAAAGCCCTCCTGTATAAACTTTTGCAGTATTATAATTAAGCGAAATTGATCTTACTGAGTTGTTGAGAGGTGGGGCCCAAGAAGTAGCAAATCCGGTTGAAGTTTCTAGTTCTGCGATATAGTTTCTGACGTTTCCACCAATATTTGTGAAAGCTCCACCTACATAAATACTTGCACCTGAGGTAGCAATTGTATGAACCACTCCATTCGCATTTGGATTCCAGGATGTAGCATTTCCGGTGGTGGCATCAAGTGCGGCTATATAATTTCTATTCTCGCCGCCGATATTTGTAAAATTACCTCCTGCATAGACATTAGAACCTGAAACAGCTATAGTGCGGACTGTTGCGTCTGCATTGGGGTTCCAATCTTTTACAATTCCAGTGTATGCATCAATGGCGGCAATTCTTCTCCGTTGTAGCTTGGCAACAAGACCTAATCGTTCAAAAGTACCACCAAAATATAATGTTGAACCAGAAACAGCGAGTGCCAGTACGCCAACCCCGGCACTTCCACCAGAATCATCAAGTGCATCTACTTTCCAGTTTCTTGAAAGTCCGGTATTAATATCTAGAGCGGCAATTTTAATATCTTCTCTACCACCGATGTAATTAAAATATCCAGCCGCATAAATATTTGAATCTAAGACGGCGAGAGCCATAACATTACCATTTGCATTTGGATTCCAACTTGTTGCATTTCCAGTTGTGGTTTCAAGGGCGGCAATTCTGTTTCTGTCTTGTCCACCAATATTTGTAAACTCCCCACCAACATAAACTAGAGAGTCGTGTATCATCAGAGCGTAAACGCTACCATTTGCGTTTGGATTCCAATTCGTAGCGTTACCTGTTATTGCATTAAATGCAGCAATTCTATTTCTTGTTATTCTACCAATTGATACAAAGGTACCTCCTGCGTACACCGTGTTCCCGGATATAGCGAGTGAAAAGACACTATTATCTGGATTAGGATTCCAGCTAGTTGCATTTCCTGTTGATGTATCTAGGGCGGCTAAGTAGTTTCTGTCTTCACCACCTATGTTGGTAAATTTTCCTCCTGCATATAAGCTTGACCCGGAAACAATAATTGAGTACACTCTGTCATTTGCACTTGGGTTCCAGTTTGTAGCATTTCCGGTCGCTATATCTAACGCTGCAATGTAGTTGCGCGATTGACCGCCGATCTTTGTAAACCAACCCCCTACATAAACGAAAGAATCTGAAAAAGCTATTGTCTCGACAAAATTATTTGCATTCGGATCCCAGCTAATTGCATTTCCTGTTGATGTATCTAGGGCGGCTAAGTAGTTTCTGCCTTGACCACCTATGTTGGTAAATTTTCCCCCTGCATACACGGTGGATCCATAAATTGCAATAGCCCATACATCGCTATTTGCATTCGGATTCCAACTTGTTGCGCTAGCTGTTTTTAAGTCAACTTTGGCAATGTAGTTTCTGACAGCGCCCCCAATGTTTGTAAACGAACCTGCTACATATATGCATGAATCTGAAACAACTAAAGCATTTACTGGTTGATTAGCGTTAGGATCCCAATTCGTTGCAAGTCCCGTTGTGGCATTGAGTGCCGCTATCCTATACCTTGTTGCACCGCCGATACTCGTAAAAGCTCCGCCTACATATACAGTCGAACCAGAAACAGCAATTGCATTTACTGCACCATTTGCATTTGGGTTCCAGTTTAGGTTTAAAGTCTTATTCGGTAGAATATGAGCAATTCGATATCGAGGTATACCCCCGACCTGAGTAAATATGCCGCCGATATACCATCCTCCGGAGCCATCCGGGGCAACAGCATAAATATCTCCATTCACCTTAGGGAAATCGGTATCAACTATGGATGTGTTTTTATCGATGGCTGCTCCACGTCCTGTAACGGGTCCAACTAATGTAAAACTTCCTCCGATGTAAACAGTATTGCCCGAAGTAGCTGTGGCTGCTACTTCACCGTTTGTAATCCATAAGTTATCCTGTAACGATTGGGTGTGTGCCTGGTTAAGTATAATTAAACTGGTAATAAACAAAAATGTAATATTAAGTGAATTTTTCATGTAAATATTCCTCATAGTTATTAATATATTTTGTAAAAAATATAATATAAATCGTTCATAATGTCAATTAAATTTACATATTGTGTGCTGTAGGTCATATAAAAATAGTTTCTAAAAACTAGTAAAAATTTAATTAAACAGCCTTTTTCAAAATAAATACTATATCGGCCTGGGAAATCCTATCCCCAATACCAGCAAGAAATATGAACTTGATATTGACCTTCCCTTTATTTAAATTAACTTAAAAAAATAAGAATAATCAATAAAAATACTTCAAGTGGGTAAAGTTAGAAATTTTAATATTCAAGATATACCTCAAGTAATCGATCTCAATACCAAACTCTTTCCTGGTAGTTCTGGTTTATCCCGTGCAAGGCAGGAATTCTTGTTTTCTGAAGTTTGTTTTCGAAATCCATGGTATCATCCAGATATTAGCTCGCTGGTTTATGAAGAAAACGATGGCCGGGTAACCGGATTTTTATGCGTGGTGCCTCGGCATTTTTCATTCAATGGGCAAGCTATAACAGTTGCTGTCGGTCAACATTTGATGGTCGATCGGACCGCTTTAGCGAGCGTACAAATATTTAAAAATTTTTTAGAAGGACCGCAAGATCTTTCGATTACAGATATGGCGATAGACCTTGCAAAACCGATTTGGGGCAGGTTTGGTGGTACAACAATTTATACTCATAGTACATATTGGCGGCGAGTTCTCAGACCTTTCAGTTTTGCCTCTTCTTTTCTTAAAAAAGAAAAATCGATGTTGCATTCATTTACGAGGGGGAATCTACTATGGACTACGTTGGATTCAATTGTAAATAAGTTACCGACTAAAATTTTTAATTTTAAATTACCAGATGTAACAAGCGAGGAATTGACCACGAATGAATTTCTCAAAAATTATCATCTTTTCTATAAGGATAAAAAATTATTTCCAGTCTATACCGAAGATTCGTTGAGTTGGCTATTTGTCCGACTCACACAGGAAGAGAGGTTTGGAGTATTTCAAAAGACCTTATTGCGTGATACCGATAATAAAATTCTCGGTTGGTATCTTTATAATTTAAAACCAAAGGGGAGAAGCGAAGTGGTTCAAATAATTGCTCGAAAAGATTCAATCAATACAATTCTTGATCATCTTTTCTACGACGCTTGGAATAAAGGTTCAGTTGAATTATGCGGAAGGCTTGACCCACAATTTACAAAAGAGTTTGGGAAGAAACATTCTCTTTTTATGCCCGGCAGAAATTGGATGTTAGCTCATTCCAGAAACCCGGAACTAATTAATGCTTTACATTCCAACGAGGCACATCATACCCGTTTGGAAGGCGATTTATGGTTTTTATAAAAGAATAAAAAGGATATAATATGCTCTACACAATGTGCGATTTAATTAATAAATACAATAGAGAATTTGCATCGAA
Source organism: uncultured Ignavibacteriota bacterium (assembly GCA_947085285.1). Taxonomy (GTDB): domain Bacteria; phylum Bacteroidota; class Ignavibacteria; order UBA10030; family BY39; genus JASEGV01. The sequence goes on from CAMTVZ010000119.1 coordinate 8,753, forward strand.
AATTGCTTTAATCGAGAACAATGAAAAAGTTACTTACTCCGAGTTACACGATAAGGTAATTAAGTTTGCCTCGTATATTTCTAACAAAGGTTTGAAGAAAGGCGACCGAGTAGCAATTTATCTTCCACGTTCAATTGATGCTGTTGTAGCGCTATTTGCGACGTGGCTGAATGGATGCGTAGGCGTCATTATAAACGATGTACTTAAAAAGCAACAGGTGAATTATATAATCGAAAACTCTGAAGCTTCATTAATCATTTCGAACGAAAAGATGCTCTCATCTCTTGAAGTTACATCATTAACAAAAGAATCGATGGTTCGAATAGATGAGAAGTTTACAGAATCAGGAAATGGAAATTTTCCGAAAGTCATAGGTGCTGATGTTGCATTAATTATTTACACTTCTGGCTCGACAGGAATGCCGAAAGGGGTAATTCTAAGTCACACAAATTTAATCTCAGGTGCATATATTATTTCCGATTATTTAAAATTAAACCAAAACGATATTATCATAAGTTTGCTCCCTTTTAGTTTTGACTATGGGCTTAATCAGTTATTAACGTCAGTATTAGTCGGAGGTACGCTTGTAATTCAAAACTCAGTTTTCCCAGCCGACATTTGTAAAACGTTAATAACCGAAAATATTACAGGTATGGCTGGGGTCCCATTATTGTGGCAACAACTTGCACACGATCGATCGCCTTTTATTAAAAAACAATTCCCAAGTTTACGCTATATTACCAACTCGGGGGGGAGAATGCCCGAAAGTTTAACCCGATTATTTCGTAAATGTCATCCACATGTTCAAATTTATCTTATGTACGGTTTAACCGAAGCATTCCGTTCAACATACCTCCCGCCTGAAGAAGTGGATGTTCGGCCTACTTCAATGGGGCGTGCAATACCAAATGTTGAAATACTATTATTGAATGAAAAGAGAGAAAGATGTAAAGTAGGCGAAGTAGGAGAAATAGTCCATCGTGGGGCGTGTGTTGCATTAGGATACTGGCGTGATGAAAAAAATACTGCCGAGCGTTTTGGATATTTAGATTTTCCCGAACACGGTGGTGTATATAAAGAACGTGTCGTTTTTTCAGGTGATTATGCTAAGATGGATGAGGAGGGTTTTCTGTATTACGTCGGAAGAAGAGACCAGATGATTAAAAGCCACAGTGTAAGAGTAAGTCCTGAGGAAATTGAGGCATTTTTATTCGCATCAGATATGTTGGCGCATGTCGTGGTTTTTGCAATACCCAAAAACGAAGTAGAACAAAGTATAATTGCGGCAATAATGCCACGCGATACTTCGGCATTCAACACAAACAATCTTTTAGCTTACTGTAAAGCTGAGATGCCAGATTATATGATACCTTCAGATATTTGGATAATTGATACAGTACCCCAAACTACTACCGGTAAACCGGATAGAGTCAAACTTAGGGAATTATACTTATCGAAGGGAACTCAATGAAATATAAAGATCAATTGGAAGAATGATTAAGTTTCGAACTGAGAAATTCCTTTATCTTTTCAATAGAATCAAAATTTTCAGCAACTAATTCTTCATCGTCGAATCGGATATTATATTTTGATTCGAGGAATGAAATTAATTCGAGCGTACCCATCGAATCAATTATTCCGGTGCCAAGTAAAGAGATAGTTTCGTCAATCTTTTTCTCGTCGTTAAATAAAAAATTATTTCTGATAAATTTACTTACGGTTTCTGCAATTTCTTCTTTATTCATATTTATTTTACTCTATCGATGATTGTTGAAAAGTTAAAATTATTATTTCTTATCGAGGGATTTTCTTTTATGTACCTCTGAACCAGCAATTGAGCTGAAAGAATACCTATAAAGCCCATGTTATCCGAGTTACTTACAGAGGTATAATTTCCATCTTTAATTATTTTGCTAACTTTATTGAAAAGCCCCATAGTAGTTTTTACATCAAACAAGCCGAACTCATTAAGCAAGTTTTCTGAAAACATTTCTTGAACGTAATGATTGCCGTTGTTGGTTAAAAAGGAGACTGCATCGGGAGCGCGGTAGGGTTGTTTTTTCCTTTCTATAATTTCATTTGGAATTTTTCCTTTTGCTACCCGCTTCAATATATATTTTTCGTTTAATCCGATCAGCTTATAATCGGCTGGGAGGTTGTTGCAAAATTCGATTACATCAATATCGAGGAATGGAAATCTTCCTTCAACCGAATGCGACATCAGCATCCTGTCGCCTTGCGAAGATATGATGTAACCAGAAAACAATGTCATGATTTCTAAAAATTGTGCACGCGACAGAGTGTCCCAATCAGCAAACTCATCTGGCAATTCATCTGAGATATCAGGTTTTGGCAAAGTTTGTAATAGACCTTGCAGCTCAGCCGAAAAGAATTTCTTTAAACTTGCTGTAGTGCTCCAACGTGGAACGTGCGAAAAATCAAATTTATTTATGTTATCGAAACCACGCTTCCAGAATTCTATTGCAACTCCTTTGGCATGCATCGGAGAACGAGCAAGATATGGGTAGAGGCGTTCGAATAAAAGTGGACGGATTTTTGATTTGGGCTGATTTGCCAAAAAGCGGCGAACCTTATCTTCGCGAAATAGGTCGTAACCTGCAAGAAATTCGTCAGCCCCCTCACCGGTTATTACAGCTTTAAATCCATAGTCGTTTACAAGTTTCGACAATATAAATAGTGGAACCGGAGCAGTTCTTAATATTGGTCGCTCGGTGTGTTTAATAATTTCAGGGAAATAATCAGCAATATCTTTTTTCGTAACAACAATTTCTTCATGCTTGCTTTCCAAAGTTGCGGCTAACATGTGCTGAAATTTTGTTTCATCAAATTCTGCATCTTCGAAACGGATTGAAAAAGTGCGGAACTCACCTTGCTTAACTTTTCGACCCATCCAAGCGACTAACGAACTATCCAATCCGCCAGAGAGGTAACTTCCTACCGGTACATCAGCCCGCATAATCCGAAGTTTTGTTGCATTCAAAAGTTTTTCTTCTAATTGTTGGGTTGCTTCGGTTATATTTGAATAACTTCGTTGTGTAATAATATCCTTTTTTGGGAAAGTAGGTTGCCAAAATCGTTTTTCAATTTTGTGTTTACCATTCTCGTAGATTCGAATGGTACCAGGTCTTAATTCTTCGATTCCTGAAAAAATTGTTTCGGGAGCGATGGGAGCCCAATACGTAAAAATTTGATCGAGGGCTATTGGATTTATTTGGCGGCTTACCAAAGGATCGGCAAAAATTGCTTTAACCTCGCTTGCAAACCAGACACGATTGTTTTCCTCTTTGATATAAAGTGGAAGAATGCCGACGTAGTCTCTCGAAAGTACAAGCTTTTTGCGTCGTGAATCCCAAATAGCAACAGCCCATTGTCCGTTGAATTTTTTGAAGCACTCATCTCCCCAATTTTCGTAGGCGTGAATAATAACTTCGGTATCAGATTTAGTTTTGAAGCGATGCCCAAATGTTTCCAACTCCGAACGTAATTCGATGTAATTAAAAATTTCTCCATTGAAAGTAATCCAAAGAGTTTCATCTTCATTGCATAAAGGTTGCTGTCCGGTAGTCAAATCAATAATTGATAAACGAGCATGAGCAATCCCAGCGTTCAAATCTCTGTAATAACCGAATTCGTCAGGACCACGATGCGAAAGTGTGCCTATCATACTTTTAAGAAGTTCTACAGATGGTGGCGGATGGTTTTCGGTTAAATTAATAATTCCAGCTATTCCACACATATCAGACCTTTATAATCTCTGAAACCGGCTCTACCAACAAAGGGGGAGTGTGTAAGTAACGTGTTGCTCTCCGTTTTGATTCGATATCTTTGTAAACTCGTTCTACCTGCTCTTCCGATAGTCCGATTGCCAGACCGACCTCGTTAGCCGGGATGTTATGATTATAAGCATACAAACACAAATCTAATTTATCGTATGATAATGAGAAGAAAAATTCTTCCTGGGTTTGCGAGAGTGAATATGTATCGGTTGTAGGAGGTTTGGAATAAATCTCTTTCGGCAGTCCTAATGCTTTTGCAAGTGCATAAACTTGAGTTTTATACAAGTGTGCAATTGGTTTGAAGTCGGCGCTACCGTCTCCATTTTTAACAAAAAAACCTTGATCGTATTCCAAGCGATTGGGTGTTCCGCAGACTGCATAGTTCAACCTGTCAGCGTAGTAGTATTCAATTGCCTTCCTTGTCCTTTGTTTCCAATTTGTTGCAGCTATAAGTTTTAAATATGTTTGTGGAGCCATCCGTTTAGTTGTCTGCTTTCCGTCGGGTGATTCGACAGTGAGGCGAAAAATATTCAAACGATTAGCATCGAGGATAGAAGGAATTGATATTTTACACTTCCAATTCGAATCGTATTCCGGAAATAATTCTTGAATTGCTTCAATTTGTCGACGATAGCATCCCGAAGATTCGAGAATAGGTGTAATATCTTCGGTAACCATTTTAATACCTAATTGATCTGCAAGCAATTGAGCAAGGGAAGCAGATTCGGGAGACGAATCGCGTTCGGGCATCTGGATCGCTAGAATATTTTCTTTCCCCAACGCCAATGTGCAAAGAGAAGCACAAACTGAGCTATCAACACCACCTGAAATTCCAATCACAACACCGCGGCGTTTTAGTACTGTTAAAATTTGTTCGCGAATGGACGAAGCTATTTTTTCGATTGTTTGTTTTGTGTCGATTTCTAATATATTATTTGATAATGCCATTTTGTTATCTTTTTTATTTTGTTATTATAGATC
>CAMTVZ010000120.1:0-2672 GCA_947085285.1 uncultured Ignavibacteriota bacterium
TATTTTCTCATTAACCCACGACTTAAGTCGTGGGTTAATGCACAAAAAAGTAATATTTTCTATTTTATATCATTAGAGCAGTCACCGTCAGTAAGGCTAGATGAACCGATGTATTCTATGAACCGGGAAAAAGAACTGTTTGCACTTTTCTTACACATTCATTGGCTAATTCACTAAACAATCAATAACTGTAACTGATTGATAAATAATGAATTAGTTCCTTTATTTTCTAATGACGGTCATTAGAATTTTTTCCTAATGAACAATCTGGGTTAAAAATTATAAATAAGCATTATACGGTTCATTATCGGGTTAAAATCGCTTCGTCCCATTTCAGAATAATTTTCGCTTCTATAATTAAAATTATAAATCAAATTAAAATTATCAAAGTTATATTCTAATCCCGTTGTAATAGTCGGTATAAAAGTACGATATGAAGGTTTAATATAAAATTTTACTGTATCATACTTACCTTCATAATTTAATTGGTACTTGTAATACTCAAATCCAAATCTACAAAGGAGTCCATCAGTCAATTTAACTTGAACCCCCGATTTTAGACGCCAGTTAATAAATGTTTCTTTTGATTTTTGATAATAAGAACCATATTCCTTTGGTTTAGACTCATAGATTAACCAACCCGGTTCAAATGTTGCTTCCGATGCTAACATTATATCACCCGATTGGAATGTTCCACCAACACCAAATTTTAAACCATATCCATCATAAGCATTCATCTTCTTTTTATCAAAAGTGAACGTCCCGCCTATACGGAGTGCATCATTCACATTATGCTTATAATCGGACTGAAAGACCCAACCTTTTGTCATCTTAAACAATAATTCTCTTTTTAATTGGTAAAAACTCAATAGCACTGACCATTTATCAACCTCATTTACTTTTAAATTCAATCCTCCTCGAATTATCAAATCATTTATTTTACCGTGTTCATCAGTATATACAAAAGAGATGTATCTCTCTTTTAAGTATCTTCTCTCAACTCCAAATCCGAATGCAACACGATCGCTAAATTCGTACGACATAAAGGCAGCGAATGGATAACCAGTTTCTTTAGATTCAGATTTATAGACCCTTTTCTGATAGTTTTCATCAACCCGCTTTGATTTAGATTCGGCTGATTGATAAGCTATCTTACCTCCTATTAAAAACTTATCAAATCTATATATCCCGCCGAGAGGACTTGATAAATAGGTATCTAGCTGTTCATCTTTTGTATAATTAAAAATCGGCAAAAAATTAGATTGTTCAAACTCGTTCTTCATCAATGTATGCGAAAGAGATAAGAAAGCAAGATTATTTTTGATGAGATGAATTTTAGCAGGGTTTACAAATGCATCCCTTATGGGATCATCGAGAATGAATTCCAGACGCCCCATTCCATCCGACTGTGATGTGATATCTAATGTCGGTTTAATTTGTCGGAAGGGAAAGAATGATAGCTCAATAAACTGAGCATTAAGAATGTTACTAACTAACATTAAATTGAGAAATAAAATAAACATTCGTCGTTGCATAAATAACTCCATTGTTGTTATTATATTTTGATTAGCGGTTTTATTTTTTTGATTATCTCATCAACAGTAACTCCAACTGGTTTATTGTCGGTTGCAAAAGTTAAATCAGATTGTTGATAAAAAGGTTCTCTGATTTCCATCAATATCTTTATTTTTTCTTTCAATTCAGAATCACGCAGCCACCTTCCGTCCTTATCCATAAATATTGGTCTGTCGGTTTTATACCGTAAGCGTCTATATATATTTTCCATCCCCGATTTTAAATAGAGGAGCAATCCTTTGGATTTGATGATCTCCAAATTTTTCGGATTTATAATTGTTCCCCCACCCAACGAAATTACATGACGCGGTTGTTTACTTATTTCCGAAAGAACTTGTGTTTCTAATTCACGAAAATATGCCTCGCCGAGTTCTTTAAATATCTCAGTCACATTTTTACCCGATCGTGTTTCAATCTCCTTATCTATATCAGTATAGGCATAGCCCAAAGTATTAGCAACAATTCGCCCGATTGTGCTTTTACCTCCAGCCATAAAGCCTGTAAAATAAATTAAATCTGTTTTAATTTCCTTTTTCATCAAAAAGTAAAAACAATTCCTAATTCTAAAATCATCCCATCCACATTAACTTGCGAAACGAACGGTTTCTGATCAGTATCAGGAGTTACAAACTGATTACTTGTTCTAAAGTATAAATCGCGGAATTTAAGTTGCGACCGCAAAATAAAATTATCAAAAACTAAATAATCGACCCCACCCAATACGTGAATACCAAATCCTAATTTTTTATCAATGGAACGAGCTTTCAAATTATTTAAAGAATATTTTCTCTCTCCGAAATATAAACCACCTCCGGTTCCCATAAAAACGGAAATATCAGAACTTGTAATTGGAATATAAAAATATCCGGATATCTCGACTGGTATCGCAGTAAAACCGTCTTTAGTTTTTTGTAAATCGTTTTTTTGAACTTTGCTTATGTAATCGATAGATAACCCTAATTGAATTTTTGCACTCGACAAATTAATGCGGAAATCTATACCTCCACCATAAATATTTTCTATCGGGAGATGTTTGCTTCTCAATATAAAATCGGATGCGTCGGGATGTAAGTATATTTTGGATGAAGTAATATACA
>CAMTVZ010000121.1:0-4337 GCA_947085285.1 uncultured Ignavibacteriota bacterium
AGTGCAAGAGCAATGGGTTGACCGTGAAAGTTACCCCCTTCTAAATGTAATTTTTCTTTTGGAAAAATTATCGGGTTGTCGGTAACTGAATTTATCTCAGTTTCAATAACTTTGTATGCGTAATTAATTGCATCGCGTGAGGCGCCGTGAACCTGAGGAATACATCGTAGCGAGTAAGCATCTTGAACGCGGGGATCGTCGTTACGATGCGATTCGCGAATCTCACTCCCTGCAATAAGTTTACGTAAATTTGCTGCCGATATTTTTTGTCCCTCGTGCGGTCGCAAATTATGTATCCGTTCGTCGAATGCTGTATCGGTTCCTTTCAATGCTTCAAAGCTCATCGCTGCGGCAATGTCAGCTATCTTACAAAGTTGAACTGCCTCGTGTATAATTAACGCTCCGTATCCAGTCATCAGTTGCGTTCCGTTGATGAGGGCTAAACCTTCCTTGGCAGTTAAACGCAGCGGTTCGAGCCCAATCTTTTTTAATGCAATCGACGAGTCCATTAAAACATCTTCGTATAAAACTTTTCCTTTTCCCATCATAGTCAACACTAAGTGCGAAAGCTGAACGAGGTCGCCACTGGATCCAACAGATCCTTTCGACGGAATTACAGGAGTAATGCCGGCATTAAAAACTTTTCTAATAAAATCCAAAGTTTCGTATCGAATTCCCGAGTAACCTTTTGCCAGTGCATTCAGTCGTAAAATAATCATCGCACGTACAACTTCAAGTGGCAGCGGTTCGCCCACACCGGCGGAGTGGCTCATTATCAAATTTTCCTGAAGTTGCTCGATGTCATCGCTGCTAATTGTAACGTTACTGAATTCGCCAAAGCCGGTAGTAACTCCGTAAATGATATCTCCGTTGCTCACCCAATCGTCAACCATCTTGCGCGATGCCTTAACATTCATCGTTGCTTCTTTAGTAAAATCAATTTTGACTTTGTTAAAATTATAAACAGCATTAGATAGATTGGTAATAGTTAGGTTATTTCCGTTAAGTTGTAGTTTCTTCATAGGTTTTTGTGTGGGTAAAATTTTTGTAAATTTATTAAGAAAAGAATAAAAAAGCAACCTTTTGTAAAATTTTCAAATAAAATTTGACTTTAATAATCTTTTTCGATAAAATACAACAACTTATAAAAATATTGATAAGGAGCAATTGATGAAAAAAGAGAGTATTAGCCAAATACTTATTGTTGACGATGAGAAATCTTTCCGCTCGATGTTAAAGGACCAACTACTGTCTGCGGGTTTTCTTGTTGATGAAGCATCAAGCGGGGACGAGGCATTGAGTATGGTTACACTGAAAGATTACTCCATAATTTTACTCGATATAAGAATGGATAAAATGAATGGACTCGAGGTATTAAAAACTCTTCGACGGATAACACCGAACACCGACATTATAATGGTTACAGCATTTGCAGATATACCGAGTGCAGTTGAAAGCATAAAATATGGGGCTTGCGATTACCTCGAAAAGCCGATACAGATAGATATGTTACTCGACAAAATAAAATTATTAACACGCTCGCGAGAGGAAGACAGAAGACTACAAGAAATTCAGATAGATTTTCCGACACTTGTTATGCACAAGCTACGCATTCCACTTTCGGCAGTAAAATCGGCTGTTAGTCTTTTGAACAAGGGGCTTGATAATATTGTAACTGAAAAACAGCGTGAATTACTAACACACATCGACCATACATTGGTAAAAATAAATGCTACGATAGACGATTTGATAGATTTAGCTCAGATAGAAAGTGGCAATGTACAGCTCGAGAAGTTGCCCGTCAACCTCGACGAACTCGTCCCCGCCGTTTGCAGTCGAATGGAAGCTGACGCAAAAGCAAAGAATATTAACTTTGAATTTATAATAGATAAAAAAGTGCCGACTACAGAAATCGACACAGAAAAAATCGAAAAGGTTCTGATTAATATTTTGGATAATGCAATTAAATACTCCTCAACCGGCGAAAATATTTTGATTACTACTACAGCAATTCATAAAGAACAGGATGGGGTGCTGCGTCAGTTTGTAGAAGTTTCGGTTACTGATAACGGTGTCGGTATTCCTGCAAATATTCTACCACATATTTTTGATAAGTACAAACCAGATACTCCGAATAAAGAAAAAACTACCGGCTTAGGTTTGGCTCTTTGCAAATTAATCGTTGAAGTGCACGGCGGATATATATTAGCAGAATCGGAAGCTAAAAAAGGAACTACAATACGATTTGCAGTTCCAGTAGATACCGATTTTTAAAATTATTGATGGAGATACTTAATTTATGATTAAACAGAATACAAGAATATTGATCGCAGATGATGAAGAAGAATTCCGTTTTATGCTGAAAGTTTTTTTAGAAAATTCAGGTTATGAGATCGAACTTGTATCCGATGGTGTGCAAGCAATAAACATGCTACAAGCGAAAGCATTCGACATCGCACTTTTAGATATTAAAATGCCGAAGGTCAATGGTGTCGATGTACTCAAATTTATTAAAGAAAATTTACAAAATATCGATGTGGTTATGCTGACCGGAGTTGGCGATATTAGAATCGCAATCGATTGCATGAAGAAGGGGGCTTACGAATTTCTAACAAAACCATATTCGGCGACCGAGTTAGACCGGACAATTAAGAAGATAATAGAAAAGCAAACCCTGTTACGTGAAAACCAATTAATAAAAGCCGAATTATCACGCATTGCAGGTTCAACCGAAATTATTGGACGAAGTCCAAGCTTTCAAAAAGTTTTAGATATAGCATTGAAAATAGCCCCGACAGAATCGACTGTTTTAATTCAAGGTGACAGCGGAACAGGTAAAGAGTTGGTAGCTAATTTTATTTATAAGAACAGTGAGCGTGCCGATAAGCCGTTCGTTGCCCTAAATTGTGCATCGATTCCCGACACCCTAATCGAAAGCGAGCTCTTTGGTCATGAACGGGGCGCTTTCACCGACGCCCGTTCAATGAAGCAGGGTTTGGTTGAACTCGCTGGAAATGGAACATTATTTTTAGATGAAGTAGGTGATATTAGCCCGTTAATACAGCCAAAATTATTGAGATTTATACAAAGTGGCGAGTTCAGGCGTGTTGGCGGGAATGCCGTACTTAAGTCGGACGTGCGCATTATTTCAGCAACCAACAAAGATTTAGTTGAAGAAGTAAAACAGGGAAGATTCCGCGAAGATTTGCTCTACCGCTTGAACGTAATTACGATTGATATGCCACCTCTCAAAGAACGAAAAGAAGATATTCCACTTCTGGTAGAATTTTTCTTGACGAAAAAGCTAAGAATGAAAACTCGCAAAACGCTAAGTCCTGAAGCGATGGAAATACTTATAAAATACGATTGGCCCGGAAACGTACGTGAACTCGAAAATATGATTGAAAGAGCAGCAATTCTTTCGAGAGGTGATGTGATACAACCTTACGATTTATCCCTTCCGTTAAGGTCGTCCAATCTACTGCAAAAACTTGAACAAGGGGAATTGCTTGGTAGCCATGTTCCAATAAAAGAAGTTGAGAAAACACACATCGAAGGGGTATTGAAAAGTTTGCAAAACAATAAAGCCGAAGCTGCTAAAATTCTTGGCATTAGTTTAAAAACACTCTACACTAAGATTCACCAGTACCAAATAAAAGTTGAATAAAAACAATTATTAAAACGAAAGGAATTAACATGAAAGGTAATAAAGAGCTACTCGAAAAATTAAATTTGCTATTAGCCGACGAGCTAACCGCTGTCAACCAATACATGGTTCACTCCGAAATGTGTAATAACTGGGGTTACGAAAAACTTCACAAGCATTTTGAAAAACGAGCAATCGACGAGATGAAACACGCTGAAAAATTAATCGCTCGAATAATCTTTCTCGAAGGAACTCCAATTGTTAGCAAACTCGGAACTATAAAAATCGGTGCCGATGTTCCGCAAATGCTCGCTAATGATATCGCCTCAGAATTAGAGGCTGTTAAAATGTACAACGATGTAATTATTTTTGCAGGCGATGTCAAAGATTTTGCAACACGTGAAATGTTAGAAAATATTTTGTTGGACGAAGACCGTCACATCGATCAAGTAGAAGAAATGCAAGACCAAATCAATCAGATGACATTAAGCATATTCCTCTCGACTCAAGTTGGCTAATTGGTTAACCGTTTTGACTTTAATTTCATATTTGAGACTTCTGAAAAATCAAATCTGCGATGGATAAATCATTTAAAAGAACACAGATAAACGCGGATTTGACGCCTGCCTGCCGCAGGCAGGGATATACACAGATTATTATCAGTGTTAATCCATTCTATCTGTGTTCATCC
>CAMTVZ010000122.1:0-18879 GCA_947085285.1 uncultured Ignavibacteriota bacterium
CGCCTGCACGGGCAGGCTTCGTCGTCCCGCGTTTCGCGGGACTCCTCGCAATGACAATTTGCTTACTTTTTGGTCAGCCTCTTAATGATAAAAATAGAAGAATATAAACTGTTTCTCCAAAGGAGTCCTTCGGACAACAGTTTCAGAATGTAAAAACGTAAAACGTTTTAAAACGTTCTTCAAAATCTGCTGTCTAACAATATTTTAGAAGTTTCTAATTGAAATTCACCATAATTATTGGTATAATTTCATAGAATGAAACCGAAAACGTATCACGGTATTGCTCGATTGGCTTTATTAGTAGCTGGAAATATTTTTGTTGGACTTGGGATATTAGGCATATTCCTGCCACTTCTGCCGGCGACCCCGTTTTTTCTTTTAGCGGCAGCTTGTTTTGCAAAAAGTTCTCCCAAGTTTTATGATTGGTTGATTAACAATAGATGGTTCGGAAGTTATTTAAAAAATTATAGAGACAATAAGGGGATTCCAAAAAAAATTAAAATAGTTTCAATTTTAATTTTATGGATTGTTATGCTCAGCACAATTCTTTTGGCAGTTGAATCAACACTAATCAAAGTTATTTTATTAATTATTGCAATCGGTGTTACTATTCATATTAGCCGCATCAGAACAATTTGAAGTTATAAAAAAAATATTTAATTTTAAAAAAATTATAAGGACAAATATGAAACGAACAATTATATTTTGGATAATATCACTCATTATCACACTCGGTGCAGCGATATATCAGCGTTCTACCGGACCGACATATCCCATAAGTGGTAAAATAAATTTTGACGGCAAAGATATTAAATACTCTTTGAATAGAAGCCACGGAGGCACAACAAACCATACCGTCGAAATAAAAACTGACAATCCTGCTATTGAAGGTTATGTAATTTGGAAACGATATAAAACAAACGACGATTGGACTAAAGCACCGATGTTATATAAAGACGGAACTTTGTCGGCCGAACTTCCGCATCAACCGCCTGCTGGCAAGCTACAGTATCAGGTGATATTGAGTGCTGAAGGTAAAACATTTATACTCCCAGAAAAAGATTCGGCAATAATTCGTTTTAAGGGAGATGTGCCATCTTTGTTTTTAATTATTCATGTGTTGGCAATGTTCACCGGAATGTTATTCTCCAATCGCGCTGCAATTGAAGCCTTCAGAAAGGAGGCAAATTTAAAATTCCTAACATTGAGCACGCTTGGCTTAATTACGGTCGGCGGTATGATTTTAGGTCCCATAGTTCAAAAGTATGCCTTTGGTGCCTACTGGACTGGCTGGCCGCTCGGCACCGATCTTACCGACAACAAAACAGCTATCGCATTTATAGCTTGGATACTTGCGGCTATTTCGGTTTATAAATTTAAAAATCCAAGACGATGGGTAATTGCTGCCGCAATTATCACCCTCGCAATTTATCTGATTCCCCACAGTCTCTTGGGATCGGAATTGGATTACAGCAAACTTCCGCAACAGTAATTGTTTTGATACGAGCGACTCACTTCTGGGCATCTCTAAAAACTGTTTTTTTACCACAGAGGACACAAAGTATTTTCACAAAGAGCAATAAAATCCCTGCTCCAAAGGAGTCCTTCGGACCTGCGTGCCGAACACTTCGGCAGGCAGGAATACTTTGTGACCTTTGTGCCTGCTTCGTGTCCTTGCGGTTAAATTCATTTTTGAGTTTTTAGAAATGCCCTTCTGAAAGTGAGTCGCTCGTTGGCAAAAATTTCTCGCCCCCCCTAACAAGTTATAAATCAACAACTTACAGAGAGGAACCCACCACATTTTTTTATCGTAACAAATTTGTCATACCCCTCTTGACTATACGACAATTTTGTCGTATATTTCCATAGAACTAAACACATCTTTATAATGCAAAACATCATTGTACATAATCGAACAATTACGCAAGCGGCGTTTACTAACGAAATCACTGATTTGCCGGCAGCTTCTATTTTTTTTATTTATGGAAGCAACCGTGTTTTTCAGCTATCGCTGACACTTGCTGCACACGCTTTGATTAAAGGTAAATCAATAGCCGTTATTGACGGATGCTGCCGTTTCGATGTACATACTATTTCCAACTTTGCACGTCAGCGGCGCATAAATCCGGATATCTTGTTAAAACGGATTTATATTTCTCGCGGCTTCACATCGTACCAGATGGAAGCGACAATAAATAACCGCCTCGAACAATTCCTGAAAAAAATTAATTCAAACACCGTTATGATATTCGGATTGTTGGATACATTTTACGACGAACAGGTTCCGTTCTATCAGGTTAATAATATGTTTCAGCGAATCGTCGGGCATTTAAAACAAATGAAAGAAAAAGGAATTTCAATTTTACTCGCATCCGAAGAACGAAAAGTTTTACCTAAAGAACGCAACCAGTTTTTCGACATACTTAAACAAAACGCCGATACAATTTATCAACTTTTAGAAGAGAGCAACGATATAAAACAAATAAGGAACAATAATTATGGGACGAACACTACCAACATTCACAAGAATCATCGACAGCGAGATTGAAAGCTGGTCGAAATACAAACGCGGACTTCGCAAAGAAGATCAGGCAATATTCGACGAACTCTTCCGCTCAGCACGTATTCACCTTGCAGAAAATTTTTATGCCATTCGAGCAATTCCATTCGAAAGCATCATCATTTCGATGCTGATTGAACAAAGAAAGTTAATTAAGCAACTGCAAGAACAAATCGATAGAATTAATTCGGTAGAAATACTTACCGAACAAACAATAAATTCGAAATCCGAAACAAATCCAAAATTTAAAACTCAAAACATTTTGAATTTTGGAATTTGAAATTGTTTAGAGTTTCGTGCTTCGAATTCCGAATTTTAACTCCTTAATCTTGAAGTGTAATTCACAATGGCTACTTTAAAATCCAAAATTATTACCGCTTGGCTCTTCGACGTTTATCCTTCTAATAAAGGAATAACTATCTGGCTGATAGACGAAGAAGGGGTAAAACACACATGCTATGCCGATTTTTCCCCATCGTTTTATCTGTATCTCAATCAATCGGATATCAAGCGGGCTGAAGTTTTAGCAACACGTTTGCGAATTCCGGTTTCTACACATCGTACAACGAAACGTGAATTATATTCGAACGAAGAATGGAACGTTCTGCAAGTGAACGTTCACGACACAATGAAATTTCGTGAAGCAGTTTGGTTTTTTGAAAAATATTTTCCACCGTTTGCTTTTTACGACTCGAATATTTTGCCAGCTCAACTTTATTTTTACCACACAGGGCTTTTTCCTCTTGCTTTCGGCGAGTATCGAATAGACGAGAAAGGAAAGCTGGTTGAATTTACTTTGTCGGACAGCCGCGAAACATTCGAATACACACTGCCTCCACTTGCAATAATGAACATACGTAACGTTAATAATTTTCTACCCCCAAAATACCATTCAATAATTCAACTCGAAATATCGTACGAAGATACTTCGTATTTGCTCGAGCGACTCAACGAGTCGAGTCGTCGACAAAATCCTGTAGAACTTCTGGAGGCGCTTAACTGGCATCTTCACCGCTTCGACCCTGATGTAATTTTAACAGAATACGGCGATGCCTCGCTTATGCCAACTTTTGCAAAGCTTTCGAAACAATATAACGTTCCTCTTTTGTTCAATAGAGATCGAAGCGTTGGATTTTTTACAACGAAGGAATCGAGTTACTTTCAGTACGGGAAAATCGTTCACAAGGAGGGCGCCTTCGAACTTGCTGGGAGATGGCATATTGATGTGCACAACTCTTTTACAGTAGCTGAATCTTTCCTCGACGGATTATACGACATTGCACGCATTACCCAAATTCCCATTCAGCGGCAGGCACGCGCATCAATCGGCACAGGGCTTTCTTCTATTCAACTTTCGTGGGCATACCGGAACAACATTTTGATTCCGTCGAAGAAGCACGAGCCGGAAGATTTTAAATCTGCTGAAATACTTTTGCTTGCCGACCGCGGTGGATTAATTTTTCAGCCGCCTATCGGATACTATGAAGATGTTGCCGAACTCGATTTTGTATCGATGTATCCAACGATTATGGTGCGGCATAATGTTTCTCCCGAAACTATTAACTGTCGATGCTGCAGTAACGATAACTTCACAAAGGTTATCAGATTATTAGATCAGACGAAACCTTCGGGAGGTTCAGTAAAAACCGTTCCCGAACTCGGCTACAGAATTTGCAACAAGCGCGAGGGCATTGTACCTGCAACACTGCGCGCAGTTTTAGAAAAGCGTGCTTACTACAAACAAAAAAAACAGCAACTCAAGTATGCAGGCAACCCCCTTTGGCAGGTTTACGATAACCGTCAGTCGGCTTTGAAGTGGATGCTTGTAACTTGTTTTGGCTATTTGGGTTATAAGAATGCTCGCTTCGGTAAAATCGAAGCTCACGAGTCGGTGAATGCTTTTTCGCGCGATGCAATTTTACAGGCAAAAGAAATTGCCGAAAGTCGCGGCTTCAAACTTCTGCACGCAATTATAGATTGTATGTGGTTGAAAAAAACGGGAGCTACAGAAAATGATTATTTAAATTTATGCAAAGAGATAGAAGCAAAAGTCGGCATTGATATTTCGTTAGAGGGAATTTACAACTGGATACTTTATCCTGCATCGAAGATGGATGCACTGCTTCCGACTGCAAACAGATATGTCGGTTATTACAAAAGCGGTGAAGTGAAAATTCGAGGTATAGAAATTCGCCGAAAAGATACCCCCAAATTTATTAAGATGATGCAAGGAGCGATGTTGGAAAAACTTTCGTCGGCAAAATCGGTTGCTGAAGTTGCTGCCCTTGTACCTGAAGTTTTGGAAGTTGTGCGTGAGTATATTGCACACTTGCAAGCCGGCAGCGTTAACCCGATGGAGCTTGTAATACGGCGGAACATTTCGCAGGAAGCAAGCGAGTATTCTAACAACAGTGTTACTGCAGTAGTTACACGTTTGATTGAAGAAGCGGGAGTTCATCTTGCAGCGGGTGAGCGAATAGAGTACATACTGATTGATCAATCGGGCAAGCGCAAGCCTGAGAAAGCAAAACCGCTTTCGCTTTATGCGTTCGAAGACGGTTACGATATAGAAAAATACACAGAGCTTGCCCTCAAAGCTGTAGAAACTTTACTGCTGCCATTCGGGTGGGACGTGGATAAGTTAAAGATGGAATTGGGGCTAACTAAAAAATGCGTACGAGTAATAAAACCAATCAGGAGTAGAAAAAGGTTATTGGCGTCAGCAACTGATATGTTGGCGATATAGTCAGAGAGGAACGATATGGTGTATAAAATTGATTTGTTTTTGTATACTACTCGTAAGTATCATTGAATCCTATTGCTTTCCATTCCCACGATCTTTTAACTGCCAATAGGGTGGAGAGGTAATAATGAGATGAACCGATTCATCGGAAACCTCTTTCATTTTTCGAGAATCACCGATGATTATTTTGTGTGTTGTTTCTATGTTGTTACCTCTTATGGATTTGATTTACTTAAAGCCACCGGTTCGCCTAATTCTCATAATTACGTATTGCGTTTTATTTTATTACCCTGTCGCTTTTTGTTTGCCGTAAATGTACACCGCGTCTTCTTTCTTTAAAAGTGCTTCCTTCGTAATAATACACTTTGTTAAGTTTTGGTGTGTCGGCAGATTATACATTGTATCGAGCATAGTATCTTCGAGTATTGAGCGTAATGCCCTTGCACCGGTTCCCCGTTGAATTGCCTTTCTGACTATAGCTCGCAGCGCCTCCTCTTCAAATTCTAATTCTACCCCCTCAATCATAAATAATTTCTTGTATTGCTTAACGAGTGCATTTTTAGGTTGGGTCAGTATATTCATCAGGGCTTCTTCGTTTAATGAATGGAGCGAAGAAACGACTGGCAAGCGTCCTACAAACTCAGGAATCAATCCATATTTCAGTAAATCTTCCGGTTCTATCAATGCTAAATATTCGTCTTTGATTTGTTCTTTTTTACCTTTGATAGGAGCCCCAAAGCCGATAGGGCTTCGGTCGATACGCCGTGCAATTATTTTATCAATCCCTTCGAATGCACCGCCACAAATAAACAAAATATTTTTCGTGTTTACATGAATCAAGTTTTGTTCGGGATGCTTCCTCCCTCCTTTGGGAGGTACACCGGCAATCGTCCCTTCCAAAATTTTTAGTAATGCCTGCTGAACACCTTCTCCCGAAACATCGCGGGTAATCGACATGTTATCGCTTTTGCGTGCAATCTTATCGATTTCATCTATGTAAACTATTCCCCGTTCAGCTTTTTCGACATCATAATCGGAGTTTTGCAATAGATGGAGCAAAACTGTTTCGACATCGTCGCCAACATATCCGGCTTCAGTTAAGGTAGTTGCATCGGCGATAGCAAAAGGGACATCTAAAATTTTTGCAAGAGTTTGAGCTAAAAGAGTTTTACCAGTACCTGTGGGACCAACAAGTAAAATATTGCTCTTCTCGATTTCTACATCGTCGTGCTCGCCGAATACTTTTTCTGAATTTATTCTTTTATAATGATTATAGACTGCAACCGCCAGTGTTTTTTTAGCATGTTCTTGACCGACCACATATTCGTCGAGTGATTTTTTTATTTTAATAGGGGTTGGAAGTTCGTGCTTTATTTTTCGTCGTTGTAAAGTTGACGAAATCTTATTTTTTAAAATATCAACCGAACTTACAACGCAGCTATCGCATATAAAAGCTTCGTTACCGGCTATCATACCTCTTACTTCTTCGCTACGCCTACCACAAAACGAACATTTTATGATATCGGTCGATTTGTTTTTTCTGTCATTCATCTTTTATTTTTTCTCAATAGGTTGTTTTTTGTAGAGGACATTGTCAATCAATCCATAATTTTTTGCATCGTCGGAGGATAAGTAATAATCGCGGTCGGTATCTTTTGTAACTTGTTCGATTGGTTTACCGCAATGGTGGGCAATTATTTCGTTGATTCGACGTTTCATTTTTAAAATTTCTTCGGCTTGAATACTAATATCTGTAGCAGTTCCTTGCACACCCCCCCAGGGTTGATGAATCATGATTCGTGAATTAGGTAAAGAAGAGCGTTTGCCCGGTGTTCCTCCAGCTAACAAAACGGCAGCCATACTTGCAGCCATACCGATGCAAATCGTAGAGATATCGGAACGAATGTATTGCATCGTGTCGTATATAGCCAAACCAGCCGAAACTGAACCGCCGGGACTGTTAATGTAAAGGTGAATGTCTTTGTCGGGATCTTCCGATTCTAAAAACAATAATTGAGCTATAACTAAACTTGCGATCGTATCATCGATGGGTGTTCCGATGAATACAATTCTCTCTTTCAGCAAACGTGAAAAGATATCGTAAGCCCTTTCGCCACGTCCACTCTGCTCTACTACTATTGGTACTAATTGATCATATATTGGCTTCATACGAGTTCCTTCTATACATTATTTTCAGTTGTAATTTCTTCGATTTCGTTATTTGCGATTAAAAACTTGTGTAGTTTTACAGATAAAATTTTATCAAGTATCGGTTGTGCTTTTTTATAATATTCCATTAAAAGCCCTCTGTCGATTCCTGTTCGCATAACATCGGCATTTACACGTTCTTCAATGTCTGAATCTTCAACTTGAATATTCTCAGCTTTTATAATTTGTTCACGTATTAAAAACCATTTTGATTGCCAGATGGCTCTTTCCCTCTGGTGTTTTTTAAATTCCTCTACGTTGAATTCTTTAGGTAATTCTTTATTCGGAAATCTTTGTTTTATATCTTCTACAAAACTATCAAGCACACTTTCGACTAAAGATGTCGGCACCACAAAATCGTGCGATGCAACAATTTTTTCGACGATAGTATTTATCAGTTTGCTTTCGCTGTGATTTTGCCAATCGGTTTGTAGATTTTCGAACAGTTGTTTTTTAAAATCTTCAACATTTGTTATTGCTTCTTTTGTAATTTTCTTTACGAATTCATCAGTGAGTTCAGGTAGAACAACTTTTTCAATTTTATTTACAACTAATTGCGATTTTTGTTTGTGCTTATGTCCATCATGTTCGTATTCAAAATCGGTAATGCGAGTTTCATTTACTGAAACGTTTTTCAAGGCATTTTTGATTTCGGGATAAACATATTTATCGGCAAGATACACAGTTTGGTTTTTAGAAACTTTGCCGATTATCGGCAACCCCCCTTCGTCTAAATCTTGTATATCAAGAGTAACTACGTAGTTATCGTCGGTAACTGTTTGAACTTCAGACCTTTCAGCATTGGCAAATAAAATTTGATTAAGCTGATCTTCAAATTCTTCATCAGTAACTTTGTGAACTAATTTTTGGTACTTCTGTCCCTTGTAATTTTTCAGGTTAATATTTGGAATTACGTCGTACTTAATTTTGAAGGTAACTTCTTCCCCTTTTTTGTAGTTCATATCGACTAATGTAGGAGTTCCAACTACATCAATTTTTTCCTCTTCGATAGTTTTTTGGAACGAGTTGTTCGCAATTTTTTCGAGCGATTCATACTCTATGCTTTCGCCGTATAGCTTTTTAATTTTGTCGATTGGCACTTTCCCTTTACGAAAACCGGGCATCTCTATTTTTTTTCGGGCATCTTGATATGCTTTTTCGAAATGTGGAATTAAATCTTCCTGTAAAACTTTTATTTCAATTTCTTTTTCAGTTTCGTTGATATCAGTTATTTTATAATCCAAAAGTAAATCCTTTCTAAAACTATTTAATTGTTAATTGATGATACTATAAATGTCAATTGCAAATGCCAATCAGACTTCGTGGGCGAAGGGGGAGTTGAACCCCCACCCTGATTAAGGACTAGATCCTAAGTCTAGCGCGTCTGCCAGTTCCGCCATTCGCCCAAAATTTATAAATTTTCTAAAAAACACACATCAAATATACTGCTATTTGTTGAAAACTACAAGCAACAGATGGGCGATTAAGTTTGGAAGAATTAAAGAGTTGAAATAAGATTTCGGCGTTCAGTCGTGAGCGATAGTTTGCACCGAATGTAGGAGTTGAGGAATAAAAATATATTAATAAAATCCAAACGGCAGCTACCCAGGAAAGGATAACTGCCATTTGAATATTTTAAAAATTATATTAAACGAATCTACTTCAAAAGTAAAAGCTTTTTCGTTTGTGTAAAATTACCTGCTTGTCCGCCATTTATTTGTCGGGCTTGAATCCGATACATATAAACTCCGCTTGGGAGCGTTGAGGCATTCCATTGAACTGACTTGAATCCCGCTTCCTGAATTTCATCTACCAATTCCGCAACTTGTTGACCAAGAATATTACTAACCGTAATTCTTACTTGCGATGTTGCCGGCAGATCATATCTGATTGTGGTTACCGGGTTGAACGGATTGGGATAGTTTTGAGCTAGAGAAAACCCCTCGGGTATTTCTGAACCGACGATTTCGACTCCTGTAGGATTACCAGTCGGATTCCGTTTGTAGTACACCTCGTAATTCCCGTCACGAAGGTCATGCCATACCACATTCACATCCTGACCGGATACGGCAACGGAAGGTTCTCTTGATATGGCTGTGTTATTCGTCAGCCGCACATCCGCTTCCCAGTTGAGTCCATTATTTGTTGAGCGTTTATAGTAAATCTCATTATTGCCATCACGCATCTCCCGCCATACCATATGCACTGCAGAAGCAACAGATGACAGAGAGGGATATT
Organism: uncultured Ignavibacteriota bacterium; assembly: GCA_947085285.1. GTDB lineage: Bacteria > Bacteroidota > Ignavibacteria > UBA10030 > BY39 > JASEGV01. The sequence continues at coordinate 9,750 of CAMTVZ010000122.1, forward strand.
GTGAAAGTGCCAAATTATCGGTCAACGGCAAATCTGTTGCCCATGTTGTACCTTCGTCCGTCGAACGTTTGTAGTACGCCCTCCAGTTTCCGTCACGAAAGTCTTGCCAAACAACATGCGCGAATGAACTGGAGACTGTTATGCAGGGGAACCGCGAAAAGAGAGCGTCGTTGGTAAGCCGCGTATCTGTTTGCCATGTTGAGCCGGCATCGGCTGAGCGTTTGTAATAGATTTCATCGTTTCCATCGCGATTGTCTTGCCACACAACATGCACAGTTGAGCCTGACACAGATACAGATGGATACTGTGACGTAGCAGTATTGTTGGTGAGCCGCATGTCTGCTTGCCAACTGAGTCCTCCGTCGGTAGATCGCTTGTAGTAGATTTCGTTGTTCCCGTCCCGGTTGTCGTGCCAAACAACATGCAACGCCGAACCGGAGAGCGCCAGGGAAGGAAATCCGGATAAGCCGGTGCTGTTTGTCAGCCGAATCGAATCTGACTGCCACGTTACGCCCGCATCCGTTGAACGTTTATAGTATATTTCATCATTTCCATCAAGATTATCGCGCCATACTACATGTACTACTGAACCGTAAACTGAAACAGAAGGTTGCTGTGAAAACCCAGCATTATTAGTAATCCGTGTATCTGCCTGCCAACTAACACCTCCATCGATTGAGCGTTTGTAGAAAATTTCTGGATTCGTAACCCCGAAACGATCATCAAACCATACCGCATGTACAATATCCCCACTTGCTGCCACGCACCATGCATTGTTCTGAGAGGTCGTCGAAGTAGCGGGGTCGTTGGTGAGCCGGACATCCGGCTGCCACTGCGTATAGCAAGCCACGCTTATCAAGAGCACTACAGAAGTGAAAAATGTTTTCATGTGATTCCCTTTCTTTAAAGTTTAGGTTAAATGACCACAGGATATTATTTTTGAATAAACAAAAGGATAATATTCTATGAGCAAAGTTAAAAATAACAATAGCTACGGCATTGATTGTCTTGAATCTAAAAATGCTATCATTCAAAAATTGGCTCAAGACTTCAACCTTACGCCAATCATTGCTGAAGCTTTCTACAAACAAGTTTCTATTTATTTTCATGAGCATTCTAACATTTCTCTTTCCTAGGGGAGAAGTTTCTTACGAAGCTGTCTCCTCTGACGAACCAGCCGGCAAACATATCCGACTAACCCGTAAAGTTACAGTCAAACTTAGACTGATGGATATTAATTCTGATTTCGAGCAGCTTGCCAATTCCTGTTTAGCTGGGTTACGTCAACACCGTATCGAACGGCTTACTCGTCAAACTTACGATCAATAAGCTCTCTTGTCTTACAAAGACCTGGCCTTGCTTCTCACTACTTCACCGGCTACTGTTAAACGAGATATAATGCAGCTTCGTAAAAAAGGTAAATTCATTATGACTCGCGGAGCTAAATCTATCATCTCCGACATCCTGTAACTCATCGACCATTATTTCCTCGTCGCTTCTATCAACAACGATCTGATATCATGTTCATTACGATCAACTCGTCTGGATGGCTGTGCCTGTTTATGAATTCCCTCAATGGGGAAAATCTATTGCTGCAACTCGATTTAAATCAGTTGTACTTTCTTTCTTATCCGGCGAAGACATCGATCATCTTGCTCATGGTTTTGATTCTAAATCGCTCAGAAAGAATCGTCTCAAACGATGGGTTAGTGAAGCATTCGACTAAGGAGCTTTACTTACTCAACTTAATCTTGCTGTTCTACTCGGCGTCTGTGATGCTGTAGTCAGCCAATACGTAAACAAAATTCAAAAAGAAGGTACACTGCTTCCTACTCGCGGTAACATACAAGACTTGTCCGGAGCTATTACTCACAAGCGTGAGATTATCTCTCTGTATCTCGAAGGTTATCTCACACCCGACATTGATCTCAAAACCAATCACAGCAAGGAAGCCGTCGATAGATACATCAAAGATTATCACCGTGTCGTCACGAAAGCTTTCGGGATTGGAAACACGGCATTACCGACTTGGATAATATCTCTCAACTCTCTCGGTTATCTAAAAGAGTTGCTCAACAGTATATTGATCTTCTTCCAGCTAAAATCAGAACTAATATTTCAAAGAACGACTCCGTGACTACGGATGCTTAATATGATATTACTTAATTTATTTTTTCTATTAACTATTTCTTTTACGTACTTTTTTTCTTATTTTTTGCTTAAACAAACTTCTCCTCTGGTCATTTGATACTATTTTATAAGTCCCATTCGCTTTGTTACTGTTAAGTTGCCTACAGTAAGCCGGTAAAAATACACCCCACTCGGCATCCCGACGTGTCGGGACGCATCGAACACCACTTCATACGTTCCCGGCTGCAAGTTCTCATTCACCAGCGTTGCGACTTCACGCCCCAGTACGTCATATACCTTTAGCGAGGTGAACCCTGGAAACTGAACAGAGAAAGGAATACGAGTGGATGGGTTAAACGGGTTGGGATAGTTTTGCTTGAGAATGAATGTTGCGGGTTGTTCCCAGAGGGGTCGAACACTCACTATAGAAGGACTATGCTCTCGTCGGAATACTGTTGATGAAGTGCCGGCAAAAAGGTATTGACTGTTCATACCCAACGAAAAAACCGACTGGTTGGTTAGACCGTTGTTTATTGCGGACCATGATCCACCCCGGTCTGTTGAAACGAAGACACCCTGGTTGGAGGTCCCTGCCACAAGGATTGTATTGATGGCAATAAGTGCATAAACTGTGAGATTAGCGGGCATGCCGTTGTTGACCGCAGCCCAAGTGTTTCCGTAATTGGTCGACCTGAACACGCCTGCCCCGCCCGTGCCGACAAAGAGGTCTGTCCCAACTGACGCCAGCGCATAGGCAACTGGATACGTCAGACCGCTATTAACGGCTTGCCATGAGGTTCCATTGTCGGAAGAGCGGAAGACTCCCCCTGACTGTGCACCAACGAAGATGTAGTTGCCCAATGCATGGATTGGCCACAATCCACCCCCAGTGATACCGCTTGATGCGGATGTCCAATGATTTCCATTGTTGGTTGAACGGTAAACGCCGCCGCTCCAGGTGCACGTAAAGATGTGCGAGCTGTTGCGCGTGAAACCGCGTGGATCGTTGTGTGACATACCGCTGTCAGCCCTAGTCCAGATTGTTCCGCCGTTTGTCGACCGGTACAGACCGCTTCCCCAAGTTCCGGCGAAGAGCGTTCCGCCCAGGTTCGACAGGGCCCACACTAAGCCCGTCGAAGGTATGCCAGTTACTGCTGCCCATGTGTTGCCATTGTCGGTTGAGCGAAAGAGCCTTGGAGCGGATGAAGAGTTGTTCCCAGCATATATATTTTTACCGTCAGCTGTAAGCGAGTAGTGTATGGCAGTTGGAATGCCTCCCGAGAGTTGCACCCACACCGCATTCATGTTGAATCCGCTGTAACTACCGATACCGTGCACAAGAAATCCACTCTCAAGTTGGTGATTGCCCGTTCTGCTCCCTCCCACGGCTTGTTGTGCAATCGCCGTGGTGATCGCACCAGATGCGTCTGAGGCGCGCACAAATCCTCCATTCATCCCCCACCAGGAGATTCGCTCGTTCTGCGACCAAGCGATTTCTGCTGACAACAGAACACAAACGGACAATATCAGGATTGGTTGTATAATTTTCACTTCAAACTCCTTTTTCTTAGTTGTTCAATACTTTTTTGCAAATAAAATAAGTTTCTATTGTTTTCATTTCAGACTCCATTTGTTATCAGACTTCACGGCACACCGATCACCACACCTCCAGGCCCGGCCAGCGTTATCTGTTTTGTCAGTACAAGATTTGTCGCGGGGTAATTGCCTGGAGAGATATAAATAACGTCTCCTGTGGTTGCGAGTGTATGTGCTAAGGCGATACTACCGTATGCAGCCGTACAGCGCCCGCTGCCGGTCCCTGTTCCCCCGACACGAACGTATCGCATCGTTGCGCTGACGCACGGCTCATTGACCACTGGTGGTTCTGGACAATCACCCATCGCTTTTGAATACATCTGATATTCTTCGTAGGTGATGCATGATACCGTTGGAGGAGGTGGGCTGCTAACAAGTGGTGGAGAGCTTGTCACGTCGCGGATGTTTGCCCACTCGTTGTAATCTGAAAGGATCTGCAGGGGACCATTTGACATGCACCATCCGTTGGTAGTCCTGCTGTTACTCAAGTCGCGCGCAAATATGCCATTGAACTGCCCGTCGCAATTCCAATCAACCTTGGTCATCCCCATCCCCGTCAATTCGTTCAATGCCAACTCGTTGATTGTGCAGCCGATGCCATTGGAATAGTCAAGGTTCTTGAACAAGTTCGCGGTCGGCGACGTAAGACCTCGACACTCGAGGTTTGCCCTTACCCCACTTAGCTGGAAGAAATAACTCATGATGCTTGGCAAAGCCGGCGCATAGTCGCCAACAACATCATTATCCATGCTTCCGGAATGCTTGAGGCCAAGATTGTGGCCAAGTTCGTGTGCAAATGTTGCTGCGCGTTGCCACGGAGTTCCGATACCCCCTTCGAACGAACCAAGAGTTACTACAAAGTCGTCACCGGATAATTCTGCCAACCCTGAACTCCCGCTTGGCATGTAGTTTTTCCCTTGATACTGATGGCCGAAAACACAGTAATGCCAACCGCCTCCTGAATGGTCAAAGTACAATTCCTTGATCCTGCCGAACGATGTAAGTTGTTGGTTATTATAATGGAAGAAGTTGAGTGAGTCATCTGGATCTCGGACCATTACATTCTGGTGAGGAATGGAGTCATCAACGATTACATTGAGCGTAATGCCATGACAGGCAAACATCTGCACTACCGCGTCGATTTCGTTTTGTTGAGGACGGTGTGAGTGGAATTTGTCCGCCATCCAATCAATTTCGACATTTATGACAGTCGGTACTTGCGCAGCGGCGAGCAAAGTATTGAAAAAAACTACAACCAGAAGTTTTAATATTTTATTGTTCATAACTTTATTATTTCCTTTCCACCTCTGATGGGGATTTTTAGATTTATTTTTAATTATTTTCAGTATATTAATGCTCATAACTGTTCTCCTAATTATTGACCTAAGATCACGGCTCCGAGTGGTGCATCAAGCATAAGGCGACGTGTGAGTACACCTCTCCAATTCCTGCTTCCGGGGGAGAGTCGTAACTTACTGCCCTCCGTTACGCGAGAAAGGGCATAAGTAAAGCTCCCGAACGGCGCATTGTAGCCACCTACTCCGGTGCTCGTCATCCCGTTCGTAACCGTCCAGAATCCATCTGCTGTTCCTTCTGGCCATGAAATCCCACCCCCATCAAGTATCTTAACAATCTGAGATGTGAGTGCGCTTGCGTAGTTTCCCTGATCTGCTTCTTTGTTAAAGGCGACAAACACGTTCAACCTGACTCCACCCTGTTCTCGTTGCCAGAGGTTCGTGTTGAGCCCTCCCTGACTGCCATTATGCGAGGCTGAACCCATCAACGGGTTGGTTGCAGTTATAGGCATACCAATATTGCTGTTAAACATACCGATATGGTAACTTTGAGCGAACTCAAGCATCGTAGCTACGGATAGTACGTATCCCCCCTGTCCGATGCGGGCTTCATGGTCCCAACCGCCGTAGGGACGTTCAACAAGGAGATATGGAGGGTAAACACTCCATACTAAGGGAAACGGCTGGCGATAGTACATCTCACGTGGATCTTGATCTTCTCGGAATGTTCTACCACGAATGACCTCAGTGGTGGGTATCCAGTCGTACGCTGTAAGGATGTTGTTGCGAATATATGTTGTCAGCGATACGCCGGCGAACTGCTCGACAATAAGGCCCAAAACCAAACAGCCCACGTTGGAATACACGACGCTATCACCGGGCGAAAATTGTAAAGGTTGACCGAGTATCCAACGGACTGTGTTAAGTCGCCCAGGCGGACTTGGAATCCCCATATCGTCGGCAATGTCTGTTTCTCGGTAGGTTGGATCAGGCACTTGGTTGCGACTCCACCCCCCCTGGTGCCTGATCAGTTGCTCGACCGTGATGTCGGCAAAGCGCGTGTCACCCAGCGATGGGAAGGGTGTGTAGTTCAAAAGTCCCCCGCCGGGCTGACCAAGATTGAAAGCACGCGACTGTAATGTGAACAGTCCCTGCGAGATGAGGCGCCGGACCGCTGCAATGGTGATTGGCTTGCTGACACTTGCCAAACGAGTAAGAGCATTCTCTGGAAGTGCGCCGCCAACATACGCAGGCCCGAAACCTTTCAGGTATAAGATTCGACCGTCACGCATGATGCCGACCATACCGGACTGAATCCCACTATCGGCCATGAAGGTTTGAACGAGATTGTCAATCGCTGCCAGTCCGGGAGTGGGGCGACCGCTGATTTGTGCAATCAGACCGCCTTCGACAATAGGTTGAGCTAAAAGGAGAGCGAGAATTATAGATAGACTCTTCATTGGAGATTCACCAACACAAGTATTAATCCAGTTCCGCTCGCAAGTCCAGTCATTGCCTTGCCGATGATTGCACCGTTAGCCTTGTCTCGGTCGGTGGCTTTCATCGCATGACCGGCCATCGGAGAGGTTGTGAGCAAATCACCCGGTTCTATCGGCGCCATTGTCGCCTCCACCTTGCAGTACACTCTTCCAGCTATGGCAACGGTCGTCTTTCCATCCAACATCCCTTCTTGCTTCAGTGTAAGTCCGGGCTTCACGCCGCCGGCTCCACTTACAATGCCTGCAACTTTCGGATCGTACGCAGAGTAACTCGGCTTGAGCTTACCGGGACTGTCAGGATCGATCACCATCACGGTTCCTGGTTCTATTTCCTCTACTTCTGAACTCTCGAATGGCTCGGCAAGATCGCTCCCACCCAAAATCTCCAGGACGTTGACCTTGACCCTGCCGTTGAAGCTACCTGCAATACCAGTACCTCCGATTGTGGAGACTTGAAGAGCGGGAGAGGTGCTCGAAGAGTTTGTGGTTTCAAAGTACGCAGCCGGCCCAGTACCGAGGGTCGAAGCATAGATGGCGGAGCTCCCGTTTGAGGAGTTGGAGACAGTAAACGAGGCTGCACGACCAAGTCCATTAGTCGTTCCAGACACTGTTGGCGACGAACTTGATGAATTCGTGATTCGACAATCGAGTGCATTGCCCGTCCCATTTGTTGTGATAAAAACCGCATCAGCAGAGCTGCTCGTGTTGCTCAATACAAACCTACCGGCAGAACCTGTCCCGGTGTTTGTTCCCTGCACGGCTTGACCATTGCCATTAGCAATGCCATATATTGCCGGCAAGCTTCCCGATGTTACTTCGCCATACACTCCTCCACCTGTACCGATTGACATCCCGCGGAAAGCATAACCCGAAGTAGTAACCGCGGAAACAACACCACTCGCATTGCTCGAACTATTGCCCACGATTACCGATACACCATTGCCGGTGCCGGTTGTGCCGACGCTCAAAACGTTAGCACTGCTCGAGGTATTATTAATCTGGAAGTTTCCCGCCGATCCGCTTCCTGTACTGACACCATGAATTGCGGTCCCTGAACCGCTGGCTGTCCCATAGATCGCATCTCCACTGCCGGTCGTATTACCGCGAACTCCAATTCCGCTTGACGAGGGATTATTGGCATTGCCCATAATAGCCTGGCCATTCCCCATCGTCTGACCCAACACCGCAGAACCAACGTTAGCAACTGTATCAATGTAAGAGAATAGTCCGTTACTCAAGCCTCGTGTTTCAACGTGAACAGTTGGAGTGAAAATTGTAGTGGGATGATCGTTTTTGAAGTATGCTGTTCGTCCCCCACCTGAGTTGGTGATTGATAACGCCGGACTGGTAGTCGAGACAGAGCCGGCAAAGGGGAGCGTTAGCGTGGCGCCAGCGGTGTATGCTGCAGTATCGGCTTTAATTGCACGCAGACTGTAGCTTGATGATGTCAACTGAGTGCGTGGCAAAAGCTCAGGGTTCGCTCCAACTTGTATTCCTAACCAGTATGGCACATCAAATGGAAGCGAGAGAGGGGTGACGTCCCCGAAGTTTGTGGAGAAGAGTCCTTTCTTCGTTGCAATAGACTTCGTCTCCGTCCAGAGGGCCGTTCCACCGCTGCTTGTGTTGTAGAGTCTGAATGTAAAACTGTATGTGCTGTCGAGCTTGGCTACACCGAGCGTGTCGGTATAGATTCCCTGATAGCTTATCAGTCGAGGAATCTGTGCCCGTGTTAATGTTGTAATTGATAATGAAATTAAGATCATTAACATTAAAATAGTTACCTGTTTCCCATACGACGAATCGGGTATGCCCCGATTGGTCGTTCGACCCGTCAGAAGTTGTCGACATGATGCGGATTCTTCAACACGGCGATTTTGACTATGGTATGATTTATGATTTATCATTTTTGTTTCCTGGTATATTGTTATTGGTTTTAATAGTTTTTCAATTAGTGTTAGCTCTTTTCCATTTATGGGATAAATTATAATATTTTACAAAGCTTTAACTTTATGAAAAGTTAGATATTTAAAATGCCATAATCAACCCATAAATATGTGGTTTTTTTTTACAAAATGGGAAAATTATGATAAAGGGGAGAAATTTATGTTTTTGGGGGAAATTAGACTGTTTTTGAAGCCTTTAACTACAGCGCCACCGCTTGCAACATCGTATAGACGGAAGGTGAATGTTTGAATACCATCCGGTTTTGGATTTCCTAAGCTATCCGTTAACACACCTTGGTAAGAAAGAGTGCGAGGTATTTGAGAGAAAAGATTTTGAGACAAAATCAGGATTCAGATGAAAAAAATATTAAGATGGATCTCATTTTAAATTTCCTTTTAGTTAATAAAAAAACGTTAATGATTGATTGTAAATATCCAAACGGCAGCTACCCAGGAAAGGATAACTGCCATTTGAATATTCTAAAAATTATATTAAACGAATCTACTTCAAAAGTAAAAGCTTTTTAGTTTGTGTAAATTTATTACCAGATTTTTTATCACCGACTGCAATAATCCTATAAAAATAAACACCACTCGGGTATGATGAGGCATCCCACACTTTTTGTTTATGCCCGGCAGTCTGCACTTCATCTACTAATCTAGTTAC
>CAMTVZ010000123.1:0-4554 GCA_947085285.1 uncultured Ignavibacteriota bacterium
CGAATTACCTTCTTTAGGTGAAAGTATGAAGCCTCAAATTTCAAAATTATCCAAACAAAAGGATGCACTTCCACGATTTATAGATTTATTGCTAAAAAATAGAGTAATAAATATGGAGATGGTAGCGCGTGCTATAGAGATTCATCGAAAGGACGATCAAAAGCGCCGATTGTTAGATATCTTGGTTGAAGATTTAGCAGTCGATCGTGATGTAATCTTCAAATTTGTTGCGCGGCATTATTCTTTCGAAACTGTAAATGCAACATCTGTTTTTGGGAACAAGGATAAACTTCAATTCATTAAAAAGCATTTGCAATCGTTACATCCTTATTATTATGAAATAGCTGTACGGAGAAAAATTCTCCCATTCGAAATGTATACTAATGGAGTAGATAAGTTAATCGTAATTACACCTGATCCAACACATCCTGACGTCCCAAAGGTTGCAAAAGCTTTTAAATATCGTAAAGCTGAAATTAAATATATTTCGCTGAGCGAATATAATGAATTATGGAGGCAATTAGCTTTCGATCAAAATTTGAAACCAGGCGGACTCGATTTTACAGATGAATTCATGCAAGTTTCAAAAATGGAATATGAGAGCGAGCTGGAACGTTCAATAGATGAAACAGTTGGGCACAGTAAACTTGCTGAGCTTGTAGAGAGTATTCTGGTTGATGGAGTTCGTACAGGGGCAAGCGATATTCACGTTGTTCCACGAGGAGCATTACGTACAGAGTTTCATTTTAGGATTGACGGCAAATTAACGCTTTGGAGTACAGTAGCAGATGTGCGTGCCGAGGGAATTTTAGCAGTTGTGAAAGACCGTGCAAAAAATTTAGACCGCTTCGAAAAATTTCTCTCGCAAGATGGGTTTGCTCAAAGAACTGTGGATAATCAAGTAGTGCGTTTCAGGTTTTCCACGATGCCTATTTATGGAGGCGACTTAAAAAACAAATTAGAATCAATCGTAATTAGGATTTTGCGTGGAGGCGATGTTATTGCTAATTTAGAATCGCTAGGAATGGATAAACACACCTCGGATAATTTCAACAAAGCGATTCGTAAAACACAAGGAATAATTATTATCACAGGTCCTACAGGAAGCGGTAAAAGTACAACTCAGCTCTCGGCAATTAAAATGATTCTCGATCCGGCATTGAATATAGTTACAATAGAAGATCCTGTTGAGTATTTAATCGACGGTTGCCGGCAAGTTAAACTAAACCACAAGCTCGATTTTGAAAGTGCATTGCGCGGATTATTACGCCACGACCCGGATGTTGTGATGGTCGGTGAAATGCGTGATAAAGTGTCCGCAGATATTGCAGTAAAATTGGCAAATACAGGGCACTTGGTTTTTTCGACTCTTCATACCAACGATTCAATCAGTGCCATAACGCGTTTATATAATATGGGCATCGAACCCTTTTTGCTGGCATACACAATTAATATTATCATTGCCCAGCGCCTCGTAAGAAAATTATGCGACAGATGTAAAACAGTAGATGAAGATTTAAATTATGAGTTACTTTTAGATATGGGTATCGAAGATGAAATCATTAAGGGGACAAGGTTTTATAGGCCTGTTGGTTGTATCCGATGCATTAAAGGCTACCGAGGGAGGATTGGCATCTTCGAAGCATTAAAGATGTCGAAAGAAATACGTCAAGTTATTTTAAGATCGAAAGATTTAATAGATGAAGATGCTATTCGTACTTTAGCTTTAAAAAATGGAATGATTACTTTAAAACAATCTGCTATCAATTTAGCTAAATCAGGTGTTACATCGTTACATGAAATCGCTGGGATAGCGATGGAAAATTAAAAAATACGGTTCCCCACCGCATCAACAAAAAAACACAAACCTCCGAGCCCGGGCCAACTTCCCCCGGGCTTTTTTATTTCTATCTTATTAAATTTGTTAATCATCTGTGGGCGTTTTATATTTGTGCAGAATGATTTACCGTTTAAACATAGCAATCCGTGGTGTTGTTCAGGGCGTTGGGTTTCGCCCTTTTGTATATCGTATCGCAACCGAGATGAAGTTAAATGGCTTTGTTCTAAATTCTCCTAAAGGTGTTTTTATAGAAGTTGAAGGGGAAAAGTCAGTTTTGGATAAATTTTTAATTCGTTTAGAGAATGAAAAACCGAACATCTCAGTGATTACCAGTTTGGAATTTTCGTTCCTCGATCCGGTAGGGTTTCAAACTTTTGAAATCCGAGAAAGTAAACAAGATGGAGAAAACTCTGCTCTAATATTGCCCGACATTGCCGTTTGTAATGATTGCTTGAAGGAGATGTTCGATAAAGAAAACCGCCGCTATCTTTATCCATTTATCAATTGCACTAACTGTGGTCCTCGCTTTTCGATTATAGAAGCATTACCATACGATCGCCCTAACACATCGATGAAAAACTTTTCACTATGTAACGAATGTCGTAGTGAGTACGAAAACCCAATCGACCGTCGCTTCCACGCCCAACCGATTGCCTGCCCGGTTTGCGGTCCACAAATTCAATTGTGGAATGAAAATGGAGAAGTCGTTTCGGAAAAATTTGACGCCATATCAAAATCGGTTGAATTAATTAACAAAGGCAAAACAATTGCCTTAAAAGGTTTGGGTGGTTACCAATTGATTGTTGACGCATCTAACGACGATGCTATTTCTCAACTTCGTAAACGGAAACATCGAGAAGAAAAACCTTTTGCTTTGATGTTCCCAAATCTTGATTTCATAAAATCGCTCTGCGATGTTTCCAAATTTGAAGAACGCTTGTTAATTTCACCCGAATCTCCTATCGTCTTGCTTAAGCGAAAGTCGATTTCTAAAAAAATAATTTCAGAATTAATCGCTCCCGGAAATCCATACTTAGGTGCGATGCTTCCTTATACTCCGCTTCATCATCTATTAATGAAACTGTTTTCAAAACCAATTGTGGCAACCAGTGGTAATTTATCGGAAGAGCCAATGTGTATTAACGAACATCAGGCGTTGAAACGGCTGAGTGGAATTGCTGATTATTTTTTAGTTCATAATCGCCCAATAGTTCGGCACGTGGACGATTCAATCGTCCGCATTATTAACGGCAGAGAAATGGTTCTGCGTCGTGCGCGCGGTTATGCTCCTTTACCAATAACTTTTGGGAAAACTGAAATCTTAAATCCAAACTCAATAATCGCAGTGGGGGCGCATTTAAAAAATACTATAGCACTTACAAATTCAAATAGCATATTCATCAGTCAGCATATCGGCGACCTTGCAACCGACGAGGCTTTTCAGGCATTCGCGGATGTGATTACAGATTTCGAAAAAATGTACAATTCTAATGTCCTCCATATTGCTCACGATTTACATCCGGAATATCTTTCAACAAAATATGCTCAATCTACGAAAAGAAAATTAATAGCTGTTCAGCACCACCAAGCTCACATTGCTTCGTGCTATGCTGAAAATCGTTTGAGTGGAAATGCGCTTGGTGTAGCTTGGGACGGAACTGGTTATGGAACAGACGGAACAATCTGGGGGGGCGAATTTTTTATTTATGATGGGAAAGAGTTTGATAGGGTGGCTACGTTTAAACAATTCCGATTACCCGGTGGTGAACAAGCGATCAAAGAACCTCGCCGTGCCGCATTAGGAATATTATATGAAATCTATGGCGATAAAATCTTTGAACCACCATTTATTCCCTTTATGAATAATTTTTCTACTTCAGAATTACAGATACTCAGAACTATGTTTGCGAAAGACATTAACTCTCCGATTACTTCAAGTGCCGGGCGACTTTTCGATGCAGTTTCAGCTTTGATCGGTGTTAAAAATAATTCTGCATTCGAAGGTCAAGCCGCTATGATGTTGGAATTTGTTGCCAGTTCATCGAATGATGAAAGCAGTTATACGTTTGCTATTCAGAAAAAAGAATTATATGAAGTTGATTGGCGAATGATGATAGAAGAAATACTGGAAGCTATCCGAAATAATATTATACGAGAAGTTATTGCAAAGAAATTCCATAATACGATGGCACAGATTATTTTAAAAATCGCACAAATGATTTCTGAGCATAAAGTTGTTTTAAGCGGTGGATGTTTTCAGAATGCAATACTTTTAGAAAATACAATTAAGCTGTTAGAAAGTAGAGGTTTCAAACCTTATTGGCACCAACGTATTCCGCCGAACGATGGTGGAATTTCGCTTGGGCAGGCAGTGATAGCGTTGAATAAAATAAATTATAAAATAAAGGATTAAGTATATGTGTCTTGCAGTCCCCGGTAAAATCATTACAATCGAAGAAGTCGATTCCTTACGGATGGCTAAAGTGAGTTTTGGAGGTGTGATGAAACAGGTATGCCTTGAGTGGGTACCAGAAGCTAAAATCGGTGATTATGTTATTGTGCATGTAGGATTTGCTCTGAACATCGTCGATGAAAAAGAAGCCGAAGAAACTTTGAAAATGATTTCTGAAATTGAAGCGTTGATGGCAAAAGAGGAAAAACAAAATACTACGAGTGTGTAATGAAATACATAGATGAATACCGCGATGCCAAAG
>CAMTVZ010000124.1:0-13085 GCA_947085285.1 uncultured Ignavibacteriota bacterium
ATTTTAGTTGGTACGATAGCAGCAACAATCGCAGGTGCTATCAGTATGCTAGCGAATATGGCTCAGTGGGCTATGATTTTTGGTGGCAGAGGTGGCAGCGATGAAAGAGGTGGTAATCCCATCGTATTATTAGTTATGATGATTGTTGCACCACTGGCTGCAATGATGATACAAATGGCAATCTCGCGTTCGCGTGAATTTATGGCTGACGAAAGCGGCGCCAAAATAACTGGCAATCCACTTTATTTAGCAAATGCACTTCGTAAATTACACTTGAAATCCCAGCAAATTCCGATGGAAGCGAATAGTGCTACTGCTCATATGTTTATTGTAAGCCCTTTGCGTGGAGGCGGATTCACAAAACTTTTCAGCACACATCCACCAATTGAAGAACGTGTTGCTAAATTAGAAGCAATGGTTTACGGAAGTATATCTTAAGGATAATTCTAAAAAAATGTCAAATATCGAACCCGCTCGACTATTCATCTGAGCGGGTTCAGATTGTATAACGTTCGGGGAATAATTAAGTACGAAATATATTTCAAATTCATAGTATGCCCATTTCGCATTTGGTCTTTTTTTTAGGAACCTCCCTTAAAAAAAAATATAGAAAGATCGATTTATGCTTGAAATAAATGGAGTAGTTTTAAATTCAAACTTTCCAGAACTCAAACTTTTAAAACGGGGAAAAGTTAGGGATATTTACGAAATTGAAGATAAACTTTTAATCGTTGCAACAGACCGTATCTCAGCTTTTGATGTAGTATTTCCAAATGGCATTCCATACAAAGGTAAAATATTAAATCAAATTTCAGTTTTTTGGTTTAATTATCTTCAAGATATAATCCCAAATCATCTTATCACTGCGGATGTTGATAGAATGCCTCGGTTGCTTCAGAAGTATCGAAATATTTTGGATAGACGATCGATGTTGGTAAAACGGACTCAACCTTTACCGATTGAAGCAGTCGTTCGGGGATATTTAGCTGGTTCAGGACTGAAAGAATATCAACAAAAAGGGAGCATTTGCGGAATTAAGTTACCTGAAAATTTGCAAGAAGCATCCAAATTAATCGAACCAATTTTCACTCCATCTACAAAAGTCGAAACCGGACACGATGAAAATATCACTGATAATAAAGCAGCCGAAATCGTGGGCGAAGATACATTCAAAAAAGTAAAAGAATTTAGTTTAACTATATATAAGAAGATTGCAGATTATGCTTTAAGTCGGGGTATAATTTTTGCCGACACAAAGTTCGAGTTCGGTTTCTACAATAACGAATTAATTTTAATAGATGAAGTCGGAACACCCGATTCTTCCCGATTTTGGTCGCTTAACGATTACCAGTCAGGTAAGCCACAGCCATCGTACGACAAACAGTACGTGCGCAATTATCTCGAAAAAATTGGTTGGAACAAAAAGCCGCCAGCTCCTATATTACCCGAAGATATAGTTAAGGGTACTAGCGAACGATATCTTAAAGCATATCAACTGTTAGTAGGAGAAAAATTAGTTTGATAGAAACTCAGATAATTAATGTTTCAGCAATTGAGCCTGATTATAAAACAATTCATTTTGCAGCAGAGATTTTGCGCTTGGGTGGTTTGGTAGCATTCCCAACAGAAACTGTTTACGGATTAGGTGCCGATGCCTTTAATCCTCAGGCAGTTCAAAAAGTTTTTGAGGCAAAAGGACGCCCTGCTGACAATCCATTAATCGTTCATATTTCGAAACTCGACCAGTTGGACGAACTCACAGATAATCTACCGTCAGCTGGTAAAATATTGACTCAAGCATTTTGGCCCGGACCGTTAACCATAGTTGTAAATAGTTCCACTTTTATTCCAAAAATTGTAACAGGAGGTTTAAACACAGTTGCTATTCGTATGCCGCGTCATAATGTAACATTAAAATTAATTGATGTGTTGGATAGACCAATTGTAGGACCAAGTGCAAATCTATCGGGTCGACCAAGCCCAACAACCGCCCAACATGTTTACCAGGATTTGAATGGTAGAATTGATTTAATATTAGATGCCGGCAGATGCGACATTGGAGTTGAATCGACAGTCGTAGATGTAACAAACCAACCCCCATTGATTTTACGATTTGGTGGTTTAACAAGAGAGAAGATTGAACAGCTGATTGGAGAAGTTCAGACTACTGATGATGAATATTTTAAGAAGCGATCGCCGGGAACTCGTTACCGTCATTATGCACCGAAAGCAAAAGTAGTATTGTTCGAAAGAGGAGATAAATTAGTTTTTGATAGATTATCGCAACAATATTTTGATGATGGGAAAAAAGTAGGATATATTATTTACTCTAAAGATTTAATTAAAGAATCGTCTGAACTCGGAAAGTTTGTTGATGGTGGAATTGAAATATATTCACAAATGTTGTTTCAACTATTGCGCGATTTAGATACACTAGGTGCAGATGTTATTCTAATTGAATCGGTTGAAGAAGTTGGTTTAGGAAAAGCAGTTATGGAACGACTTCGCAAAGCAACGGAATAAAAAATTTTGAAACATTTTTCTAATATGAATGTATAAGTCAATAAAATTCAATCACTTTCATAAAATTTAATGGTAGCAATAAAAATTAAATGAGAATCAATATATTGGGCATTAAATAACCCAAAATTTATAAATTTAGAAAAAATAATGATTAACAGTAAAAGGAAAGTAAACTTACTTCAAAATAATATTTCCCATAACCCATTGAATATAAAGGAGTTATGAGGATATAAACAAAATTTTAAATTATTTTCTTGGATTTTGAGAATATTATTATTAAATTGGAACGAAATTTTATTGGAGATAGTTATAAAATTACAGAAAAGTAAATTATTAAACGAAAAAGGCATTTATAGATGGAAGTAAAATCCAAAGCAAAAGTTATCGGTTTGGTTATAACAACCTGCCCTGCATGTCATAATCCAATTAATTTTGACAGACAGGCAAATAAAACTTGCGCCTACTGCGAAACTGAAGTCCAAATTAATCTGGATAAGGTTGAAGTCAGTTTGCGAAGTCCATTAAGTAAAAAAGTTAAAATTAACCTAAATTAACAACCAACCCAAAAAATATTTCTCCAAAAGAGAAATATTTTTTGGGGTTAAATAGGACTAAAATGGTCGTATATTAAATGTTACATTTATCAAAAAAAGTTGAGTATGGTCTTATAGCAATTCGGCACATTGCTTCACAACCTGTATCAGAAGTTATTACAGCAAAGGAATTGTCCGATAAGTATCAAATACCATTTGATATGTTAGCTAAAATTTTGCAGAAACTTAGCAAGAAAGGTTTGATAGTTTCGTATCAAGGGGTGCGTGGCGGATATGTATTAGGACGTCGATCAGATCAAATAAAACTGTCGGACGTAATTTACGCTATCGAAGGGAAGCAGAATGTATCACTTATCAATTGTGAAAAAGAAAACCCTGATTCGTGCAACATTTATCAAACCTGTACAATAAAAAATCCCCTCTCCAAAATTCAAAATATAATTAACGGCATGTTCGACGAAATGACTATCTCGGAGATTGTGTGAATAAACTAATATATATGGATAATCATGCGACCACACCTGTCGATAAGCGGGTTGTAGATGCAATGCTTCCGTACTTCACCGATAAATTTGGAAACCCTGCAAGCAGGCAACATAAATTTGGATGGATCGCTGAAGAGGCTGTTGAATCATCCCGTAATATGATTGCAAAATTGTTCAATGCTGATGCCAAAGAAATTTACTTTACAAGCGGCGCTACCGAATCGAATAACTTGGCTATCAAAGGTATTGCTGAAGCTTATTCAAGTAAAGGTCGCCATATCATCACTTGTGTAACTGAACATAAATCTGTTATCGATACCTGCCGTCGTCTAGAAAAATCAGGTTTTAGAATTACCTATTTGCCTGTTGATGAATTCGGTATAATAGATTTAGATGATTTAAAGAAAGCAATTTCGCCTGAGACGATTTTAGTTTCGATAATGACTGCTAATAATGAAATTGGAACGCTTCAGGATATTTTTCAGATTGGAAATATATGCCGTCAAAACGATCTATTTTTTCACACCGATGCGACACAAGCTGTAGGGAAAATCAAATTCGATTTAAAATCATCGAATATAGATATGCTCTCGTTTTCCGGACATAAAATATATGGTCCCAAAGGAATTGGTGGACTCTATATTCGCGATCGAAAACCAAAAATCAAATTAGAGCCTCAAATGGATGGCGGTGGACACGAACGCGGATTGAGGTCGGGGACTTTAAACGTTCCGGCAATTGTTGGTTTAGCTTATGCTGTAAAAATTTCTATTGATGAATTAGAAGAAGAACAAGCACGTATCGAAAAATTAAGGGACAAAATGCAAAATGCTTTTTTCTCGAACTTAGACGATGTTTATTTAAACGGACATCCTTCTAAACGCATTTTCAATAATTTAAACATGAGTTTTATGTATGTCGAAGATTCTGCATTAATGATGAGCATCAAAGAAATTGCGGTCTCTTCCGGCTCAGCTTGTTCAACTGCTCAACCGCAACCCTCGCACGTCCTTAAAGCACTCGGGCTAAGTGAAGACCGCCGACACTCTGCAATTCGCTTCGGATTAGGTAGGTTTAATACTGAAGAGGAAGTTGACTATGTTATTAATCGAGTTATCGAAACGGTAAAAGCATTGCGAAAATTATCTCCAGTTTATCAAAAAAAAGTATCACAAAATAATTAATCTTAAATATATGAAACAAACTGAACTAATAATTCAAAATTCACACGAATTTTTAAAGTATCTGAAATTCAAATTCTCAATATTTCACAAATCAAATATTTTCTTGAGAGATATTCACTACGGAGTTATACACTATCTGCAAGAAAAAGGTATCAAAGTATCATACTCAAATGCGGAAGAAATCGCATCCGAAGTTATCAAACATTTTGAAAAAGAAACCATCTTTAAAAAAATCGATCACCGCTCATGGATGTTAAACTATGGAGAGTTTGTTACACCCAAATTAGAAAAGAAACAAATTGAAACCACATAAAGGAAAAATATGTCGAAACTATTAGATATAAAAAATTTAAACGTCGAAGTTGAAGGAGTAAAAATATTAAAAGGACTTTCACTATCGATGAACCGAGGCGAAATTCACGCCATAATGGGACCGAATGGTTCAGGTAAAAGTACCCTAGCGAATACGTTGATGGGGCATCCGAGTTATATTGTTACCGAGGGTGAAATCTTTTTCAATGGCCAAAACATTCTTGAGTTGGAGCCCGATGAGCGTGCAGCACTTGGAATGTTTTTAGCTTTTCAATACCCGCACGAAATTCCAGGCGTTACATTGTTTAATTTTTTACGCACTGCAATAAATTCTATTCGAAAAAAACGGACGGGCGAAGATATCGACAGGGATAAAAAGAAGGCTGCCTCGTCGATGCTTCAGTTCAGTAAAAAACTTACCGCTAATATGAAGCTGTTAGGAATCGACGACTCGTTCAGCAAGCGTTATGTGAACGAAGGATTCTCGGGCGGCGAGAAAAAACGAGCCGAAGTTTTACAATTAGCTATGTTGGAACCCGAATTGGCAGTTTTAGATGAAACAGATTCAGGACTTGATATCGATGCTCTTCGTATAGTAGCCGATGGTGTGAACAGCATAATCAAACCCGAGCAGAGCATCCTTCTCATAACACACTATCAGCGCCTTCTCGATTACATCAAACCTCATTTTGTGCACGTTTTAGTTGATGGCAGGCTCGTAATGTCGGATGGTCCCGAATTGGCTCTCAAATTAGAAGAAAAAGGATACGACTGGGTTCGCGATCAGTTTTCTACTCAAAACTTAAATTAATGGAGATATTATGAATACAGATGTTTTAGAAAAAAATAGACAAGAAACCTACAAGGAAAAATACGGTTTCGCAGATAAAGACTCGTTCGTATATCGAACACAGCGTGGCTTGTCGCCTGCCATTGTAAAAGAAATATCCGGACTGAAAGGCGAACCAGCTTGGATGTTAGATTTTCGGCTTAAGTCGCTCGAAACTTTTTACAGAAAACCGATGCCATCTTTTGGTGGCGACCTGTCGAAATTAAATTTCGATGATATTTACTATTACATTAAACCAGGTGAGCGAAAAGGGAGGACCTGGGAAGAGGTCCCTGAAAAAGTAAAAAATACATTTGAAAAGTTAGGCATACCTGAAGCCGAACGAAAATTTTTAGCAGGTGTCGAAGCTCAATACGACTCCGAAAGTGTTTACAGTAGCTTAAAGGGTCAATGGGAAAAATTAGGTGTAATTTTTTGCAGTACTGATGAAGCAGTAAAAAATCATCCCGATATTTTACGAAAATATTTCGGAACACTAATACCACCGGCCGATAATAAATTTTCGGCTTTAAATAGTGCTGTATGGAGTGGTGGTTCGTTCATTTATATTCCGCCTGGTGTGCATGTCGATATTCCTTTGCAAGCTTATTTCAGAATTAATTCTGAAAGCGCCGGTCAGTTTGAACGCACATTAATTATTGCCGAACCGGGAAGTTTTGTCCATTACGTAGAAGGCTGTACCGCACCCGTCTATGCTGTGGATGCTTTACATAGCGCCGTAGTCGAAATTATTGTCAAAGAAGGAGCTCGCGTTCGTTATACTACAATCCAAAACTGGTCGGATAATGTTTACAATCTCGTTACCAAACGAGCTGCTGCTTACAAAGATGCAACAATGGAATGGGTGGATGGAAACATCGGCAGCAAACTTACAATGAAGTATCCTGCAATATATCTGATGGATAAAGGTGCTCACGGCGAAGTTCTCTCGGTTGCCTATGCTGGCGACGGTCAACATCAAGATACAGGAGGAAAGGCTGTTCACTTCGCATCGCACACATCTTCTATTATCACTTCCAAATCGATTAGTAAAGGAACCGGTCGTGCAAGCTATCGCGGTTTAGTAAAGGTTTACAAAGATGCAAAGCATGTTAAATCGAGTGTGAAATGCGATGCTCTCTTACTCGATGACACCGCACGAAGCGATACCTATCCCAAAATTGAAATAGATGAAGAAGAAGTTCAAATCGGTCACGAAGCTACAGTCAGCAAAGTAGGCGAGGAACAGCTTTTCTATCTGCGAAGCAGAGGGTTAAGCGAAGAACAAGCTACAGCAATGATAGTAAGTGGTTTTATCGAACCGATTGTTCGTGAACTTCCTATGGAATATGCAGTCGAGCTCAATCGCTTAATATCACTCGAAATGGAAGGTTCAGTAGGATAAGGAAATTTAAATGAATCAAACAGAAATTATAACTAAAATATTCACGAAAGAATTAATAGAAGAATTATCATCTCACAACAACGAACCAGATTGGCTGCGAAGTAACAGATTACTGGCTTTTCAAAAGTTCGAAAATTCACCAATGCCTTTCTCAAAACGGATTGATTTTTCGCATCTTCGATTGGAAAATTTAACACAACCTTCGAATTCGGAAATAATACCGGTCTCGAAGAATGAATATTTCAAAAACAAAATCATATATAATCTTCTTGATAAATATCCCACAAGTAATTCAACTGATGAGTTGAAGAAGAATAATGTTATACTTTTGGACATACAAACAGCAGTTCAAAACCATCCAGAGCTTATAAAACAATATTTCTCTCCCAATACATCGACTGATAAAACTAATAAATTTGATTTTCTAAATCGTGCTTTATGGAATAGGGGTACTTTTTTATACATCCCCAAAAACATTGATGTAGATATTCCATTGTTAAGCCTGTTCGCCTTTCAAAATGAAAACTCTTATGCTTTACCTTATAATTTGATAGTTGTGGAGGAGGGGAGTAAAGTTACGATAATCGATTCAATTATCTCTTCCGATTTTCAGACCGATTCACTTCTTTCAAATAGTGTTGATATTTATTTAGAGGCAAATGCAAAACTAAACTACATCGGTATTCAGGAATGTGGCAAGAATACCAACCACTTTGCCACCAAACGTGCTTTTCTGAAACGGGATGCCTCGTTGAATTGGATTGAAATAACACTTGGTAGTAAATTAAGTAAAAATAATTTGGATGTTCAATTAAATCATAAAGGAGCTGAAGCTTTTATATCAGGACTGTTTTTAGCTGGTAAAGATCAGCAATACGAATTTAACACAAAGCAAATGCACGCTGCGCCGCACACGAAAAGCGATTTGTTGTTCGTTGGAGCTTTAAGTGAAAATGCAAGAACTAATTATGAAGGAATAATTAAGGTCGAAAAGGGGGCGCAGAAAACAGATGCTTATCAAAAAAACAAAAACTTGCTCTTGTCCAAAAACGCACGGGCCGATTCTGAACCGCTCCTCGAAATCGAAGCGAACGATGTGCGATGCACGCACGGTGCAACAGTCGGTCCTGTCGATAAAGAAGATTTGTTTTACCTTATGAGTCGAGGAATAGATAGAGAATTAGCAAAAAAATTGCTGATATTTGGTTTCTTCAGCAAAGTGGTAGAAAAAATTCCGGTTTCAGAATTAACTAACCAACTCCAATCATACATCGAAGAAAATGTCAGAAGCTGAATTAATAAATATAACAAACGAAGTTGCCGGATTAGTTGAAGGACAAGCAAAAGTTTTACGACTGAATGGTTTGCGGATTGCTCTCATCAAATTAGAAGATGGTCTATATGCTTTCGACGAAATGTGTTCGCACGAAGAGGAATCGTTAGCCGGTGGTTTAGTTAGCGACGGGCAAATTGAATGTCCAAAACACGGCGCACGTTTCGATGTAAAAACTGGTGAGGTGAGAGCATTTCCGGCAGTTCGACCAATTCGCATTTATCCTATTGTACAAGAAAAGGATGAGATATTT
Source organism: uncultured Ignavibacteriota bacterium (assembly GCA_947085285.1). GTDB lineage: Bacteria > Bacteroidota > Ignavibacteria > UBA10030 > BY39 > JASEGV01. The sequence continues at coordinate 8,879 of CAMTVZ010000124.1, forward strand.
TTAAACATCACAAACGGTTGAAGTAAAATGTTCGATCCAATAAAAATACGTGAAGATTTTCCAATTTTAAAGCGAGCGATAAAAAACCACCCGCTGATTTATTTGGATAGCGCTGCAACTACACAGAAGCCGCTGCAGGTTATCGAAGCAATCGAAAAGTATTATCGAGAAAATAACTCAAACGTTCATCGCGGTGCCTACACCTTGAGCGAAGAAGCAACATCATTGTATGAGGAAGCTCGCCAAAAAACCGCCCGTTTCATAAATGCTGAAACCACCGAGTCAATTATTTTTATTCGTAATGCAACCGAAGGAATAAATTTAGTAGCAAATAGTTGGGGACGTTCAAATTTAAAAGAGGGGGACGAAGTTCTGCTGACTCAAATGGAACATCACAGCAACTTAATTCCTTGGCAGTTAATAGCAAAAGAGAAGAATGCCAAACTAAAATTCATCCCATTAACTCCCGATGGAAAACTTGATCTTACAAACATACAAAAATTAATAAACGAGAAAACTAAATTTGTTTCGCTGGTGCATATATCAAATTCGTTGGGAACAATTAATCCAGTTGAAAAAATAATCCAAATTGCTCATAGTTTTAACATTCCGGTTTTGTTGGATGCCTCGCAAAGTGTTCCGCATCGCACTGTTGATGTGCAAAGCTTGGATTGCGATTTTTTAGTCTTTTCAGGTCACAAAATGCTTGGACCAACCGGTATTGGTGTTTTATACGGAAAATATAATTTACTCGATAATATGCCCCCATTTATGGGAGGTGGCGAAATGATTAACGAAGTTCAACTTGAGTGGTCCGATTTCAGAAACCTCCCTTGGAAATATGAAGCTGGTACACCACATATTGCAGGAGCAATTGGTTTAGCTGTAGCTATCGATTATTTGAACAAGATCGGTCTCAAAAATATACAAAAACATGATGAAGAGCTTGTAACCTATGCGATGGAATCTCTCTCGAAGTTAGATGGAATAAAAATATACGGGCCCAAAGATACAAGAGGTTCACTGGTTGCATTTAATTTGGAAGGCATTCATCCGCACGACGTATCCACAATATTGGATGAATATGGTATTGCTATCCGTGCAGGTCATCATTGCACGCAACCGATAATGCGCTGGCTGGATGTTGCTGCTACTGTTCGTGCAAGTTTTTATTTATATAACACAAAATCGGATATTGATAAACTAATAAAAGGTTTGGAAAAAGTTAAGGAGATATTTAATCGTGGCAGTAGATGATTTATACTCGGAAATAATTTTAGAACACTACAAAGAACCGCATAACGTTGGCGAACTCGATTGTCCTGAAGTCTTTGCTAAAGGTTATAATGAGTCGTGTGGCGATGATATTAAAATTTATGCAAAAGTAAAAGAGGGAAGAGTAGAAGAGATAAAATTTAAAGGAAAAGGTTGTGCAATCAGCCAATCGTCGGCTTCGATGATGACCGATATAATGTACGGCAAAACAATCGATGAAGCTAAAGAATTTATAAAACAATTTACGAAGAAAATTACCGGCGAGGAAGAATTTCCGTCGGATTCAGACGAGTGGTTCGAGTTGTCGGCGTTAAAAGGAGTGATAAAATTTCCAATACGAGTTAAATGTGCAAGTTTATCCTGGCACACCCTTTTACAAGGAATAAAAGAATATGAAAACAAAATGAACAAAAACAATAATAGAGGAAAAAATGTCGAACGAATCCATAAACAAATCCAATAACAGAAATGTTGAAATTACAGCCAAAGCGATTGAAGAAATTCAAAAAATCCGAGATCAGAATAATATTCCATTAACGCACGGACTACGGTTGGGAGTAAAAAGCGGCGGATGCTGTGGCCTTAGTTACTTGCTCGGTTTCGAAGAAAATACAAACGAAACAGATAGCATATTTGAAATAAATGGTTTAAAAGTCATTGTCGATAACAACAGCTTGCATTTTTTAGCCGGCGCACAATTAGATTTTGTTGAAAACGAATATGGAAGAGGGTTTTCATTTAAGGATGTAAGAAATCTAGATCAACTTGATAGTGGACATTGCGATAATGGTTCTTGCGGATGTTAGATGTAAGTTTGTTAAAAATCCAAAAAATATCGAATATCGAACAATCCCGACGGGTCGATAGACCCCTAGGGAGTCTTCGACCGAATTATGAAATAAAATATATATTCGTCATTCATTATTACAACTAACCTTACATAAATTTTTTTTAGTACAGTTAAAATTTTTAATATAACAAATATAGGAGATATAAAATGTCATACGAATGGAAATTTAAACAACGCCCTTATACAGATGAAGAAGCAAAAACTTTGCTGAGCAAAGTAGTTAGTCCAGAAACAACTGACTGGCATTATAACACGCATCATAAGGGATATGTAACAGCGTTAAACAATATAGAAAAAGGTTTGGAAACTGCCGACCGAGCCGCCGCAAACGGTAATTACAGCGAAGTTGGTGAACTGAAACGCCGCTTCACATGGAATCACTCGGGCGCTTTACTTCACGATTTGTATTGGGAAGTTTTAGGTGGCGATGGCGACCCAAGCAAAGGTCCCGAAATTTTAGCAGCGATTGAAAAAGAATTCGGCTCGTTCGAGAAATGGAAAGCCGACTTCAAAGCTACTGCGGTATCTGCAAAACTAAGTGGCTGGGGCTTGCTCGTTTACGATGCACTCTGGTCGCAGCGTTTGCTAAATGTGCTCGTTGACGAGCATCAATATGGGGCTATCTGGGGTGGTATCCCATTAATTGCACTCGATGTTTTTGAACACGCATACTATCACAAAGATGGTGCAAAACGTGCCGCTTATATCGATAACGTGATTGCTAATTTGCATTGGGGCAGAATTAACGAGAGATATAAAAAGTTGGTGTTGAAGTAGAAAATAACGGATTCATGGAGCCATGGAGTTTTGTAGTAATGGAGTCCATCATCGGCGGATGGATTGATTAAAATGTAGTGGTTGTCCAATAAGTCCTAATGCGACGCACATTGAGCTTGTCGAAATGTGAAAGTAAGTTGGAATGAGCATTCGACAAGTTCAGAACCGCGGGAAATTTTACTTTTTGGACAACCACTACATCTGTAGCAAACGGTTTATAAAAAGCACAATAATTCTCTTTCCCCAAAGCAAGTGTTGCAAGGCTATTTGTTAGTTGCCGTACCCATTATGGTTCGTAGTTCACTTTCCGGAAAATGAGTCTTTTTATATTGTCTTTAGAGTAGAGATACAAGAAATTGCACACAACGATGTAGGTCTCTGCATTATTTAGTTCACGTAAATATGGCCAATACGATGGGCAATCTTGTGCCCGAGTGCTTCTCATCTCGCTGAAGGTAATGGTATTCCGTTCTCCTGTAGAGTACTTTCCTTCATAACCATTGCTACATCCGTTGCCGTTGACTAAACCGTCACCAAACCAGATTGGGTATTGCTCATTTGCCGGAAGCAGTTCTACCGCTCCACCAATACTGTCGAATGCTACTAGAATCCAGTGTGTATTCCTCAAATCTTGCTCGGGGAGTGGGATGATTACGGTACTTTCTTGACTGCACGACAACAGTAGAAAAGTTAATAAAATCCACAGAAGTAGAATCCTTTGATGTTTCATAATTGGAATCTCCTAATATCTAGATGCATGGCGACTAACTTTAATAAACACAAAATATAGTTCCGCTTGCAGCGGGATAAACTGTTTTTAATTCTTTTATACATCTATAAATTTTCATATCCAACAGTATAAACCTTCACATTAAAAAACTCCTACAAAATATATTACTTTAAAATTTTGTTTACAAATTTAAGAATGGATATATTTGATTAGTAAATTAAGTTGACCGCTTGTCATCAGAAACCGTTGAAACGGTTGCAAAATTGTAATTTGTTTTTGTAAAACCCACGACTTAAGTCGTGGGTTATTACAAAAATATTGAGATTTTTAACTGTTTTAACAGTTTTTTTATTTCGTATCATTAAGTCAAACAAACTGAGTTAGTAATTAAAAGAAATAACTATGAAAAAAACCAAAAAGCAAAATACTAAGAAGGTAAAACTGTACACGAAGCGAATTCCGCTTCCAAAACAACCGCCAAAGGTTGAAGTACCGAAGAAAGCCTACTCACGTAAAAAATCGAAAAAACTTGTTAATGAAGTTTTAAAGGAGGAAAACTTGGAATGAGAATATTA
>CAMTVZ010000125.1:0-2356 GCA_947085285.1 uncultured Ignavibacteriota bacterium
AAACTAAATGGAAAATACCGAGTGGTAATTGCTGGAGATGGCGGTTTGGCTGATATTGGTTTTGCACAAGTGATGCATTCATGGTTCAGGAAAGAAAAGTTCACTACTATTATGGTTGATAATGAAGTTTATGGAAACACTGGAGGACAAGAAAGTGGTATGACCAGAAAAGGAGTAGTGGTAAAAATGGCACCACTTGGAAAAAAATTTGATAAGATAGACATGATAGGTTTGGCTCAGACAGCAGGTGTTTCTTACATCGCTCGGCTTGTGCCTACAAATCCAGCAAGAGTTCTAAAGACTATTCGAAGAGCAGTTTTAGTTGCTCGCGAAATTGGACCTTCCTATGTTCAGGCGTATACATCATGTAATATCGAATATGCCATCCCAACTTCCAAAGTCCTGGAAGATGCCCGCAAAGTAGAAAAGGAACGATATTCCTATCTTGAAATTATGAACGACGATGTTAAAGCATTCCTGGAAGAATCGGAAAAAGGATCTAAGTCCGGAGCAGAGCTATGATAAGTACCATTCAAAAAAAGGAGAAAGAAAGATGAGGCAATATAATATCCGTATGGCAGGAATAGGTGGACAGGGTGTTGTAACTGCTTCACATATTTTAAGCAATGGTGTAATCATAAGTGGAAGAGAAAGCACCTTAGTACCCTTTTTCGGTTCTGAAAAGAGGATGGCTCCTGTAGAAAGCTACGTCCGCATTGCCGAAGGAACTATCTACGAAATCGGAGAGATAATATTTCCAAACATAATTATGATTTTTCATAGTCAGGTTATTACTCACGGTAAATCTTATACTATGCCGTTTTACTCAGGATTAAAGGACGACGGCATTGTACTCATTAACTCAGAACAGCCGATACCTTTATCCATTGACGAGGCAAGAGAATTAGAGGAAAAAAGAGCTTTGGTATGTTATCTTCCAGCCACGCGAATTGCTGTGGAAAAAGCAGATACTGAATTAGCTACTAATATGGCTATGTTAGGTGCGATTATTGCAATGCTCGGTATGCCAGATATGGATTCGATGGAACAGTCAATCAAGACTCGGTTTTTGGGGGAAGGTTTTGTTGTATCCGGGGGAACTGCTTCGCTCGATAGCGTAATCGAGAAGAAGTTTGCTAAAAAAGCTGTCTTGGTTCAGAAGAATATGGATGTTGTTAAGGCTGCAGGGGAATATGCAATAAAGCAAGGATGGGTAGAAAAGGCAGCGAATGCAACGGCTGTTAAAAAAATAATTTAATAAGGAGATTTAGTATGTATTTTATAGCGCAAGTAGATGAATCGATCTGTTCAATGAAAAATTGCAGGCTTTGCGCCCAGTTCTGCCCAGAACCGAACACTATTCTTTATGATGAGAAAAAGAAAACAGCTTTTATTGCCGTGGACAGGTGCAAGGGATGTGAAGTATGCTTAGATGTTTGCGATAATTTGAGCAAGAATCATGGTATCAAAATGGTATCTATACTTCAAGTCGAGAATGGGTTTGAAATTTCTAAGTGCGGGCTCGTTTTTACGATAGATAAAGAGGCAACTGAACAATCGGCAGGCAACAACGAATTAAAGAAGGCGGTTTTACTGAAACTTTGATTTGGGTTTGAAATTATTACTGAAGAAGAATTAGTTTCAACTCATATTTAAGGAAGGCCTTCATAAAAGATTAATAATAATTTTATAAATGCTGAAGAAAAAAAGCAACTCAGTCAGTGAATTCGTTAGCAAAAAAGCCCGATTTTTTTAAATCGGGTTTTTTTTAAAAGCCAAGCGGAAAGGGAGCCCGACTACGTTCCTGAAGGAACTTCGTCGTGTGAAACAAAAATATTTGTGTTATAATATATCGTCGGTTAGAATTCTTTTCTTAAGAATTGTTTTACCTGAACCGGTTTTAAAATACTTTTCCAATTCCCTTGCTTTTCTTTCTGTACTTACTGCAATATATGCAACTATCTCGAAAGGTCTGTATGATTTTGTAGAGTGGACCAAACCGTTGTTGTGTTCAGATAATCTTCGTCCTAAATTATTTGTAGAACCTGTATAACTAAATTTCGTTACCTTACTTCGCAAAAAATAAACATACCAACCTAACATATTTTCCTCCTTAAAAAAAACAGAAATTTACTTTTTGAGCAAAACTCAATCGAGCTTGTTCGCCGAAGCACACCATCACTGAATTTATATGAAGTAAAAACAATATTAGCGTAGTCGAGCCTGCTCGCCGAAGCTTTCCAACAATGAATTTATAGACTGTAAACAACATCAGCGTAGTCGAGCCTGCTCGCCGAAGCTTTCCAACAATGAATTTATAGACTGTAAACAACATCAGCGTAGTCGAGCCTGCTCG
>CAMTVZ010000126.1:0-13574 GCA_947085285.1 uncultured Ignavibacteriota bacterium
CCCCCCCCCCTTTTCAAGCAGAAGACGGCATACGAGATTTCCTGTACGGTGACTGGAGTTCAGACGTGTGCTCTTCCGATCTTTTGGCATAGCACGCGATTATAACGGATTGTGCAACTTACGCTTCGACGACACTAATCCGAGTAAGGAAGATATTGAATATGTGGACTCGATTAAAGAAGATGTTCGTTGGTTAGGTTTCGACTGGGGGGATAGAGAATATTATGCCTCCGATTATTTTGAACAATTGTATGAATATGCCATTCAATTAATAAAAAAAGGGAAGGCTTATGTATGCGATTTAACTGCCGAAGAAATACGCGATTACCGTGGAACACTCACCGAACCAGGTAAGGAGAGTCCTTATAGAAATCGTTCCGTTGAATAAAACTTAGATTTATTTATTCGTATGCGTCGGGGCGAGTTTGCCGACGGTTCAAAAACACTGCGTGCTAAAATCGATATGTCGTCGCCTAATATTAATTTGCGCGACCCAATTATGTACAGAATATTGAGATCAACTCATCATCGTACTGGGGATAAGTGGTGCATTTATCCGACATACGACTGGGCACACGGACAATCCGATTCTATTGAAGGTATAACACACTCAATATGTACGTTAGAATTTGAAGACCATCGCCCATTATACGATTGGTTCATAAACGAACTTGGTATTCATCATCCTCAACAGATCGAATTTGCGCGGCTCAATTTATCGTACACCGTTATGAGTAAACGGCGCTTGCTACAACTTGTTGAAGAAAATTATGTAAAAGGTTGGGACGATCCTAGAATGCCGACAATATGCGGTTTGCGCCGCCGCGGATATACTCCTGAATCTTTACAACATTTTGCCGAGAGGATCGGTGTGGCAAAACGCGAAAACATGATAGATGTTGCACTTTTAGAGGACAGTTTAAGACAAGATTTGAATAAACGTGCAATGCGCGTTATGGCAGTGTTGCGACCATTAAAGGTGGTTATTATAAATTACCCGGATAATAAGGTCGAAGAACTTGAAGCAGTGAATAATCCAGAAGACCCAAGTATGGGAAGTCGATACATCCCATTTTCAAAAGAAATATACATCGAACAAGATGATTTCAGGGAAGAGCCGCCCAAAAAATATTTCCGACTTTCGCCCGGTAACGAAGTACGTCTCCGTTATGCTTACATTATTAAATGTGTCGATGTAATTAAAAACAAAAATGGCGAAATATCTGAAATTCATTGTACATATGATCCCGAAACCAAAAGTGGTTCTCCAAATAGTCAACGTAAGGTTAAAGGTACAATCCACTGGGTATCGGCACATGCTGCCATCGATGCTGAGGTGCGATTATACGACCGTTTGTTTAACGTCCCTAATCCAAGCGGAGAAAATTGGAAAGAAGCACTTAATCCTAATTCGCTTGAAATATTAACAGGTTGTAAATTAGAGAGAAATTTAAGACAAGCTAAACCACACGAAAAATACCAATTCGAGCGACTTGGTTATTTTTGTGTAGATTACGATTCAAAAGATGATAAGCTAATCTTTAATCGTACGGTTACCCTTAAAGATACATGGGCTAAAATCGAAAAATCAATTTAATTACTTTGCTTATTACTTTTAAAAGTAATATATTTTTTCAAACTTTTAAGGAAGTATGACATCTCAAAATATTATCCGTATTAAAAACGCAGTCTTCTATGCATATCATGGAGTCGATAAAGATGAACAACGGCTCGGTGGTAAATTTGAAATTGATATAGAGATGCATACAAATTTTTCGAAAGCGATAGAAACAGATAATCTAAAATATACAATCGATTACGAAGGAGTATATTCACAAATAAAAGAAATTATAAACGGTAAAAAATATTTTCTTTTAGAAACTTTAGCCGACACGATAGCTGATTCGATATTACGCACACATCAAGAAATTAATAATGTAACTCTCTACTTACGTAAACCCCATCCCCCTGTAAAGGGGGTTGTCGATTATGTTGAAGTAGTAGTATCAAGAAAACGGAATTAGCTATGTTCCGAGTTTATTTAAGTCTTGGATCGAATATCGGGGACAGGCTAAATTTTCTTACTAAAGCTCTAAAAGAGTTAAATAAAATTACGAAAGTAAAATTAGTATCGTCGATTTATGAAACCGAACCTTGGGGTGTTAACAATCAGGAGAGGTTTTATAATTCTGTAATTGAGATTGAAACCGAATTATACCCGCTCGACCTATTAAAGAAGATACAAAAAATCGAGGCGAAGTTGGGCAAAAAAAGGCTTTCTCATATGCAGCCAAGGACTATAGATATTGATATTTTATTTTATCACGGCTGGTCGTTCGAGAATAATATTTTAACCATTCCACACCCGGAATTAGAACGCAGACGTTTTGTACTGGAACCAATCAGCGAAATTGCCCCTTTGGCTGTTCATCCGATCATAGGTAAAACTATGATATCGTTGTTACGACATTGTAGAGATAAAAGCTTGGTAATGCGCACAACACATACATTAACAATCAATCACACAAAACCAGAAGGATAGAAAATTGTTAGACATTAATTCACTTATCGAACAATCCAATATCAGGCACATTGCAATAGAAGGTGTTATTGGAGCAGGAAAAACAAGTTTAGCTGTAAAATTAGGAAATATTCTTAATGGCAAGGTAGTATTAGAAAAGTTTGAAGAAAATCCGTTTCTTCCAAAGTTTTATGAAGACCCTTTCCATTATGCTTTTCAAACTCAAATATTTTTCTTGTTGAGTAGATATAAGCAACAGCAAGAATTGTTTCAAGCCGATCTGTTTCATAGATTCCTCGTTACCGATTACATTTTTGAAAAGGATAAAATATTCGCTTATCTTAATCTTGTGGATGACGAATTAAAACTTTATGAAACTTTAATTAGTAATATGGAACACAACATCCCTACTCCCGATCTGGTTGTTTATATTCAATCGAGCGTAGATAGATTAATGGCGAATATCAAAAAGCGCAACCGCGACATCGAAAAAAATATGTCGGTCGATTATATACGCGATTTAAACGAAGCATATAATTATTTCTTCTTCCGTTATAAAGCTGCACCCCTATTAATAGTAAACGCAACTGGAATGGATTTTGTAAACAACGAACAGGATTTCGAGGAACTTGTTACAGAAATTCTTCGCCCAAATAAAGCTCCAGTCGAATATTATAATCCAATCCGAAAGAAAGGATAATTTCTTTGCTACGCTTTATATTAATATTAATCACGCTGTTTATCGTGTGGAGATTGATGAAAATTATCAGTAGGATATTGAATAAGGGTCGAACTACTAATCATCAATCACAAATAAAACAATATCCGTTCGAGAAGATCGAAGAAGCAAAGTATGAAGATATTACTGATAAGGATAAGAACAAAGAAAAATGAACTCGATAAATTTTGAAGAAGAAATTCTGAAACTCAAAAAAGATCTGAACGCTGTAATACTTGCTCATTATTATCAATTTTCTGAAATACAGGATATAGCCGATTTTGTTGGCGACAGTCTTGAGCTATCTAAAACCGCTGCATCAACCGATGCCGATGTTATCGTATTTGCGGGGGTGCATTTTATGGCTGAGACTGCCAAAATATTAAGTCCTAACAAACAAGTTTTACTCCCCGATTTAGAAGCCGGCTGTTCCCTTGCCGAAGGTTGCCCGGCCGATGCCTTTAAACTTTTCAAACAACAACATCCCGACCATTTAGTTATTACATACATAAACTCTTCTGCTGAAGTTAAAGCATTAAGCGATATTATTTGCACATCGAGCAGCGCCGAGAAAATTATAAATAAACTTCCGCAAAATCAGAAAATAATATTCGCACCCGATAGAAATTTAGGGAAGTATTTGATTAAAAAAACTGGTAGGGATATGTTACTTTGGCAGGGGAGCTGCATCGTTCACGAAACATTTAACGAACGGAAAATTATAGAATTAAAAGCTCAGTATCCTGCTGCAAAACTAATTGCCCACCCTGAATGCGAGGAATCGCTTTTAAGTGAAGCCGATTTTATCGGCTCCACAAGCGGCTTGCTAAAGTATGTTCGCCAGAGTTCTGATAAAGAATTCATTGTAGCAACCGAAGTTGGTATAATCCATCAAATGGAAAAATATTGCCCTGATAAATTATTCATACCAGCCCCTCCAAACGATGCAAGTTGTTCGTGCAACGAGTGCCCGTATATGAAACTGAATACTATGGAAAAACTTTACCTGTGTATGAAGAACCGTTCACCCGAAATAATTATTCCTGAAGAATTACGTTTGCAAGCTCTCGTTCCGATACAAAGGATGTTGGAGATGAGCGTGTGATGGTTACCGAAGGGAAACATTATTTAATTAAGTACCCTTTTTGGGGCATAACATTTTTTTCCTTACCTCAATAATATTATTTTCTTGCAAGGAGAAATCTACAGGTACTTTCTATAGAAAGATTGACACTCTTCAAATGCTTGTTTCGGCAAACATTATTTTTCCCGGGGCAGGAAGAACCGTAATCATTTATTCGTTGCCAGATACACTTCAACCGGCTTGTCGAACATATACAACCTCGTACACCTGTCCAGCGGGAAATTATAAAGCCGTGTTGCTACTTCAAAGCAAATACAAGAGATTTGTTTCAGATACTCTCAATATTACCGTTCATTAACAAAAAATTATCGAAGTTACTATTCACACACCTTACTGATTTTTTAAATAATTACTTGAAAAGATAATTGTATTGTATTATATTACTACAAGTTATATTTAATGAAACAGAATAAGTGGGCGGGGCGTATATGCTCACGACCATTTATTCATAATTAAATTCGATAGTTAGAATGAAAATATTATCACTATTAGTTATTATCGCAATAATTCTGAATTTTGCCTATGCTCAGCATCCCCTCATTGAGCAAAAGTCGGCACAACTCAGTGTAATAGATGAAGATGGGCAGGTAAATGATGCTGGTCTATTTAAGAAGGCTCAGTGGCTTTTAGAAGACTACTTGCGAACATTGCCACAATCTGAAAATCGTATCGAAGCACTCCTCTTGCTCGTTCAATCGTTTATCGAACAAGAGAAGTACGAGGATGCGTATCAGATTAGCGAAGAATTGTTTCATCAAAAAGTATCAGGCAACCAATATCTTACAACACTTTTTTATCACGGTTTAGCAGCATATCATTCTGCACGTTTTAAAACTGCAGTAAAATCTTTTACTGAATTAATCAAATCTGATTCAAAAAATATTTTTACCGGTTTAGCATATTATTGGAAAGCCGCTTCTGAATACGAATTGGATAATTTGAATGAAGCTGAATCGGATATCAAGAATGCATTCGAACTTTTGAATTCTAATTCTCTCACCCGCAAAAGTATCGGAAAAGATGATGCGCTATTTATGTGGGGACGGATACATGAAAAACAGAATTCGATAAACCTTGCCATCGAACAGTTACTAAGATTAACGGCCGACTATCCATCCAGCAAGTTAATTACGGATGCAAGAATTCGCTTGGCTGCTTTGTACATCCGTGCACAAAGATATGGAAGTGCAATCGGACAATTGAATAGTATTACACCATTAACATCAAAGCAAAAAAATGAATGGCTTTTATTTCAAGCTGAAGCCGAGTATTACATCGGTTCGTACAAAAATGCTCAAAAATATTACACTGAATTACTACGAAATTTTCCGTTCGGGATTTATTCACGACAAGCAAGATACGGATTAGCATGGAGTTACCTGAAAGCAAACGATTATGTAAATGCAGTAAAAGAATTCCGCATCATTAGTACTGGTAGCGATTCGCTCGCCCAGAATGCTTTGTATCAAATTGGAACTATCTCGATGCTGACCGATAGCACAGCCGCAGCAGTCGAAGCGTTCGAAAAATTAATTGAAAAATTTCCATACGATGATTATGCCGACAATGCCTATTATCAAATCGGAATGATTCGATACCGCGCTGGACAATATCATGATGCGAGGCGACAATTTCAAATTGCGTCACGGCTTTTTCCCCAAAGCGAAATCCGTGCTGAAGCGTATCGTATGTTAGGCGAGGCAAGTTTAAGAGTTGGCGATATCTCGAATGCACAATTTGCTTTTGCACAAGTTCAAAAATATTCAGCCTCCGATACATTAACTGCGGTAGCACTTTTTCAAGAGGGTATCGCACTATATCATCTTGGCAGGTTCAGCAGCAGCATCGAAAAATTTACTGAGTTCATCAGAAAATTTTTTAAACATCAACTTATCGCAGAGGCACACCTTTGGAGAGGTGAGGCTTTATATCAGGCTGGAAAATTCGAGGAGGCTGAAATTGCTTTTTCAACAGCAATAAATAATTTATCATCCAAACATCCTAAACGGAACGATGCACTTTATGGTTTAAGTTGGTCGTTATTTGAGCAGAAAAAGTTTAAGCAAGCAATTACGGCGTTCGATAGGTTTATCAATGAAACTCAAAACAGTAATTTAGTGATTGAAGCATCGCTGCGTAAAGCCGATTGCTATTTCTTCTTGCGTGAATACGATAAGGCAAGCCAAATATACAGCTCGCTGGCTGATGAGAAGAAGGACCCCCGTTTAGCAGAATATGCTGCTTTTCAGTTGGGCTTATCTTTTATTCAACGTGGCGACATCAAACGTGGGATCGAACATCTGCGGCGTTTTCTCATCCGATTTCCGAATTCGTTATTCGTTGAGGTGGCACAATTTAACATCGGTTGGGCTTTCTTCTCGAACGAACAATTCGATTTGGCGATCGACGAATTCAATCTCTTTGAAAAAAATTATTCGGAAAGTCAGCTTATGCCGCGCGTTCTGTTGAACAAAGGAGATGCATTCTACAATTTAGCAAAATACGATAGTGCCAGAATTTATTACGAGCGAGTTATAAAAGAATATCCGAAAAGTTTGTTACGCCCCGATGCTATAAACGGTTTGCAATTCACTTATCAAGCTCAAGGAAAATCGGCTGAAGCTTTAGCCGCACTCGATGCAATTATATCAGAGCAATCTGAGGCAAGCGGTACCGACGAGTTGCTTTTACAAAAGGGAGATATCTTATTCGGTCAGGGTAGTTTCGGACAAGCGGCAATCGAATATCTGAAGATTCTAAATCTACAAACAAACCAAACAATACGAGCAAAAGCATTATATCAATTGGGGAGGTCGTTTGAATTCGAAAACAATCATAAAAAAGCGATTGAATATTTCGAAAGGGTTTTTACTGAATTCCCCGAAAGTGAACATGCCCCATCTTCGTTGCTTGCAATGGGATATCTTTACCAAAAATTGAAGCAGTGGCGCGAGTCGCTTACTCCTTTCAAAAATATAGCAGAACGTTATCCTAATTCAAACCTAATTTGGGAAGCCCAATACAATATCGGTATATCCCTATTGAATTTGAAGGAAACGGCAAATGCACGTAAAGAGTTCGATAAAATAATAGCACAAGCACCCGCTAACGATTTTTTTGCACATCGTAGTCGTTTACAAATTGCACGTATGTTGCAATCGCAAAAAAAATACAATGCATCGAACGATACTTTAACAATAATTATCACTCGTTTAAGTGACGATATTGCTGCGGAAGCTTTGCTGTTGATGGGCGAAAATTATCTTTTACTTAAACGACCGAAAGATGCCCTCGAAGCTTTCAATCAGGTTGTCGAAGGATTTCCACAGTATCCAGCACTTTTAGAAAGGGCTCTATTAGGCGCAGGCGAATGTTATGAGAGATTAAACGATCGTACACGAGCACGCGAAGCTTATCAGCAAATTGTTAATAATCCAGTAGATATGAATGTTAAAAAAGATGCTGAAGAGAGATTAAGGAGATTACGACGATGAAATATATATTGATGATTTTTTTAATTTTTAACATTAATAATTTATTTTCGCAACAAGAGGATAAACCGAAAGAAATGCCAAAACTTGATATTCCTGAAATTACAATAGTTGGGAAAAAAGCGGTTTCATTACCTTTTGCCCGAAAAGGAGAGATGTTAATAATCGACTACTTCGAAGCCAAAGCTGCCGATACTTCGATTTTAGGCGAGAGAATTAGAGTTCCGATAGCATCCGGAAGTTTTGCACAATACAACGAAAGTGTGCAACCGTGGCGGGCTTATCTCGAAACTTCAGCCGGCAATTACTCCACATTAAATCTATTTGGTACAGCAAGCTATTCTGATGTTTCGTGGGAAGCAACAATCCGTGGTGGCTTCGGAACTACAAACGGTCATACTAAAAATGCCGATGCTTCACAATTCTTGGTTGGAGGCGATTGGAGCTCAAACATTTACACTGATAACGATTTATTAAAAAGTTTCCGTGCTGCTCTTAATACCAATTTTCGTGGCGATAAATTCGGTATATACGGTTTTAAAGATTATTCAATCGAACGAATCCGTCGTTTATTCGACTTTAATACTCAATTAACCTCATCCGAATTTAAGCCGGTAGGATTTAACGTCGGACTTGGCTTGGCTTCTCTCTCCATTAGCGATGATGCAAACGAGGCAAGTGTTTTTTCTCCCTCGGTCAATGCTTCAGCAACTGCCGAGTTAGCTTCAGTAAGTTTACTCACTCGTTTTTCTTACGAAACTTCTTCATTGGATTATAAAATTCCGGTTGAGTCGCCAGCACTCTTAAATTTATCGACAACTGCACAATTAAAATTTTCTGAAAAATTATCGGCGGTTGCAGGTTTGAAGTACGTATCCGGAGCTAACTCGGATGGTGGTAGTCAAAAATTTTTATTCCCCGTGGCTATATTACGATGGGATCCAATAACAAATTTTTCTGTTTCGGCTTGGTTAGAACCCGACGTTTCGTCCGCCTCATACATAAAACACTCTATCGAAAATCCTTACTTAGTCAGGCAGATGGTTTTACGTAACGAGTTCAAACCGATTCATATCGGACTGAGCACAAAATATACGTATGGAGCATTCACAAGCGATGCAACAATTTCTTATTCCGAAGCCGACGATACTCAATTCCCATTCGTTCAAGATGGATTAATAAATTTAAAATATGCCGATACACGACAGGTTATATTTAAATTTACTAATTCAATGATAATTCAGCAGAATGTAAAAGTATTTTTGAACGGTGTTATTCAATCAATCAATGAGCGTTCTTCAAATGTGCGATTGCCTATGATTCCGGCTCTGCAAATAAATAGTCGTGGCGAGATGAACTTAAATATTCCGATGAAATTTTGGCTATCGGCTGATTATTTTTCATCCCGTAAAATCGGAAATGTTGGTTCTGACGAATTACCCGGATATTTTTTATTGAACGCCGGTGCTTCCTCCAATATTTTTAAATCTACTGTTCTCTCGTTTGCAGTCGAAAATATTTTTAATTCTTCATACGATTGGTGGTACGGTTACGAAGCTCCAGGTATCAGGTTGCGACTAAAACTTCAATATTCTTTATAAACGAAAGGATTTGTAAAATGGATTTATTGACAATGTTCCATAAAGGCGGTATTCTTATGTATGGAATTCTTATTTTATCTTTTACTGCAGGTTTCATTGTAATTGAACGATACTTAACTTTGCGTCGTTCACGCCCGGCATCAGGTAGATTTGAGATGAGTTTAAGAATGATGTTAGGTAAAAAAGATTTAGACCACGCAAAGGAATTTGCAATACAGGACCGCTCGCCATCGGGAAGAATTGTTCTTGCGGCACTCGAAAAAGTTCACCACAATCCAGGACGAGTTCGAGAAGCCATCGAAGACCAAGGGCGTGAGGAGATAGCACAACTCGAAAAGCATTTAGGAGTACTTGCATCTGTTGCCGGTATAGCTCCGATGTTGGGTTTCTTAGGTACAGTTTTAGGTATGATAACAACTTTCCAGGCGGTTGCCGCAACCGGTGGTCAGGCATCGCCTGCTGAATTAGCAGATGGTATCTGGGAGGCACTGATTACAACCGCTTTCGGTTTATTTGTTGGAATACTTGCCTACGGTGCATACAACTGGCTGGTTGCGCGCACTCAAGAAATTGCAATGCAGATGGAACGAATCGGCCGCGAAATTCTTGATGTGATTGAAGAAGAATTGCATGTTTCTGTAAATCCAAGCAGTAGCGAGATTAAAATCAGAACAAAGCAAACGGAGGGGGTAAAATGAACTTTCAATTTCAAGGACATAAAAAATATTTGAGTGTATTTCACTTTTCGTCGTTGACAGATATAGTTTTATTACTACTTATATTTTTCATTTTAACTTCAACTTACACTGTGTTACAAGGAATGGATGTTACACTTCCGGCTGCAACAAGCTCGCAACCTCCACAACGAAAAACTATTTCAATAGTTATGACAAAGGATAAAAAATTGTTTGTTGAAAATAAGCAAGTAACCAAAGACCATTTAGCTGATGCGTTGAAAGCTGTCTTCCAACAAGATCATCAAATTGTTATTCAAGCCGATAAAAGTTTAGTACTTGAAGAAGTGGTCGAAGTTCTGGATATTTCGAAAGGAATCGGTGCAACCCGATTATTTATAGCAACTGAATCTGCGAAGTAAAATTGGCAAACGGTGTAAAAATATTTGAACCTGACGAAAAGCAAACAAGAATTATATCGTTGTTAGGTACTCTGTTATTGCACGCATTGTTTTTTTTAATTTTGGCAATGTTTGGTTTCAAAGAACAAAAGCCACTTGAGTTGGTTGAACTTCAGTGGGGAAGCAGTAGTGGCGCACCAAATCAAAGTACAGTTGAAGAAAAAACAGAAACGCCTCAGCAAAAAACCGAACAACCAGTTGAGTCGGGGCAAAAAGCTGAAAAGCCGAAAGTCGATTTACCAGCTATGAAAAGCGAATCGGAAGAAGCGATAGCATTAAAGGCAAAGAAGCAACGTGAGACGGCTGAGAAGCGCCGGACCGAAACTGAAAAGCCAACAAAAGCTAAAGTTCCGAAGGTTGATCGCTCGGCAGCAGCAGGAGCCGGCAAAACAACCGGTTACTCGATCGAATGGTCGGGGGTTGGATTCCGAAAACTTTTAAGCGGACGTATGCCAGTTTATCCCGAAGGTACCGATAAAGAAATGCCAGTTACTTTGCAATTCACAGTCTTACCCGATGGCACTGTAACCGGAATCGTCCCGCTTCGTAGAAGCGATGAAGCGTTGGAACGCGAAGCTATTTCAGCACTGCGAACCTGGCGTTTTGATCCCCTCCCGGCTCAATACGACCAAGTTCCACAATCGGGTAAAATAACTTTCGTGTTCAAACTGGAATAGTAAAGGCTGACCAAAAAGTAAGCAAATTGTCATTGCGAGGAGCGAAGCGACGAAGCCTGCCCGTGCAGGCGGGCAATCTCTCAATTCAATTGAAAAACGACACGTTGAGATTGCTTCTCCCGACTGAAGTCGGGATCGCAATGACTTTTTAGTCAGCCTCTGCAGATAAAAGAATAGTAAGTCGGATTTGTAATCTCTACGAGTCTTCGACTCGATAGAGTCGTAGACCGACCAACTGTCAAAAAAATTATTTTATTAATATTAAACAAACAACAAAAAGGAATAATTAAATGAATCAAAAAACAAAATCAACTTTAAAATTTATCGCATTACTTTTAGTTTTTACATTAACATTATCGCTCAACATTTTTGCCCAAGAAGATGGTATCCGTCCACATTGGTGGTTTGGTGCAGGACTGGGTTTGAACTATAACATTTATAGTTCCGATATTACAAAACTAAATGGATTGCAAACATCACCATCGGCTTTTAAAAAAGGTTCAGGCGCCGGTTTATACATTGGTGGCTTGATAGAGTATCGCCCGACAGTTATGTGGGGTGGTTTCCTAAATTTGGGTTACGATGGAAGAGGTGCTGATTTCAGCGAAGTAAATTCAAATAAACTTTCTGCTTCGTTAAACTACATTTCGATAGAACCTAATCTCCGTTTTAATCCTATCGGCGAGGGCTTCTATTTGTTCGTAGGTCCTAAACTTGGTTTTAATGTGTCGAAATCATTCGAATACGATTCGATAAATGTAACAAGAAGTGGAGATTTTAGCGGTGTTCGAGGAACATTGTTCGGCGGACAAATTGGAGTCGGTTATGATATTCCATTAACATCAAAAGAAAAAGAATGGCAGATCGAATTATCACCGAGCATCGGAGTTCATTTCGGTCAAGGAGTTCGTACAATTGAAAAATGGAATTTAACAACGATTCGTTTTGGTGCAGCGATTAAATTCGGAAGTATGACAATTCCGCGTCAACGTGCCGAGCAGGATGTAACTTTCTCGGTTCGTTCGCCACAAATAGTTCCCAAAGCTCGAAGCGTAGCCGAAACATTCCCAATTCGAAATTATGTTTTCTTCGATGAAGGCTCGACGAAGATTCCGAGACGTTATATTCAATTAAATTCTACCGATGCTATTAATTTTAGAGAAGAACATTTATTCGAGCCGAAACCGCAACAAGCAGCTGGACGTTCGTCACGACAGATGGAAGTTTATTATAACGTGTTAAACGTTTTAGGCGACCGGATGCGAAAATATCCTAATACAGAAATTGCACTTTATGGTGCTTCTAAAAAAGGGGATGAAGTCGGTTTGGAAATGGCAAAATCTATAAAAAATTATTTGGTTGATGTATTCGGAATCAATCCGAATCGGATAGGAACTTTTGGACAAACCAAACCCGAAATACCTTCGCATCAACCAGGTGGAACACGTGAATTAAATTTAGTAACCGCCGAAGATAATCGCGTTGATATTACTTCAAAGTATTTAGAGATACTTCTCCCGGTAAAGATAATGGCTTTACAGGAAGACCCGATAGATGCTGATGTTTTGTTTACAGTAGCAGGTTCCGAAAACATTTTAGCATCGTGGAGTATCGAAGTAACCGACAACCGAGGCAAGGTGAAAAATTTTGGACCTTTTAAATCAAATCAGGAGAGAATCAGCGGTAATGCAATTTTAGGTGACGCTGATGAAGGTGATTACAAAATAGTTATGGTTGGTCAGGCAAAAAATGGTGCAACAATAACTAAAGAGCAGAGAATTCGTCTCGCCCGTTCCGAAGGTCCGCAGGATCAAACCGGACTCCGTTTCAGTATATTATTTGAGTTTGATCAGTCGAAAACTGTTGCAACCTACGATAAGTTTTTATCTGAAACAGTTGTTCCTCAAATTCCTGCTGGTGCCAATGTAGTAATTCACGGTCATACCGATATAATCGGTGAAGAGAGCCACAATCTTACTTTATCGCGTAACCGCGCAACCGAAGCAATGAATGTAATTCAACGCGAGTTGAACAGAGCTGGCAAAAAGAATGTAAAATTTGATACTTATGGTTTTGGCGAAGATGTTCGACGTTCACCGTTCGAAAATAATCTCCCCGAAGAACGGTTTTATAATCGCACTGTGATTATTGATATAGTTCCGTAATTATTCATCTGTAGTAGAGGCTGACCAAAAAGTAAGCAAATTGTCATTGCGAGGAGTCCCGCGAAACGCGGGACGACGAAGCCTGCCCGTGCAGGCGGGCAATCTCTCAATTCAATTGAAAA
>CAMTVZ010000127.1:0-3833 GCA_947085285.1 uncultured Ignavibacteriota bacterium
AGAAAATCATCGTTTACAATTATAATTTCAAAATTTTGGTAAGTCTGCCGAATCACACTTTCTACAGCATCGGATAGATACTTTCCGTAATTGTAACACGTTATGATAACTGAGATCATAATTTTAATAATTTAAGATTATTGGCGAACGCCAGGCAAGATCATCATAATCAGCATTTTGCTCTGGACCTGGGTCTGAAATAAAACTGATCGATATTGCTTTTCCGTTGTAACGGGATAAATCTATTATAGCTTCTTTCCACTTCCTATCGTTTAGTTGTACTGAAGGAACATGACCGCATTTGTAAACTGTATCGATTACACCACCATATTCGACCGTAACTATTGCTGTGGCACCGTCGCCAAAAGGGCGGCTTAAACCAGTACTTAAGATTAATTTACCGCTTGAATATTTTTGTGGTATATCAAAAACTAATTTTCCCCAAGCATTTATTATTAATGCTCTCGAAGTGTCCCCCCACATCGGCCAGCTACTATGAACAAATGCGACTCGACTTTTCGGGATCGAGTCAGGAAATGCAGAAGCTTTGCCAAAATTGTTGATAAAATCAAATCCAAAATCTGGTTCCACTGGATTAATATTGCAGGAAAGTGCTGAAAAGATAAAAATGATCAGGTAGAATTTGAAATATGTTTTTATACTTTTAAAAATCATAGCGCATTATTAGTCCAGCAATATATTCATTGAAAGATAAATTTTGAGAAGGTACGATGCGTAATAAGCTTGGCTCGAGGTCAACATTTATATAATAATTCCACATAAAAAGAAAGCTGACAGAAATATTTTTAACCGGATAAATTATTTCCAAACCAGATTGATAAACTTTTTCAGGTGAAACATTTTCTGTGTAAACCGAACCTTTTCCCGAAGCTAATCCGTGTCGTTCGAAATCAAAAAATATTTTTAAACTGGTGTTGCTAAATTTTTGGCGTATCTCAATAAACAGGTCATCGGCTTCGCTCCCCATGTGATGCCCCATAAATGCACCATAATTTGCAAACGGGATGTAAGTATCGAACTGTCGTGATAGATACCATTTTTTTGTGTAAAGCTGATAACTTTTTCCTGTGTGAACTTTATGAAATAAATTTATAATTTTATAATTTTGAGAATATTCGATGCGTAATTCTGTTTTTTCTGCTGCTAAATGTAATCCCGCAGTCATGCCGGGATCATAAAATTCAAATCCTAACGGACCTACCCAGTGCTCATCTTCTTCTTGCCACCATGCTTCTAAATCTTCCCCAGCATATTCAAAATATATTTTTCCATTTTTGATGGGTGAGAAATTTTTCATAAATGGTAGATAAAATGCAACATCTAAACTTGCACGTTGATCGTTGTTGAATCTGCCCGGAAGATTTTCTTGTGATGCACTTATAATCTTCGGGAATTCCCAGAATTTATAATTAGCTTTATATACTACTGTCTGCGTTATGCCAAATTCAAACCAAGAAACCGGCAGGTAAGTAAAACGATGAGCAAATATCTTGAAATCTTTGGGCCAGCCGTTCATCATTAGATAAGTGAACTTGCCTATATATGGAATTCGAAATGGTTTTTCAGTTTGGAATTTGATTAAGGGATACGGTTCTGCATTATTGGATAACAATAACGAACCATGATATCCGTGCCCTAACCATACATTTTTTTTGCCAGCTTCGAATGAAACAGAGCCGAGTTGTAATTTTGTTGTGGCAGTTTTTAAAAGAATGCCTTCAGTATGATTTATATTGAAACGATAATTGAAGAACATTTTTGAGAATAATTGTGCACTCCCATCAACCGTTAAAAATGGAGATATCCGTTTCTCTAAATATTCACCGTCTGAGTTGTTCAAAAAATATCGAACCCGCGGATATTTTGAATCGAGGTAATATGTTTTTAACGCAACCGAATTAAATGGATTTATTGTGTGCCAATCCGATTTAAAAACAGATTGTGTAAAACACTGTTTCGCTGCGAATACACTTAACAAGATCAGGAATATTTTTACAAACTTGCTCCTCATTTTTTCAATACTTCATTTGTGTAATACGCAATCGTCTCTAAAGGAGGTCCTTGTTTAACAAGGGCACCATTTTCCAGTATCACTACTCGATCGCAATATTCCTGTATCGAATCTAAGTCGTGACTGACAAAGAGGATAGTTTTTCCTTGTTGTTTATACTCCCAAAATAATTTCTTGCATTTCTGCTGAAAAGGTTTATCTCCGACAGCAAAAATCTCGTCCACTAAAAATATTGGAGCATCCACTTGCATCGCTATTGAAAAGGCTAATCTTACTTGCATACCCGAAGATAAGTGAATAAGTTTTGCATCTGCAAATTTTTCAAGCTCTGCAAAATGTAAAATATCTGCAAATCTTTTATCCATTTCCTTTCGAGAGAAACCTAACAATGCCCCGTTAATGTAAACATTTTCTTTACATGTAAAGTCGGATTGAAACCCAACACCTATTTCTAAAAAAGTATTCATATTTCCATTCACAGTTACAGCACCTGTAGTAGGTTTATAAATCCCTGCAATGATACGTAGTAAAGTTGTTTTACCCGACCCGTTCCTTCCAACGATCCCTAAAAATTCACCTTCCTTAACGTTAAAGGAAACATTATTTAAAGCATAAAATTCTTCATATTGATACGACGATCGAAAAGTACCCGTCAGTTTATGAAAAAAAGTTTTATGTTTTTCGTGGGGTAACTTAAAAACTTTCGATATATTTTTTATTTCTATCAATTATAAATATTCAGTAATTTGTTGTGAGTGTTTATTAAAAATAAAATAACCAACAACGAAAACCATTAAGCTTATTGCGGCGGTGCTGATAATAAATTCGATTGACGGCAAGTTTTCGTAGACAAAAAAAGCTCGAAGCATTATCAGTATTCTTCCAACCGGATTATAAAGAGCAACTGTTTGTAGAGGGAGTGGAGCTGTTAAGGCATTGTAAACTATTGGTGTTAACCAAAATCCGACTGTCAAACACACAAGCCAAATTTGCATAGTATCGCGAAAATAAATATACAAAGTTGAAAGTATAAAGGATATTCCCATTGCTAATAAGGCTATCGAAACAAAAGGAATAATCATTAGAAATTGGATAAAAGAAAAATGGTCGAAAACAATTATTACTAACCAAAGTAGCAGTGTGTTGATAGTGAAAGAAATAAGTGCTGTTGCCGTTGCTGAAAATACAATAAGATTGCGGGGGAAGTAAATTTTTTTTGCGATAGATGCCTTAGCTTGAATTGCATTCATTCCGCTCAAGGTAGCATCATAGAAAAAATTCCAAAAAACAATGCCTGATAATAGATAAAAAGTAAATTTCGGAACTTGCACAACAAACAAATACGAGAACACAAAGTGAAGAACTACGAATTGTGCAATAGGATTGAGCATCGACCAGAGATAGCCAAGGGCTGAATCGTGATACTTAAGTCGGAAATCGGTAACTGCAAATTCTCGCACAATGTTAAGCGATTTCCGGAACTCTGATAATTTTGGCTGAAGTCCGTTCTGCATAATTCATTCTAATATTACGAAAAAAGATGCTAAATGACAAAGTAAATTTAATATTTCATTTTTTCTTTAATTTCCTGTATATATATTTTTTCTAAATTACGGCAATATTCATTGATACAAAATTTTTCCTCGACCTTCTTGCGCGCGGATGCCGTGATTTCGGATAAATTAATTCTACCCTGTAAACAATAATCTAAAACCGTTACAAGCGATTCAGCATCGTTGGTTTTAAACATAAAGCCATCTCTCTGCGGTTCTATTATTTCGAGAGGACCACCTGAATCAGA
>CAMTVZ010000128.1:0-7021 GCA_947085285.1 uncultured Ignavibacteriota bacterium
TAAATCGTAAACCGATTTTTCAAATTCTTCTTCTTTTATAGAAATTTGTTTTTCGTGTTGTTCCCAAATTTTCTTTAATCCACCAAACCTTTCAAGGTAAACTCCAATCGGTTTTCCACCTAATAGCATAGCTGAATCGATCACAAAATATTCGATTCCATTCTCTGCTAAAATTTCTTCAACGCCTTGTCGCTCATATTCTGCAGCAAGTCCCTGAACTTTTACCGGAGGTTTCCATTTGTATCTTGGGCGATAAGCACATTCGGGGAGCCAAATACCGCGTGGTTTTACACCAAAATGTCGCTTGTGTGTTGCAATTGCAACCTTTACCTGTGCATCGATGCTTGAGTCGTGGCTTAATAACGGAAAATAACCGTGAGTAGCTCCGCAAGTCATTATATCCAGCACCCCCGATTCTAACAATTTTCTAAAAGCAGAAATTAAATCGGAATTATATTTATAAACAAAGTCATCCTTTCGGTTGCTGTACCAATCGATCCAAAATTTTGCTGTATGTTTCAGGTGGGTGTCGCCGTTTGTATGAAAATATGTTTCATCTTTTTTTGCCGCCGAAATTTTTTCGTCAAGGTAATGAACGAACGATTCTTTAAAAACCGGATCAGCTAATTGTTCAGCGAGGACCGGGCTTATACCCATCGACAATTTTGGATGGTAGCCTTCGTCGAGGAGTTCGCCGAGTATGTTTAAAATCGGTATGTAAGTTTCAGCGGCAGCTTCGTTTAACCAGTCGGAACCATGTGGCCATTTACCGTGCGTAACTACATAAGGTAAATGTGTGTGCAACACGAATAAAAAGTTACCAAATGGTTGTTTATCCATTCTTAATGAACTCTGGTTTGCGGATCTATTGGTTGAAAACCGAATCCACCGGCATTGGGTTCGCCTTGAATTTTTATTTCACCAAAACGTTTTTCAAATTTGTCGATATTATCTTCTAATGCTCTCTGTAATAACTTTGCGTGCTGCGGAGTCATTATAATACGGGCGTGCACTTTGGCTTTTGGGACACCTGGCAGTACGCGTGTAAAATCGACTACGAATTCTGCGGGGGAGTGTGTAATTATCGCTAAATTCGAATAGATTCCTTCAGCTTCTTTTTCACCCAGTTCAATATTTATTTGTTGTTGTTGTGGCGGTTGATTTGCCATAAATAAACTTTCTTTTATATTATTTTGCTTTACGTAAACTGTCGGCTTTATCGAATGCCACTTTAGCTTCTTTCGGAATATTTAAAATTGTGTTTGCCATTCCCAAAGTTTCCCATGCAGCAATATCATTCTCGGACAACTTAACTAACCTTTCTAAATAACCTTTAGCTTTTTTAAATTTCTCCTCAAACGATTTATCCAACTGTTTGTTCTTATTATCTTTAATTTCTGCTTCTGCTTTTTCTTTCTCTTTAGCACCCCATTGCATATAAGTGGCACTTATGTTGTACAAAGCGTCTGTAAAATCTTGATCGATATTTAATGCTACCTCGAATTGTTCAGCTGCCTCTGCAAACTTAGAAGCACGCAGTAACAAAACACCATAGTTGTAATGAACAAGCTTATTATTCGGGTCGGCAACGATTGCACGTTGATACGATTTCATTGCGTCGTCGGTTCTTCCGGCAGCTATGTATGAATCATTTAAGATGATTAAAATAGGTGAATCGTTCGGTGATGCAAGTAAAGCTTTCTCTAATACTTGTATGGCTTGATCAAAAATATTATTTACCTTGGCAAGAGCTTCTTCTTTTTGAGGGCTTTCTAATTTCAACGCTTCTGTTTTTAACGACATAGCACGGTCGTAATAAATTCCGCCAAGAATACGGCCAAGTTGAGCATCGTTCTGCCGTGCAATTGCTTCTTTTAAATATATCTCTGCGTTATTTTTATCTTTCATCCCATAATATGTTAAAGCCAAAACACGATAAGGGGGGAAACTATCGGGTTGAACTGATATTGCAGTTTTTAGTTGACTTATAGCTTTCTCGAAAAATTCAGGCGACTTGTCAGGTTCGCTGCTAAGAGCTGAATTATAATGTTCAACTCCTTTGTTAAAAGTTTGCGCCCACACACTCAGGCGTATGGCGTCGATTTCTTTTTTATACTGACCGCTAAGTTTTAATGATTGCTCAAAGGCACTTAACATTTCGGGATAGTTTTTTTGTTCGTGATGTACTCTTCCAAGAAAGTACCATGCTTCAAAATTTTCTGGACGTTTGGCAAGTTCTTTCTGAAGTTGATCTTTCGCATTATCCCATTCAGACCTTTGCATGTAAAGTTTGGCGCTTGTCATTTCGGCTGAACCGCATTGATATCCTGTGAAGATTAAATTTGCAAATACTACAGCTAGAATTGCAAAAACTATTGTCTTTTTCATTAAATCTCCTATTTAAAAAATGAATAATTGATAATTTTGTTTTAAATATAGTTATTATTGTTATGATAATCAAGATTGCTTTTCAGCTTTCTTTTTACTATAATTCCATAGTTTTTTTTCAATAATTTTTTAGTTCTTATAAGGAAGCAATATCATGGCACTAAACCTTTCTCAAAAAATTCTTCAAGACCACCTCGTTTCAGGAAAAATGGAACCAGGGTCTGAAATATCCATACGGATAGATCAAACTCTGACACAAGATGCTACTGGAACGATGGCATACTTGCAATTCGAAGCAATGGGAGTTCCTCGTGTTCGAACCAAACTCTCGGTAAGCTACGTCGACCATAATATGCTGCAGCAGGATTATATGAATGCTGACGACCATCAATATTTGCAGAGTGTAGCATCTAAATACGGAATTTATTTTTCACGCCCCGGCAACGGAATCTGTCATCAAGTCCATCGCGAACGATTCGGTATTCCAGGCGAAACCCTGATTGGTTCCGACTCGCACACCCCAACCAGCGGTGGCTTAGGTATGATTGCAATCGGCGCCGGTGGTTTAGACATTGCACTTGCTATGGCTGGTGAGCCTTACGTCCTCTCAATGCCAAAAATTTTAAGTGTGAAACTCATCGGCTCGCTACAACCTTGGGTCTCAGGAAAAGATATTATTTTAGAACTCCTGCGACGTCTAACTTGCAAGGGAGGGATTAATAAGATTATTGAATATCACGGAGAGGGTGTTGATACTCTTTCGATTGGCGATAGATTTACGATTACAAATATGGGTGCCGAGTTGGGGGCTACAACTTCGATTTTCCCTAGCGATAACATTACAAAAAAATATTTAATCGCTCAAGGAAGGGGGGAAGTTTGGAGAGAATTAAAAGCCGACGAAAACGCAACTTATGACAGATGCGATATTCGATTACACAGAGTGAACGATGCAAAAGCGATAGCGGCGCTTCAAGAAGGGGGGACTGTGAATCTTTCAATCAGCAAGCCCGACGATGCTGGATTTGTAACAGTTGAATTTGACGGAATAGTTATCGACCTGAACAAATTAGAACCTATGATTGCACAACCCAATTCGCCCGATAATGTAATCAAGGTAAGCGAACTTGCCAAACAAAATATCAAAGCTGAACAGGCTTGCATCGGCTCGTGCACTAATTCGAGTTATTTTGATTTAAGAGTTGCAGCTCATATGTTAAAAAACCGTTCGGTCAGTCCAATTACTTCGTTCACTTTAAGTCCGGGTTCAAAGCAAGTTTTTGAAATGATTGCACGGTCGGGAGAATTAGGCGACATAATTTCGTCGGGTGCACGAATTTTGGAATCGGCATGCGGACCTTGTATCGGAATGGGACAGGCGCCGCCGAGTGGTTCTGTTTCAGTGCGTTCGTTCAATCGAAATTTTGAAGGCAGAAGCGGAACTATGGATGCAAAAGTTTATCTCTCATCCCCTGAAACTGCAACTGCAACTGCTCTTGTCGGAAAAATCGCCGACCCGCGTGAAGTTGCTAAAGATTTAAATATTGCCCCACTCGAACGCGACGAACCAGAGAAATATTTAATCAACGATTCGATGATTATTCCTCCTGCAACAGATCCCAAATCGGTTGAAGTAATACGCGGACCTAATATAAAACCGATTCCACAATTCGATGAAATGCCCGAAACTATTAAAGGGAAAGTTCTTTTAAAAGCTGGCGACAATATTTCGACCGACCATATTTCGCCGGCTGGTGCGAAAGTTCTTCCTCTACGCTCCAATATTCCGGCAATTTCCGATTTTACTTTCACACGCATCGATCCTGATTTCCCAAAACGTGCTAAAGAATGGAGGGGTGGATTTGTAATCGGTGGCGATAATTACGGACAGGGCTCAAGCCGTGAACATGCGGCATTATCCCCACGATTTTTAGGAGTAAAAGCTGTTATAGTGAAAATATTCAATCGGATTCATCGTGCAAATTTAATTAACTTTGGTATTCTCCCACTTACATTCTCAGATGCAAATGATTATAACAACATAGATTTTGGAGACGAGTTAGCATTAGAAGATATCAGAAAACAGTTGAAATCGAGTGGGCAGAAAGGAGAAATCGTTCTAAAAAATCTAACAAAAAATAAAGAAATAAAACTCAACTATGATCTTACCGAAAGACAAAAGGAAATCCTCTTTGCCGGCGGTATGTTAAATATTGCAAGAAAAAAATAATTTAAAATAAACAATCCCGCCAAAAGCGGATTTAACAAAAAAGGAGAAATAAAATGGCTTACACTACAAAAAACGGAAAAAAACTTGTAACGTTAATTCCAGGCGACGGAATAGGACCCGAATGCATTTACTCGACCACGAAAATCATCGAAGCTACCGGCGTTGCTATCGAGTGGGAAGAACATCACGCCGGGGCAAGCATATTCAAAAAAGGAGTGGAATCGGGAGTTCCAAAAGATACTATTGATTCCATAATGCGCACACGAGTTGCATTAAAGGGCCCCCTTGAAACCCCAGTCGGATTTGGTGAGAAAAGCGCCAACGTTACATTACGAAAACTATTTGAAACATTTGGTAACATCAGACCAGCACGAGAACTACCTGGTATTACGACTCCGTACAGCGGACGCGGAATCGATTTAGTTGTTGTACGTGAAAATGTCGAAGACCTATATGCAGGTATCGAACACATGCAAACACCAGGCGTTGCTCAGTGTCTGAAGGTTATTACTCGAAAAGGATGCGAAAAAATTGTACGTTTAGCTTTCGAGTTCGCACGATCAGAAGGTCGCAAGAAAGTCCATTGCGCCACAAAATCGAATATCATGAAATTAACTGAAGGATTTCTGAAGAAAACATTTGAAGAAATAGCCCCAGAATATCCCGACATCGAATCGAATCACATAATCATCGACAACTGCGCCCATCAATTAGTTAAAAAACCTGAGCAGTTCGATGTTATCGTTACAACAAATATGAACGGAGATATAATTAGCGACTTAACTTCGGCATTAATAGGTGGACTTGGATTTGCCCCATCTGCGAATCTCGGTAATGAGGTTGCTATTTTCGAAGCAGTACATGGCTCGGCACCTAAATATGCAGGTAAAAATGTTATCAATCCAACCGCCGTCCTGATGTCGGCTGTTATGATGTTGAGATATTTAGATGAATTCGAAGCCGCCGCTAAAATTGAAAATGCTGTTTTGGTAACTTTAGAAGAGGGTAAAGTTAAAACAGGCGATATAGTAGGATACGACAAAGGAACACCCACGAGCGTGTACACCGATGAAATCATAAAGAATCTTGGACGTAAATCGACGAAATGGAAAGTTCGAGATCATAAGCCGATAAAGATGTGGAATTTATCGAACGACTTGGATTTGGTAAAACCAAAATCGCGCCGCACTATTGGTGCCGATATTTTTGTTGAAACTAATTTAAGCCCTGAACAAATTGGTAAAAGCTTGGAAGAGTTATCACAACCTACAGCTTTAAAATTGAAAATGGTATCGAACCGCGGCACAAAAGTTTATCCTCCGACTGGAGCGATTACTGACTGTGTTGACCAATACCGATGCCGTTTCGTACTGAAAAATTCTGAGGGAAATTTATCAGATGCAGAATTGCTTGAACTATTAAAAAATATTATGACTAAACATAAATGGGGACACATCGAAAAACTCCACGAATTCGATGGTGTTTTGGGATTTACAAAAGCCCAAGGTGAAGATTAATTCCAATTTTTATATTTAGTAATTTACCCACTCAACTTTTGCATATTTTCTGATTGAGTGGGTAATTTTTTTTATAGATAACACTAATATTATGTGGCGAGATGATGTTGCGCTATATGGGCTAGGAAGAAAGCTGCCGATTTAATTCTCAAAGGACTCAACAACTCTTTCCCCCCTTTTCTCGGCATAATTACATCTGACACGATAAGATTAATATTTGTGATATTTTCATTAAACTTAGCAATCCCCTCTTTATCGTCTGATGCCGAAATAATTTCAATTCTTGATTGGAATGATGCATAAAGTAATAAACAAAAAATGGCAGCTCTATACGAGACTCTACGAGTTTGTATATCCGTAGGTCGATTCAGGCTGCCATTTTTATATGCAGGGAATTTTTACTTCGCTAAAAGCATCTTCTTAACAGAAACAAAACTACCAGCCACAAGCTTGTAAAAATATACGCCGCTTGGTAAACCGCCGTTGGTGGACACTCCGGAAAATTCCACAGTTTTATAACCAGCATCCTGATACTCTGCTACAAGAGTAGCTATCTCACGACCTAATACATCAAAGATTTTTAAGGTTACAAAATTAGGTTCAGGGATAGTGTAACTGATTTTGGTTATAGGGTTAAACGGGTTGGGGTGATTTTGATGCAACATAAATTTAGAAGGAAATTCAATATCATCTTTTTCTATTATTAATTTGTCGGAAGTTGAATTGTTAGATAAATTTAGATTATTATCCCTAAACATACTTACGATTTCACCAATTACCGAAATAGAAATTGAATCAATTGAATAAGCTCGTGTTTTAATATTGTCGTAAATTGTTCTTGCTGTGTTCAAATCACCGATTCCAAGGTTTGCAAATATTTTCTGTA
>CAMTVZ010000129.1:0-8123 GCA_947085285.1 uncultured Ignavibacteriota bacterium
ACCTTTCTTCGATAATTTAGCAAATTTAATTTCAAGTCCATCAACAAAAAGACCGACGGCACTTTTTTTATTACCTCTCATGGTTGCCATTATATGTAGAACCTTTCATGTATATTTGCCATATTAACTTCCTAAAAACTTACAAACAATTTAACAAATTGTTTTGTAAAAAAAAACACGAAATTATTGTGTAACTAAATTTAAAATTTGCTGCAACCGACGCTTATTATTTGCATAATTTATTGCATTTTCTAATGAAATCTTCTTTGCTAAATATAAACGCTTTAAATCCTGTTCTAATGTAGTCATTCCTTCGTCGCCCGATTCGGACATCATCTGGTATATTTCGCTTGTATTATTATTTTTGATTGCCGCTTTTACCGAAGGATTGGCAACCATAACTTCTTTGGCTAATATTACTTTTCCGTCTAAACTTGGAACGAGTTTTTGAGATATTACTAATTTAATAACATCTGCCAAACGATTACGTACACGTTCCTGCTCGTATGGTGGAACTTCTCCAATAATTCTATCTATACTTTCGACCGCCGACGAGGTGTGCAGAGTTGAAAATACTTTATGACCGCTGTCGGTAATTTCAAGCGCCGTCATAATTGTATCTGGGTCGCGCATCTCACCTATCACTATAATATCAGGGTCTTGCCTGAGCGATTGTATAGCTCCTTCTTTGAAGGAGAGAACATCTCGCCCAACTTCCCGATGCCTGATAATGCACCTGTCTGATTTGTGAACATATTCGATAGGTGAAGCGATTATAACAACATGTCCATCCACAGAATGATTGTTTGCATCGATGATTGTATCTAAAGTAGAACTTTTGCCTGAACCAGTAATACCTGTTACGAGAATCAAACCCTCCATTGTGTGAGCGAGATTGAGTATCTTAGAAACATTCGGGTGAAATTCTAATGATTTATACGGACGCACGATGGCATTTATAACACGCATATTTAATGCTAACTGGTCGAGGTCGAAGTAAGCATCGGCACGAAAACGATGCATTAGATCGTTTTTAAAAATAGTATATGAAAAATCTAGATTACGATTTTCGTAAAGAAATTGCCGTTGGCGTTCGAGCAGGATGGTAAGAATAATAATATTTATTTCGTCGAAAGTAAATGAACCACATGCTGGATCTGGTTTTTTATCGCCGTAAATACGATACCATACTCTCCCTTGAGAGCCGAAGCCACCGATGTCGATATCGGAGGCATGATTTTCTTCCATCCGATGTAAAAAACTATCGAATAATTTTTTTATGATAGTACGTTCTTCGGGACCCTGACGATTAACGAGGTCGCCGATAATCATCATTCTCTCGACACCGTATGCAGTATCAGGAATATTTTCAGCAATATGTTTTAGTATTAATCTTGCTTCATCCATTTACCGGTTCTTTAAAATTCAACTTTAATTACATCCTGATAAAACATTGAAAAATATGGTTTAATATATGAAAATTATTTATAGTTGTCAATATCTTAAAAAAAAATATTAACCGGTTATTTATAATCCTCGTACCAACTTAAAACACGATAATATAACAACTTACCAATCATTTTGGCTTTATCGAGTGCAGCTTTACTATAAAGAACGTCGGCACTCCCTTTCATTTGAAAGGTGCTATTATTCGCCCCACCCATCAGAATTGCGCCTACAATTTTAGAACTTCCTGTTAAGGTCGAAAAATCAAGTATCGTTGTAGAATATGGAATTACAAGACCATACCAGGTCATGTTCCCGGTAACCGTTAATTTTCCAGTAGCGACTAAAACACCATAACCAGTAAGATTACCATTTATTTTAACTTCGCCCGATACACCTGCATTGGCATACACTATCACCGGATTATTCACGCTACCCCAAGTTGTGTTGTTATAGTTTCCTGGTCCGACAGTAACATCGGCACTATTGATATATTCTTGAACAAATGTAGCTGGGTTATCCATATTGGGATTTAAGTTGACTCTTGGAGAACCAATAATTTTTAAAGAATCGCTGCCAACATTGGCCCTATCTACAGGACCCATTACTTCCACTCCCGGCTTGTTGTTCGCAGCCACAGTGGGGGATATCAAATTTCCGTTTATGTCGTGATCCCTTCCATCAATCCTTGTGCTGTTTCCCTGCATATCAAAATTAATCGAGTCAACCCTAATACCTACTGCTCCGCTAATATTAGGGAATGGTTTAGGAGTTCGCAACATCATCGTTCGTATTCTATATACTGTGTCTGAATATGTTGCGGTTGACCGAAAACCAATTGAATCATTACTTGCAAAAATGCTGTCAACACGATAAGTTCCACCCATCATATTACCGCTAAGTGTTTGAGCTACTGGTTTATTATCGTCTATGCTTCTCAATTTTAAATTAATGGCGCTGCGTGCTATATTACGCGCTGTCGAATATTTAACATAACCAGTGGTTGCATCTACCGCTGCACTACTTGAGCTGTTTAACGACCATGAAATAATACCAAATGCGATCGATAAACCTATTACCATTATAATGGTTACTTTACCCATAATTATATCTCCTTATAAATTTCTTGGATAGATTAATTTTTCCCAATGAACACCAATATAAGAATTTAACGTGTCTTGGGGGTTATCTGTTTTTAAAACAGGTTCGGAGCTTTCGATAAATAATTTCACTTTAATCGATTTGATTTTTGCAAGCGAGTCTTTATGTGTAATTGGAGTAGAAATTCTTGAGCCATTTACATCATAATATGTTAAATTAAAGTTAGTTACTCCTATTTCTGCGTTGATTTGAGAATTATCCTGCCGGCGGACAAACACGCGATCGCGTGGATTGCGTGTGCTGGTGATTAAATTAGCCGACCTGTAAACCACCCTATTAAGCGTTGTGCCTGTATTTGATAAATCGGCTTTAAAACGGATCTGATTTGTATCGGCATAAGTAATAGATGTATCCGTTGTTTTATTTACATTATAACCAATTTTGTAAAAATCGTGTTCCAATGTTCTAGCTAATGAAACTGCCGACGTTTGAACATTTAACGAAAGAGTGCTGGTATATAAAGTTTGATTCAAGTTCGCTGTTACACCGAATATAATTAGCATTACCATTCCTGCAATTATTGTAGCGCCTATTATATCTAACATACTTGCCATAAAACAATCTCCTTATTAAAAATAACGTCTGTATATTGATAAATCTGAAACAACCAACGGATTCTGCATATTCTGATGCCAAACTTTTACAATCATCTTTTTCTGAAATGTCCGGGAAGATGATGGACTATCAGGATTTATTTCTTGCACATAAAACACCGTATCTTGTACAAAAAATCTTCCCATTCGAGGCGTGTAAACAACTCGCCGGTATCGGTTGTAATCATCAAAATCATCTAAACCGATAGAAGAAAATTTTGTTTTAACAGGTAAAGCCGCATTGTATCCGTATGTTCCCGGTATATTAAGCGAATCAATAGCCGGTAACCATACGTCATTAGCATCTCGACCTAAAGGATAATTTGTAAGATCTGCTGGATTAGTAATCTTTATTCCTATTGTTTTCTCATCAAAATCTTTTGTTAACGCTTCATCTAACATTGCTTGTCCGATGGATATTGCATCTATTGTTGCTTCAGCTTCGTAGATCATTTCGTATTTGGAGATGATGGTCGTATTAATAGAAAGCGTTAGAGTTGCCAGTAACGCTAATGCCAAGATAATCAACATCATTTGTCCAGTACCCATAAAAACCTTTTTTTTTAATGTATTAATTACATCTAAATTACTTTTTGCGTCAAATCACTTACTGTCTTCTCAATCACAAAAATCAGTTATGAAAGTGAGAAGTATCACTTAAAAATTAACAATGGATATGCCATGTAGGTAGATTAAAATTTGGAGATTTAAAGATATAAGTTTCGGAAGAATAGTGAATGTAAAATGTGAAGGAAGAAAGGTAAAAATTACCTTCAACCCTTGTAATATCTACAATATTATGTGTCATAAATGCCATACCGACACTAATCTTCGGTAGTTGTGGCAAGTACTTCCTCGAATGTTGTTACACCTTCCATCATTCTTTCCATACCGGCTCTTCGTAACGACCATACACCATCTTTGGCAGCCTGTTCGCGAATAGCGTTTTCATCTATTTCGTTACCTGCACTTACAATCAGTTGTTTAATTTCGCGTGTGAAGTATAGAGCTTCGTGAATTGCACATCGTCCTTTCCAACCCTGGTTACATTTTTCGCAGCCGACTGGTTCGTAAAAAGTGCTTCTATTCAACATCTCTTCTGTAAATCCAAATTTAATATAGATTTCTCTATCTTTTTCGTTTAACTTCATCGGCCTTTTACAGTTATTACACAAAGTTCGTATAAGTCGTTGTGCAACTACTATGTTGATTGCATAAGCTATAAGGAACGGTTCTACACCCATTTTAAATAAACGCGAAATCGCACTCGGGGCATCGTTTGTATGAAGTGTAGAGAATGTTAAGTGTCCAGTGTTTGCAAGTTTAATTGCAATTTCTGCTGTAGTTTTATCGCGCATTTCGCCCACAAGAACTATATCGGGGTCGTGCCGCAAAATACCTCGAATGGCACTTTCAAAATCCATCTTAGGACCAATTTTTAATTGTCTAGCACCTCTGATAATGTACTCAACAGGATCTTCTACGGTTAGAACGTTTACGGTAGGATCGATTACCTGATGTAGAGCGGCTATAAGTGTTGTGCTTTTTCCGCTTCCTGTAGGTCCAGTTAGTATTACGATTCCTTGTGGTTTTGAAATTGCTTTGTAGAAAAAATCGCGCGCAGGACCTTGCAAACCGAGTTTATTTAAATCTGTAATTACTTTCCGGTCATCGAGTACACGAATTACAATGCTTTCGAATTTATGACTGAACTCGGTGGCTACTATAGGCATAATCGAAACACGAAAACGTATCTGGTGTCCATCAATAATACGTTGGATAAAACCGTCCTGACTCATTTCACGTTCGAAGCGGTCGATATTTTTCGACCGGTCTTTTACTACTGCGGCAATCGCCTCGGGCATTGTGTTTTCTTGTGTGTGCCAAAGTTTTAAATTACCATCTAATCTAAAGAGGAAATCGGTTCGGTTTCCTTCTCTGGCTACAATATGTATATCGCTTGCCCCCTGACGAACTGCTTCAACTAAAGCACCTTCAACTAAATTTATCAGTGCGCTTTTGCTGATTTCAGCTTCAAGGGCTTCCTCGTCAACCCCCTCTTCTTCTTGTACACTAAGACCGATATCTGAAGTTTCAAGAAGTTTTAAAAATTCATTTTCAGGGGGAAAAATTTTTTCTAATAAATTTGTAATTTCTTTTAAGCGGCAGTAACAAACTTCGTATTTTTTAACACCGAAATTCCGGGCAATAATCGGGATGCGTTTATCGGTAGGATCGGCTGCTATGATTATAAGTTTGTCGGGAACTTTTTCGTCGAACTTTAGAGGTATCAGTTTGGTTTCCATCAACATCGAACGATAGGTCTCGGGTAAAGCTTCGACTGTTTTTTTTATGAAGGCGATGCGAGGTTGATCGATAATTTCGTCGGTAAGATAGATTTCACGAAACGCATACAAATTAGCAACCTCACGAAATACAGAATCGTGATCAATGTTAAAATCTGATACAAGAATTTGACCCAAATTGCGGCGCTTTTTCTTGTCCTCTGTATCTTTTATGCGAAGCGATTTTTCTAATACTTCGTAATCGATGATACCCTTCTTCAGAAGTGTATATCCTATTTTATCAGTAATGTCGATTTCGGGCATATTAAGTAAACCAACTAATCATATTTTGAAATTCAATGAAGCCCATACCGGGGCGTTTCGGTTTTATAAATGCTGTTTCGGATGATACGAGTGTCAATGCTGTAAGTACAATCATAATAATCATTGTTATCCAGAGCTGTATAAAATCGATAGCATTGCGCATTTTATAGCTGGTTTCTTTTTCATAGTATTCAGCCAATTGATGAGCTGTATGTTTTACTGTTCCTGTTTCGGCACCGCTATGGAAACGTGATATTGCTGTCCGTGTAAATACACCAGTTGCCTCGAAGGCATCGGTAATACCTGCTCCCTTTTCAACCATCATCGGAATTGCGATGGTTTTTATTTGATTCTCCATATATTTATTGCCGCATGCTTCGGCTGCCATTTTAATGACATCGATATTTTCCCCTGAACCACTATAGAGGGCATGAAAAACGCGACAAAAAATTTCGATGCTGGTTTTATGGAGTAACGACCCGATTACAGGAATTTTCCAAATAAACTTGTCCAATATGTATTTCCCACGAGGAGTAGTAAAGAAACGTATCGCCAGGACTATAGGGACTAAGGTTACAATTAAGATGATGACTATGTTGTCGAGTATCATATAACTCAAATCAAGTGTTGCTTTAGTCATCGGTGGTAGTTCTATTTTCATTTTGGCAAATATTTCAGCCATCGGTTTAAATATCCATCCTATGTAATAAATCACAGCACCGAAAAGAGCAGCTAATGTAACTAATGGCATAATGAGTGCACTTTTTAAATCCTTTTTAAATTGGGCTTGACGTTCAAGAAATTTTGCTGTGCTTTCGTAAATCTCAGCCATGTTGCCGCTTTTTGATGCAAGCCCCAACATATGGGCAGTAAATTTGCCGAATACTCCTTCTTGTTTTACAAAAACTTTTTCGCTGTCTTTTCCTTGTTTCAGCTCTGTATTTATTTCGCGTATCGCGTCTCTGAGTGTTTTATTCTCGATATCGTTTGTCATTAATTGCAAAATTTCGTTGTAAGGTAATTTTTGGCGGATCAAATCGGCACTAACACGTACGAATGTTACGATATCAGCCATAGGTGGTTTAGGTTTTAAATCGAAAAGTTTTTTTCTGACAAATATAACACGAAAACCCATTTTCGAAAGAGCTTCCTGAACTTCTTCTTTGGTAAAAGCTTTTTGTTCGCCAGTAATAGGTTTTTCGGTCCCCTTTTGTACTTTGTAAATAAAAGTAGCACGTTCAGTTAACCGTAGAACTTTAAACTTCCGTTGCATAGCCATCTGGTTAGCTTTTTCCTTTGCAAGCCTCGAGTTGTCGGCTTCCAGAATACCTTGTACTGTTTTTCCGTTTGTGGATATTCCTTCTAATCTAAATTCTGGCATTTTTTTTCCTCTGTAAAATAAATTTATTGGAAATCATTGTTAAAAGCATAAGGTCCCAACTTACCATCCGCATCCAATTCAACCACAATAGTACCATACCCAAATTTTGAAGTTGCTGTAAATGTAACGCTATTTGGAGTTACAACATATGTATATGTTGCATTTTCGTTATCTGTTAAATTGGCCGGTATATTTAAATTAAGATATGACCTGTTTCCACCGCCTAAAGGTTCTGGTCTCAAACGATATCTATATGCATACTGCCCAAGGTTCATTAAATCGTTTATGATTGCATCCTTGTTGGAACTAACCGATGTTGCAGAAAAGAGATAAATTCCTACTACAATAGCGATTCCAACGACGATCACACCAAGTATGAGCAGCATTAGCTGTTGTTGACCCATAAAGAAACCTTTCTGTTGTTCATGTCATAAAATAAAACGCTGCCAAATTTAAGAATTGTTAGTAAAAATTTCATTTGGCAGCGCATCGGACTTAAACGTTTAAGTAAATACGTTTAATCGAATTGGTCTGTGTAATCCCAATCGGTTAATTGACCTTGTGCGTTGAGTGTGGCTACTACCGTTCCATAATCAGGGTGTGTTGCCGTAAATGTTATAGACTCTGGTCCTGTTACGTTGGCTTCATATGTCGCATTTTCTGTAGTTACCAATTTTATTGGAATGGTATAACCGGTATATGCACCAGCGCCACCGCCCATTGAGGCAGGACGGATACGATACTGATATGCATTTGCAGCAAGGTTGTTCAGATCGTTGATAATAGCATCCTTCGCTGATTGAACACTGCCTGCCGAAAACATTGTAATACCGACAGCGATAGCGATACCAACTATGATAACGCCCAAGATGATTAATAAAAGTTGTTGTTGACCCATTGTAAAATCTCCTTATGTTGTTTGTTGTTGTTAAT
>CAMTVZ010000130.1:0-3408 GCA_947085285.1 uncultured Ignavibacteriota bacterium
TTACGAAAAAAATTATATTGGAAAAAATATTTTAGGAAAAAATTTTAGTACCGATATTTACATTCATCGGGGAGCGGGTGCTTATATCTGCGGCGAAGAATCATCCCTAATGAATTCAATCGAAGGCGAGCGAGGCTACCCGCGTGTAAAACCACCTTTTCCGGCTCAATCAGGTTTGTGGGGTAACCCAACTAACGTAAATAATATTGAAACTCTTTCGTGCATACCATCAATTATTTTGAATGGGGGAGAGTGGTTTTCAAAAATCGGAGATCCGAGACATCCCGGCACTATCTTGTTTGGCGTTAGCGGTCACGTGAATAAACCTGGAGTTTATGAACTTCCAACAGGTGTATTACTTACCGATTTAATTTACAAATATGCCGGTGGAATCAAAAATTCTAAAAAGTTAAAAGCTGTAATCCCCGGCGGTTCTTCTGTCCCTTGGTTGTTAGCCGAAGAAATAGAAGGTGTAAGAATGGATTTAGAATCGCTTAAAGCTGCTGGTTCAGCTATCGGCACCGGCGGCGTTATCGTGATGGATGAGGATACTGATGTTTTAAAAGTTTTAAAACGACTTGTTCATTTTTATCACCATGAAAGTTGCGGACAATGCACTCCTTGCCGCGAAGGATGCGGTTGGATGGAAAAGATTTTAGAACGATTTCTTGATGGGAACGGAACTATGAATGATGTTGATTTGCTACTCGATGTAGCAAACAATATTGAAGGTAATACCATCTGTGCTCTCGGCGATGCTGCCGCCTGGCCCGTACAAAGTGTGATTAAAAAATTCAGAAACGAATTCGAGAAGCGAGCCCGCAAAGAACCAATTCAGAGGCAACCTGTAAAACCGCCGCATGTTTTAGAAGTATAATATTCTAAGTTTTCGATTATCGTTTATTTCAATAAAACCTCGCGCCAACCATAAATGGTTGCACTAATGTGCCAAAGACCGATAAATCGGCCTTAGCTGCCATTCAGCGTCATTCATGATGCTTTTTTATCAGCGTTACGGTTCACCGTAATGCGAGCAATAAAAACCTCGCGCCAACAATAAATGGTTGCACTAATCGAATAAAGACCGATAAAACAGTTTGTTACTAAAAAGCATTTCAATATGTAGGTCGACGAAACTCGTCGACTTATAAGTATATTTGTAGGGATTATTTATCGGGTTGGTTTTATCGACATAAATAAAAATAACATTGTTCATAATTCTCTTCTTTTTTCCTCTAATTAGTGGCTAATATTTTTTGAGATGACCACGTAGTGGTCAAATGTCTGTAGCAGAGTATCAAGAATATTTTTTCCACTCCAGCGGAGTGGTATGTTTCGTTAGAACATTCCCTTCCTGCTGGAATCGGATGTTATAGGAATCCTCAAACTCGTGGACTTGATATTTAATTAACTCAATTTTATATTGAATTGAGTTAAGAAAGCGAAATTAGATGTTCTGTGATTTATATGGATCTTGAAAAATTTAGAACAGCAATAAAGCAAGGTAGAATTGAGTGGCGAAAGCATGTTTTACAAAGAATCGCAGAACGTGGAATAATACAAAAAGATATACTCGACGTTCTATTAGATGGGACAATAATTGAAGAGTATGTTGATGATAAACCATATCCAAGCGCTTTATTTCTTGGTTTTGTGAAGTCGACACCAATTCATACTCTAGCAGCATTTGACGAAAAAAGTAATTATGTTTACATTATTACGGCTTATAAACCATCATTAGATATTTTTGAAAACGATTTCCGAAAGAGAAAACGAAATGATTAAAAATAGTAAATTATGCCCATTATGCGGTGGCTCTATAAAAACTGGTACAATAACGTATAGTGTCGATATAGAGACAGGCATCATTGTTGTGCGGAATGTTAAAGCAAAAATTTGTACACAATGTGGAGAAGAATGGATTGATAACAAAACTGCCGTTGAATTAGAAAAAATTGTAGAAGATGCACGTAAGAAAAAATCTCAAATAGAAGTTATAGCGATGTAAGGTTGTGAAGCTCTCATTGAGCGAGTTGGGCAAACGGTTTGGAATCAAAGTATGAATTATGATATCCGCGTTACAGTTAGTATGGTGAGCTTGTCGAACCACACCGTAATGCGAGAATCTTTGTTATCAGCGTCAGTATTGAATAGTAAGCTTGTCGAATTATATAATGATGCGAATTTCTTCACCGTGAAACAATGATCCCTTTATTATCAACCTAAAATTTTGAATCCTTTTAAAAATTATAATATCTTATTGCAGGAGTTCACAATACAATTAAATCATAGAGACTTCTGAAAAATATAAAATAGAACACGCCTGCGTGCGCTCCGTCGCTGAAGCTTTGGAGCGTAGGCGACCGAAACACCCAGTAGCACTACGGCGTGCAGGCACGGATAAACACAGATGCAATAGATTAACACTGATAATAATCTGTGTATATCCCTGCCTGCGGCAGGCAGGCGTCGAATCCGCGTTTATCTGTCCCGATAACTATCAGGATGATAATTGCAGATTTAATTTTTCAGAAGTCTCAATGTACAAATCTCTTTACTCCAATGAAGTCGTTTGAAAAAATGGTTTGGAACTTGGAATTTTGAAATTTTTTGGAATTTGTATGTTGCAGGTTGGAATTTTGTACAACAAATTATAATTGTTACACAACAGATGTTTAGAACATTAGGAATTCAAAATAATTTTCTTGGTATTGCGGACGAATTCTCGTCTTTCGACAAATCGAAAGTAGTGGTTTTACCAATCCCGTACGAAGCGACAGTAAGTTATGGTGGCGGCACAGCAAAAGGACCGGATGCGATTTTAGAAGCTTCGCATTATGTTGAATTTTATGATGAAGAGACAGGCAGACAAATTTATGAGGAGTTAGGAATTGCAACTGTGGAAGCTCTTAATTTTTCGGGTCTGAACGAAGAAGATTCTCTCGGAATAATTTATCAAGCGAGTAAAAAATTATTACATTCTAATAAGTTCGTAGTCGCACTTGGAGGTGAACATACAATATCCCAAGCTCTGATTGTCCCGTTTGCTGAGAAATATCCCAACTTATCTATTCTTCACATTGATGCTCATTCCGATTTAAGAAATACTTATCAAGGGAATAAATTCAGTCATGCTTCAGTAATGGCAAGAGTATGCGAGTATATCAACCCTAAAAATATTGTTCAAGTTGCAATTCGTGCGCAATGTAAAGAGGAAGCTGAATTCATACAACAGACTGGAATCACAACAATCTATGCCCACGAAATTCGTGGTGGAAAATATAAGCGACTTACAAAAGATTGGGACGATTATGCAATCAGCAAATTAACTGACGAGGTATATGTAACGTTCGATGTTGATGGCTTTGATCCCTCAATAATGCCTGCAACGGGGACACCGGAACCCAA
>CAMTVZ010000131.1:0-10067 GCA_947085285.1 uncultured Ignavibacteriota bacterium
AGTTAGCTCCCCCTCTCACAAAATCTTTGTAATATTCTTCTAACAGTTTGTTCTCTTCGGTTGTTAATTTAAACTTTTTCCTGTTTTCATAAACCGACTTTACCCGTTGAAATAATTTTGGGTTCAAATTGATATCATCGTAATGCTTTGATAATAGCGGAGCTACTTCATTTGCGATCTTCTGGATTTCATCGTTTGTATTAGCTGAGTTTAAATTATAGAAAACATTACTAACTTTTGTTAATAGCGAACCACTAATAGCTAATTTTTCGATTGTGTTTTTAAAATTAGGTGCTTCGCTGTTATTAACTATTGCGTCAATCTCGCTTTGCTGCTGCTTCATCCCTTCTATGAATGCAGGCAG
Source organism: uncultured Ignavibacteriota bacterium (assembly GCA_947085285.1). Lineage (GTDB taxonomy): Bacteria > Bacteroidota > Ignavibacteria > UBA10030 > BY39 > JASEGV01. The sequence continues at coordinate 365 of CAMTVZ010000131.1, forward strand.
ATAGTGCGATTCTTTTATCTTATCAAAAGGCGGGGTTTCGTATGGTGTGTTGAATTTACTGAAAAAAGGATTCTCATCCTGCGAAAAACAAAATGCAACTGCATTGAAGATTAGCATAGCTATTAGTATTCTCATTTTTATTGTTCCTTAATTATATTTTTTTTAATGACTATTTATTCATTTATTCATTTATTCATTTATTCATTTATCCATTTACCGGTTTAACCTCTTTTAAAGTGTGGCATTTCGAATGGAATTTCAAGTGTTAATTCTACAAAACCTCTATATTTTCCGTTTTCATACCATGGTGTTTGAAAAATTAATTTCTTTTTTCCGTTCTTTTCAATTGTATATATATTTTCTTTTTCCTGCTCAATCATATTTTTCAATTTAGAACGAGAAGGTTCAGGATGGCAGTCGAATAAATTTTTCCCAATCAATTCTGAACCTCCATCATCTTTGAATGTATCGATAGCTTTATCGTTCATTTCTAAAATTATTCCGTTTGTGTCGCAAACCGTTATTGCTGAATTTATTTCTTTTAACCAATTATTATTTTTCATATTATTTCTTTTTTTAGAATGTTATCATTTTGCAAACCAGACTCCGATTATCGTTACAGCAGCACCTACAAATTGAATTGGCAGAACGTGTTCATTTAGTGTAAAATATGAAATTATAAACGCCAATACAGGGACTAAATTGTTGTAATTCGGTGTCCGACTTGGACCAATTTTTTTAATTCCTTTCGACCATAAATAATATGAATATTTCGGTTACTGCTGCCTTACAAGGTTTGCGATTTGTGTAATATCTATCGTGCGAGATTTTTGTTGAATTTCGCCAGAGTATCGAGCCTGCAAACTTTTACCTTGTTCAAACAACGAAGCAAACACTTGCTTAAGTTGGTTTACACTAATTGTGCGACCTCCTGCGTAGTACTGCTTAGCTACTTGTCCTAAGGCATAAGTTGTTGCAAACGAAAAAGCAGAGCCCACTACTGTACTTCCAAGCCCACCTAACATACCACCTCCAACATTCCTGAGCAAACCGCCAAGTAGCTTACGCCCCATCTGTTCCACGTATTGTCCGGTAAGCCCAACGCCTAAGGTTGCCGCAAATTCTTTGATATGCCCACGGTCAAGTTCATAATTGTAGGCTTTTCCGATACGGTAGACCATCTTCATCTGCAAAGGTAAAATAGCCATCGATGCAAGTGATTGTGGTAAAAGCTCCAGCGCACCGTTGAAGATAGCATACTTAAGGATCATTTTATCGAGTTCAGCAGTATCGACTACAGTTTGTGTGCTGGCATTTGGTGAGGCAGCAACAAGATCTTCGTTCGGTTTTAAGGGTATGTCGGCAAGGGTCTCTGCTTCATTGACAAAAGCCTGCGCTGGAGTAGAATCAATTCCAATTGCTTTACGCAACTGCTCAAGAAATACTTTCTCGGCTTCACTCTGAACACCATCGGCATCGCATACACAAACAGCCATCTCGTAAGCGAGCTGACGCGATTCGGGACTGATAAGCATCGATGCCGCATCATCTAACGTGAGCCGCTTCAATAACACATCTTGATAGAGTCTTGGTAAATCAATGGCAGAGCCAGATGCTAAACTTTCATAAATATTTTTTATTTGAGTTCGTTCTCGTTCGTCTTTACTACCATCTGCAAAAGCCGCAAATAGACAGATGGCTAATATTCCTTTTTGTTCTTGTTCGTTCATATTGTATTCTTTAAATCTTTTTTTCAAATTTATATATAAAGAGTGTAAAAAACAAAAGCAGATGATAAAATTATCTCCAAAATTTAAACAGAAATATTTTTCTTTTTAATATACTAATATCATATTAATTTTTTGCCTACTTGTCGAAAGTAGTCAAAATATGCGAAATATTAGTTCCACATTTTATCACCCTGCCGTTAAAATTCTTGCACTTCCCCTATCGGCTATTGAATAATGCCAAATGGGATAGAGACTTTGAGGGCAATATTACGTCCAGGGTTCAAAGCATAGGTTTTGTATCGATTCAAGTGGTCAGTGTAAGCTTTATCAAGAAGATTTTCGGCGCTCAGGTCAACATTTGCTCTGATTGACCCAACAACGATTTCTCCTCCCACTCCGATATCAAATAAAGTGTATCCACCGGTACGTGTCTCGAATTCCTCAACACGTTCTTGTGAAGAGACTGCTTTTACGTTGAAAGAGAAGTAAGGATTTAAAATACCACTCATCGAGGCAGTTGTCAGCTTTGCACCTGCCTTAATTCGATTTGCCGGAATCAGCGGCAGCGGCTTTTGTGTTTTATCGTTAGTTCCTCGAACGTAATCGAAGCCGCCAGTTAGAATGAGCCAATCAGTAACTTGGGCTTGAATGTCCAATTCAGCCCCCAAGAGAGTAGCATCTGCTTGTTTAAGCAAATATTTCTGGAAACCCGAAGCTGTATCTCGCTCGCCCGTTGGGCTTGCGAAGATGTAATCGTCGATCTTGTTTTGAAAGAGCGTCAATTCGGCATGTGCTCGGTTTGTGGCGTAGCGTGCCGAGAGATCGACATTGAGGGATTGCTCGTTCTTAAGATTTGGATCACCAATTTCGTACCTAACAGTTCCGTGGTGTACGCCCTTCACAAATAATTCAAACGCACCTGGGGCACGCCATCCTCTGCCGACATTAATTGTAAACGCAACTGGTTCTGAGGCTCGATAGACTAACCCGACATTTCCTGTCAGGGCGCTGTAATTCATTGTCTGAGCTTCAACATGGAACTCCTCACCATGTGTCTTTTCAACTTCCAAACTTCGAGCATCATATCGAAATCCTGCCGAAAGTATCACATTCCCAAATCGTGCTTCTTCGTATAGAAATCCGGCAAGGTTCAACAGGTTGAAACCGGGGATGAGCTTTTCCTCGGCTAATGTTTCGTTCTTCTGGGACATTAGTGACAAGCCCACTGTTCCATAGAGAAGCCCTATGGGTTCATGGTGTCCCTTCACGTCAAATGAATAAGTATTCAATCGAAGATGCAGGGCAGGCTTCGCCTCCTCGCCAGCTACTTTCGCTGTAGAAGCTACCTCTTGCGGTGAATATGTCTTCAAAGAAATAGGTGTGGTATGTGCATGAGCATCATCATGTGCTTCCTCGAATTCACGCCGCACATTCCGTTGCCAGCTTGCGTCGGTCTCCAGTCGTATACCAGGTAAATGAAGGTCGGCGTGAAAGTGAACTTTATCGTGTTTAATATCTTGGTAGGGAGTTGCATCCGGATGTTCTGCGGGATCTTCGTGAATTTGTAGCTCCTGTCCAAAGTGCGAATAACTTACTGAAGCGCCACCCCAAGCTCCTTTTGCTCCGAGCAAGCCACCACCATTCATTTCATTCAAGCCGCTGTTGAAAAGTTTTCCTTCCGGTGTTGTAATGTCGCCTGCGTTGCGTAAGCTAAAATAACCGCGGTATCCAATTGCGCCACTGGCACCATTCAGCGATAAAGCTCCTGCAGCGTGCCGGTTATTGCTGAATCCGTTTAGAGTAAGTTCGCCACCAAGACTTGAGTATCCCTCTTCAACCGAAGGAAGATGGTGTTTGATAACGTTCACAACTCCGCCTAACGCATCGGAACCATAAAGAACACTGCTTGGACCTCTTAATACTTCTATTTTTTCAATTTCGAATGCATCTATTTCTGGTGCGTGTTCATCGCCCCATTGTTGGCCTTCTTGTCGAGCACCGTCAGAAACAACAAGCACTCGTTGCGAAGTCAATCCACGAATCACAGGCTTGGCAACGCCTGTGCCAGTGGTATAGGTTGATACTCCAGCAGTATTTTCAAGTGCCTGGATAATATTTTGTCCACGCAACCGATCAAGTTCTCTGCCCTCGACAACACTTACAGATTGTGATGAGGAAAGGATATCGGTTGGTTGGGGTTTACCGGTAACAATGACGCCGGGAAGTTCAAGCGCAGTTTGATACATCGTAACAGTTATTGAAACATCCTCGGAAGCAATTGTAACAACACGGGTTTCCTTCTTGTATCCGAGAAAAGCAAACTCGACTGTGTAAACTCCCGGACGGAGTTTTTCGATTGTGAATTTCCCCTGATCGTTTGCAATGACACCACGATGTAAAGCTGGAATCGAAACATTGACGTAAGGTAACGGTGCGTTTGTTTCATCAAGGATGACTCCAGAAAGATTTTGAGCGAAAGACATTTGCATTAAGCCAAATATTGCTAATAAAAGTAAGTATAATATAAAAGATATTATTTTCATTTGAGAAAGCTCCTTTCAATGAATATTGTAAAAATTAATTTGCCGTCGGTAAAGCTTTCGGCAAACCTAATTAAATGGAATTAAAAAAAAGAAGTTTTAAATGAGAGTAGGTGGACCGCGATTGAAGGAGTATAAGTTAACTTCTTGAGAATTGAAAAAATCGAGGGGTGGAAATATGAGGAGTCGTTCTTGTATTGGTGTTGCGAACAAAACTGGATCGAGAATTGAGACAAACTGAAGAATTCGTTGGCACAATTCGCAGTGTTGTTCTGAACCAATTGGTTTATGTCGTTCGTTGTTTCCACAGTCGTGGCTTTGAATCTGATGTACAGGAGACAAACCATCCGAAATAGAATGAACGTGCCCTATATGCACAAATAATGCGCTGCAGATATAGGTAAATGCGAGAAATATGGTCAGTATTTTTCTTTTTGCCAGATACATTACGTTTTGAATATAAGAACCAACAAAATAGAAAGCAAGTTGGTTTAGTAAGATGGGTTGAGGAGTGATTTTAACTAAACTTAAACCATTGGATAGTAATTAAAGAAACGTATAATGTTTCAAGATGAAACGACTTTAAGTTCTTCATTCTAAATAAGTAATTGTAAATAGCATACTTTTTAGTCAACCACTGTTATGAGCGAAGCGCAGCGAGCGAGTGTATGGCGAACGGTTGCAGCCTTACGCAGTGCCGTTTGCAATCTACATTAAACCTTTTCCAAAATGTAGCAAACGGCATTGAGCGAGTACCATGAAAGGCTTTCAACAAAACGAGCGCCGTAAGGCTGTTTGTTAGCTGAAGTGTTTACTAATTGTTTATCAAACAGCGACATACTCAGCGAATGATTGAGATTCGGGTATTGGTATATTATCTTCAATCATTCCCTGAATGTGCAGTTGAATAGCTTCACGCATATTCTTTTCCACCTCTTCCCGAGTTGCACCAGTAGCAACACATCCTGGCAAATCAGGAGAGTAAGCAGAAAAATTGTTTTCAGTTTTTTCAACAACGATAAGAAAACGACGCATAGTTATTTTTTCTCTTTCAATTGTGCTTGTTTCAATATACTATGTAAAGTGCCCGAAGCCAAATCATCATTTGGGTGTCCAGCAATCGTGACTCTTCCACGCTTCGTTGGATGTTTATATTGCCGATGACTTCCTTTTGTATCAACATGATACCAACCATCCTGTTCTATTAACTTGATGATTTCACGGACTTTCATTATCGACTCGATTTGTTAAGCATGCCCGCTAATATCTGTAATAACCCAATTCCCCAGAGGCGGATTGAGTTATTACTCATTTTATCTTTAGCATATTTATGCAATTTTTATTTTTCATATGCTATTTTATGTTCGTATGACACAGGTCAAAGTCGACCATTGGCATGTAGATTCGATTTCGGTTAGTTTTATTCCACGAAACTGTCGCCAATCTGGTCAAGCGTATTAAACCGAATCCGAATCATCTCGGCTTTGTCTTTTAACAGCAATATGTTTTTTTCTTTACTCGATATTATTTCCTTCAGTAAAATATCTACATCCGGATAATCGCATGCTTCAGAAAATATTTTTAAATCCTGTATTGATTTTTCTTCCTGAGCAATTGCTATATCGAGGGCTTTACATAAGCCCTTGCATGTATGTTCGCATAATGTTTGCATATTCACCTCAATTGATTGATAAGTTGTCAACTAATTTTTTACCACCGTTCAGCGCCGATTCATTCAACGGTATCATATGATGGTAACGTTCGGGTAAAACTTTTTTCAAAACTTCTAAAACTGAATTGAAAGATACAATATTTTTCACTGCGAGCAAACCTCCCAACATCACCATATTCATTATCTTCATATTCTGCAATTTATTTGCTTCATCACTTGCGGGAATTGGAATGATATTTATGTCAGAACGGGTAGGTGGTACAATAATGTTAGTGCTGTCGTAAAGTATTGTTCCAGCCGGTTTTACTCGCGATTCAAATTTATCGACCGAGGGTTGATTGAGTGCAACGACTATATCGAAAGTAGAAATAATTGGCGAGCTAATTTTTTTATCAGAAACGATGACGATGCAATTAGCAGTACCGCCACGCATTTCGGGACCGTACGAAGGCATCCAGGTTACAACTTTCCCCTCGATAAGGGCGGCATAAGCCAGTACCTGTCCCATTGAGAGAACCCCTTGCCCCCCAAATCCAGAAAAAACCATTTCGTATGTCATAATTATGCTTCCTTTCTGCTTTCGGCTGATTTAAGAATTTTTTTCTCTACAAGTTTTCCGTCAACTTTTAAGTCGCCTGGCGGATAAAATGGGAACATATATTCTTCGATCCATTTATTAGATTCGAGCGGTGTCATTTTCCATCCTGAGGGGCAATTCGATACAATTTCAATCAAACAAGTTCCTTTCTTTTCCATTTGATATTTGAAAGATTTTTCTAGCGATTTTTTGAAATGCCGAACTGCCGTTGGGGTATGCACAGACTGACGAGTTACGTAATAAGTTCCTGGTAAAGCCGCAACCGACTCAGTAATTTTATAGGGATGGCCTTGTGTATAAACTTCTCTTCCTTCTGGAGTAGTACTAGTAACCATACCGATTAAAGAAGTGGGAGCCATTTGTCCCCCTGTCATACCGTAGATTCCGTTATTAATAAAAATAATTAAAAAGTTTTCGCCACGGTTGCAGGCGTGAATTGTTTCAGCGGTTCCGATTGCCGCCAAATCGCCGTCGCCCTGATAAGTAAACACAAGCTTGTCGGGTAAATATCTTTTGATTCCGGTAGCAACAGCTGTAGCGCGTCCGTGGGCAGCTTCATGCATATCGATGTCCATATAATGATAAGCCAAGACTGAGCAACCAACTGGTGCAACACCAATTATTTGATCTTGAATCTTCATTTCTTGTATAACTTCCATTAGTACTTTATGAATCACACCGTGAGCACAACCTGGACAGTAGTGCATCCGAACATCTGTTAATGTATGAGGTTTTTCCCAAACAACTTCCATATCTTCTAATAAAACATCTTCTCTATTTGTCATAATTTATATTCTCCTTCAAATCATTTTTTTGAGTATATCAACAATTTCTTCTGGGGATGGAATGATGCCCCCCATACGTCCATAAAATTCGACTGGAACTTTACCACACACCCCCAGACGCACATCTTCGAGCATTTGGCCAGCGTTCATTTCAACAACTAATACACCTTTCAATTTATCGGCTAATTTATTTAAAGCGTCGTAAGGGAAAGGATATAAAGTAATTGGACGGAGAAAACCAACTTTGATTCCTTCCAGCCGTGCAAGTTCCATTGCTTTCTGACAGATGCGCGAGGATAAACCAAAAGCAACTAAAAGTAAATCGGCATCGTCGGTGTTAATAGTTTCGTAACGGACTTCATTTTTTTCGATAGTACGGTATTTAGCTTGTAATCTGAGATTAATTTTTTCCATCTCTTCCGATTGTATATGAAGCGAAGTGATTACATTCGGTGGACGGTCGGGAGTTTTTCCAGTAGTTGCCCAGGGTTTCGGAGACCTGTGTTTATTAACATCATAATCAGGGAAGATAACTTTTTCCATCATCTGACCTAAAGCACCGTCGGAAAGAATGAGGACGGGATTACGATATTTTTCGGCAAGGTCGAATCCTAAATAAACAAAATCGGCCATCTCTTGAACGCAATCAGGAGCTAAAACAATCAGATGATAGTCGCCATGCCCGCCTCCTTTTACTGCTTGAAAATAATCCCCCTGCGATGGTTGGATTGTTCCAAGTCCCGGTCCACCGCGACTGATATTTATTAAAAGACACGGAAGTTCAGCTGCTGCGATGTAGGATAAACCTTCCTGCATCAAACTAATTCCAGGTCCTGAAGAAGACGACATTGCGCGTGCCCCTGCACCTGCAGCTCCGTATATCATATTGATAGCTGCAATTTCGCTTTCAACTTGCATTACTACGACATTACGTTTACGTCCATGCTCGGCAAGGTACTCAATTATTTCGGATTGTGGAGTAATTGGATATCCAAAATAACAATCACAGCCTGCCCTTATTGCTGCTTCTGCGGCTGCTTCGTTTCCTTTCATCAATCTTATTTCACTCATAATTCTAATTTCCCTTCACCATTTGCAACTTCGGGATTATCAATTGTAATTCTAATATTTTCTTTTACATCACTAATAGTAGCAACTGGAATTTTTTCTTTTTTCTTAGAGGTTCTGAAGACAGTGATAACTGCATCGGGACAGACTAAGGCGCAGTTAATACAACCGGTGCAATTATCTTGAATTAAAACTGCATAGTGGTAACCCTTTTTATTTATTCCTTTCGACATTTCGAGACTGCCCTGTGGACAGGCTTCGATGCATAGTTCGCAACCCTTACAAGTCTCGATATCTATTTTCACAGTGCCTTTAACAGCCATAAATTATCCTTTTGATTTTCTTAAAATTAAAGTATTTAATTAAAATTTCCTAATCAGTAGTTTGTGCATCGTGTACTGCCATAGCAGTGATATTAACAATATCCTGAACATCGTTACCGGGGATGAGCAGATAAACCGGTTTGCGGATTCCCAATAGTATTGGTCCGACTGCTGTAGCTCCGCCGAGCCGCGCAAGAAGTTTATAGGCTATATTTGCTGATGTAAGATCAGGACAAATTAAAACATTTGCGCCACCTTTGAGTGTGCTGAAGGGATAAATTTCGTTTATAATTTCGGGCACTACTGCTGTATCGGCTTGCATCTCGCCGTCGATAATCAGGTTTGGCATTTTTTGCTTAACGATTTGAACAGCTTGCCTGACTTTTGTTGCTATTGGGTGATTGCTATTTCCGAAGTTGCTGAACGAAAGCATAGCTATTTTCGGTTCAATCTCGTACTCTTTAACTTTCTCGGCTGTAAGAATTGCTATCTGGGCAAGCTGTTCTGCTGTCGGTTCGATATTTATTGTTGCATCGGCGATAAAAATAGTCTGATTTTTGAATATCATCATATAAAGTCCGGCTACAACATCAGTATCGTCACGATGTCCGATTATTTGGAGAGCTGGGCGAACGGTTTCAGGATAATGTTGAGTTAGCCCCGATATCAATCCATCGGCATCACCTTGGCGCACCATCATCATACCGTAGTAGTTTTCAATTTTCATTAAACGCTCGGCATCGAAGCGAGTGATACCTTTACGCTTTCTGTATTCGTAAAACTTACTTACATATTCATTGTATTTTTTCGATTCGAGAGGATTAACAATTTCGATTCCTTCTAAATTTGCATTAATATCTTTTGCTTTTTGATTTAAAATTTTGGGATCGCCTAATAAAACAGGTTGAGCAATATTTTCGTCGAGAACAATTTGAGCTGCGCGTAAAATTTTTGTTTCTTCGCCTTCGGGGAAGACAATTTTCTTAG
>CAMTVZ010000132.1:0-4639 GCA_947085285.1 uncultured Ignavibacteriota bacterium
TCGACCACGAGCCCGAAGCAAGTGTATCGGTGAGTGAAGATGGATCCATAAGTCAATATGCAAAGCCCTCAGTAATAGCAAACGCACAATTAGATAAAGATGATGTTTTAAAACTTGTTTATGAGTTGGACGGAAACTATGTTCATGCAGAACGAGGAACTACATTACAGTTAACATTTGATGGATCGCAGACAAAAGCAGAGACAGGATATAAAGCATTGTCGCCGGCAGTAACAATGGTTGGTATTATCGAGCCGGGTGCAGAGAAGAAATTTATTGCAGGCAGTGTCAACCAGTCCGTGGATGGAAAATATATCAACACGCATCAGTTCCGCTTGCGGCGCAATCCATCGTTCATTTGGATCCCCGTCTATCAGCCGGGCAAGCCCGTAGAAAATGGCGGTGCAAAGGATGGACAAGTTCAGGTGGATATAAACTGGCAGCAAAGTGTACGTGTCGATTGGACAGAGTTGAGCAATCAGTTGGATTTACCCTACACAACTTACACGTGCGAACTTTTAAATGCTGAGCATTCTCATAATGGCAATGTAACGGATTTATTACTGGATGCTGATAATAATATAGCAATATTGAATCCGGGCAGTTATGTCGATTTGGTATTCGATGCGCCTCCGCTTGCTGAAGGTAAGAAACGCTCGTTTATATTTGTATCGAACGGCAGGTATGAAAGGTTAGATGATAAATTTACCGAGTCGGCATTGGTCGAAATTAAATCAAAGTCGAACTTGAGTAATGATAATGTTACCAAACCAACTCGATACGAATTGAGTCAGAATCGTCCAAACCCGTTTAATCCGGTAACAAAAATAAATTATGCACTTCCCGAACCATCGCATGTAACGCTCAAAATCTATGACGTGCTCGGTCGTGAAGTGGCGACGCTTGTGAACGAGATGCAAGATGCAGGATACAAGTCTGTAACGTTTAATGCTGAGAATTTATCGAGTGGTGTGTACTTCTACAAGCTTACAGCGGGGAGTTATACTGCTGTGAAGAAACTTTTAATTACGAAGTAAGAATTCGTTAGCATTTACATCAACCCCGCTTCCGTTTAATCGGAGGTGGGGTTTGTTTTTAATTGGATCATTGAATCATTGTATCATTGAATCATTGGTTCATTGAATCAATGGGTAAATGAATAAATGAAAAAATGGATCAATGCCTGCCTGCCTTAATGGATTCAATATAGCGGGCAGGGTTAAATGGTAAAATTTCAACTGAGCCGATTTCTCATCACGTGAAGTCGGCTTTTTTTGTTATTGCAGGTAGGTCGGATTTCAAATCCGACTTACTCCCGACTACCGCTATGTTTTTTTGTCGGATTACAAATCCGACTTACATCACGTGAAGTCGGCTTTTTTTTGTTTTTTACCTTATTTCTGATTAACTTTAGCTAAATTTTTTAACTAAATCGAGTATAAATTATGTGCGGTATTGTAGGATATATTGGCTTTAAAGACGCTATCCCCATTTTAATGGATGGATTGAAACGCTTAGAATATCGTGGGTACGATTCGGCGGGAATTGCTACAATTTCCGATAACGGTGTACAAATTTATAAAAAAGCCGGAAAAGTTGCAGAGCTATCGAAATACATAAAAGCAAACGGCATTTCTTCGCAAATGGGAATCGGGCACACACGCTGGGCTACACACGGCGAACCAAACAACGTTAATGCACATCCACACACCGATTGCACCGAAACTATTTCGGTTATTCACAACGGCATTATCGAAAATTTTTCTACACTAAAAAAGAAACTTGAACAGGAAGGGCACATCTTTAAAACTGAAACCGACACCGAATCGCTGGCACATCTGATAGAAGAAATGCTCAAACATACGAACGATTTATTCACCGCAGTCCGACTCGCACTCAGCGAAGTAGAAGGTACTTACGGTGTGGCAGTCATCTCGAAGAAAGAACCAGATAAAATAATCGCAGCACGAAAAGGAAGTCCTATAGTAATAGGAATTGGTGAAAACGAAAATTTTATTGCCTCCGATGCAGCAGCATTAATCAGTCATACGCGACAAGTAGTTTATCTTGAAGATGGTGAGATTGCCTGCATTACAAAAGATGGTTTTTATACGAAAACAATTTATGATGAGGACATTAAAAAACAAGTTGAAGAAATAACTTTCGACCTCGAGCAAATTGAAAAAGGGGGCTTCGATCATTTTATGCTCAAGGAAATTAACGAGCAGCCCGAAACTTTACGCAATGCTTTAAGGGGAAGAGTTTTAACAGACGAGGGGATTTCAAAATTAGGGGGGCTTAGCGAAGTTACTGATGTTCTAATGAATGCACGACGATTTATTATCACAGCTTGTGGAACATCGTGGCATGCAGCTTTAGTCGGTAAGTATATGTTGGAACAATACGCTAAAATTCCGGTTGATGTTGAATACGCCTCAGAGTTTAGATACCGCGAACCTGTTATTTATAAAGATGATGTAGTTTTTTTAATAAGCCAAAGTGGTGAAACTGCCGACACACTTGCTGCACTGAGAAAAGCAAAGTCAGCCGGAGCTCACGTTTTAGGAATCGTGAACGTAGTCGGCTCGACCATCGCACGCGAAAGTGATGCTGGAATTTATATTCACGCCGGTCCTGAAATCGGTGTTGCCTCGACAAAAGCATTTACATCGCAACTTGCCGTTCTCTCACTAATCACCTTGCTGATGGCTCGCAAACGCGGCGGAATGACGCAAGCCGACGGTAGGCAAGTCGTTCGCGAACTTCTGAAACTTCCTGAAAAGGTAGAGAAAATTTTAAAAGATATTAATCAAATTCAGCAAATTTCCGAAACATTTTATTCGCACGGAAATTTTTTGTATTTAGGGAGAGGTTATAATTTTCCCGTTGCATTAGAAGGGGCGCTTAAACTAAAAGAAATTTCCTATATACACGCCGAAGGTTATCCGGCAGCTGAAATGAAGCACGGACCTATTGCCTTAATAGATAACGAAATGCCAGTTGTTGTAATCGCAACAAAGGACAGCACTTACGAAAAAATATTGAGCAACATCCAAGAAGTTCGCGCACGAAGAGGCCGAATTATTGCAATCGCAAACGATGACGACGACAATATTCACAAATTGGCTGAACACGTAATTCGCATTCCGCATACATTGGATTTCTTGATGCCTATACTTTCAATAATTCCGCTTCAACTGCTTTCATATTACATTGCAGTAAAACGAGGGTGCGACGTTGACCAGCCGCGCAATTTGGCAAAGAGCGTTACGGTCGAGTAATTACATCTGAAAATTTTTTTAATAAAATAAATTCGAATAACAATTAATGGAAAATTATGCAAAAGATTAAAGTACTAATTATGGGCGCTGCGGGGCGCGACTTTCACAATTTTAATACAGTATTTCGTGATAACGAATTATACGATGTAGTCGCATTCACAGCTACTCAAATTCCGAATATCGATGGTAGAAAATATCCCGCCGAACTTGCAGGCAAACTTTACCCAAATGGAATTCCTATCTACTCAGAATCCGAATTAGTCGATCTTATCAAAAAACATAATATCGATAAAGTTGTATTCTCATATTCGGATGTAAATTTTAATTATGTTATGGAACGGGCTTCGATGTCGATGGCATCTGGGGCCGATTTTATGGTGCTTGGAACAAGGCACACTATGTTGAAATGTAAACTTCCAGTTATCGCAGTTGTTGCAGTGCGAACCGGCGCCGGAAAAAGTCAAACTTCCCGCAAAGTTTGTAAACTTTTACGAGCAATGGGCAAACGCGTCGTTGCAATCCGTCACCCCATGCCCTACGGCGATTTGGTGAAACAAAAAGTTCAGCGATATGCAACACTCGAAGATATGAAACGACACAACTGCACAATCGAAGAGATGGAAGAATACGAACCGCACATTGCAAGCGGTACAATAATCTATGCGGGCGTTGACTACGAAGCCATTATACGCGAAGCCGAAAAAGAAGCCGACGTAATAGTTTGGGACGGCGGTAATAACGATATGTCGTTCTATAAAACCGATTTAACAATTACTGTTACCGATCCACATCGCCCCGGTCACGAGTTAACATATTATCCGGGCGAAACAAATTTACGTCTCGCCGATGTAGTCGTTATCAACAAAGTCGAAACTGCACTCCCCGAAAATATCACAATCGTTCGTGATAATATTCGCCGCATCAATCCGTCTGCAACTGTAGTTGAAGCAGCATCTCCAATTACAGTTGACGACGAAAGTGTAATTTTAAATAAAAGAGTTTTAGTAATCGAAGACGGACCTACACTTACTCACGGCGAAATGTCGTATGGTGCAGGTGTGCTTGCGGCTAAAAAATTCGGTGCTGCCGAAATAATCGACCCCCGCCCTTACGCACAAGCCTCGATAGCCGACACATTCAAAAAATATCCAAAAACAGGAACTCTATTGCCTGCAATGGGTTACGGCGACGAACAGTTAAAAGATTTAGAAGAAACTATCAAAAATACTCCCTGCGATTCGGTTATTATCGGAACGCCAATCGACTTACGCAGAGTAATAAAAATTGATAAACCATCAACTCGTGTTCGTTACGAATTAGATGAAATTACACAACCCGACTTAAAAGAGATATTAACA
>CAMTVZ010000133.1:0-11282 GCA_947085285.1 uncultured Ignavibacteriota bacterium
AACTCCCCAGGCATTTCCGCTCAAGGTTGAAGAGTTCATAGTTGGTGGGTTATCGGTATTTCCGTAAAAAGCAGTACCCACAAGGCAGTTCGTGATCTGTGTATTTTCTATCTGTATATCCGATCTAATGCCGATGATACCGGCTACAGCCCCGCTAATTTCGGCATGCTCGATATAAATACTGGCATCTTTACTAGCCAATATACCTCCCCAGCGGCTTGAAGAGTTAGAAGGTACAAACCTCACCTTTGCATTGGCATGACCCTGAACTATTAATGTCCCTTCAATCTTTAATGCCGCATCGGGTGCAAATGTTAGTGTGGCACCTTCATTAACAATAAATGTTTGATGTGGTTCGATAACCAGCGTTTTCTCGATGATGATATTCTCACCTGCTGCAATAGAAGACGTCTTGTTAAATCCAGTAGGGCAACCACTTGCAATCGCAACCTCTGATGTCCCAATTTTATATACTTCAGATTCAGTCGCACAGAAAAGTGTTTCCGGCGACGTTCGAGAAAATGCAAGATGATTAATATTTTTGGGGAGACGATTTCCTACTCCTTGCCATGCACTTCCTAAATTTGAACCACCGAGATGCCGAACAATGCTATCTCGACCAGATATTTTTGCAATCGCAAATAGATTATCGCTGGTTCCTGGACGCACTAAAATTTGTTTAACACCTGAAAACTTTCCAATCCGACAACTATCCGCTATATTGTCAAGTCTAACACGGAATATGAGACCTCCCGCTGCTGCAAACAAATGTGTGGGATTGTTGTTTCCAATAGCAAGCGTGGAAACGGCTCGATTTCCAAAAACCCACTGCGACTGCGACCAGTTAGCCCCGCAGTTGGTTGTTCGGTAAACCCCACGAAATTTTCCTGTTAATATAGCGGCATACGCTATATTACCGGATGGCTGAACTGCTATGGATACAACAGGGGATTTTCCACCATCAACCTTCGCACCAAAATTCCATGTTTCTCCATCAAAGTTAGATAACAAAGTATTTAAAGGATCATTAAAATTATCCTTCAATTTACCATACGCAAAAATAGTTCCACAACTCGCAGAAAAGGATAATCCCTCAATTACTGTTGAAGGCATACCTGTGTATTTCCTGTCCCAACGCAACCCGGCATCGGTAGATTTATAAATTATAGCTCGATCAGCGCCGCGCACCGAATCAATTGCACCAACTACGAATACAACATTTGCTAATGTTGGATGTAAAATGATCTCTTTACCTATTAATCTATCCGTAGTAAATGGTTCGACTATCTTTTCCCATAACCCGTTTGAGTAACGGCTTACTATATCATGTTTTCCGTCACGATTCAATGTAAGAACAACTCCACCGCTTGATGCAACACTTGTTATGCGAGACTTAGTTGGTGTAGTCTGTGTAACTTCGCTCCAATTCTGACCATGATCTGATGAACGCATCACCCCACGATCAGTCGCAATATACACAACACCATTATAAATCTTGATGTTAAACACATTCCTATTCGAGAATAATTGCTTCCATCCAGTTGATTCTCGGCGAAACAATCCGCCTTTGGCTCCAATAAGCCATGTATTTCCAGTATAAGCAATTGAATAGATTTTTTTAACAATATCCTTGTTGGGGAAATATGGTACCTCCGTTGCTAAATTCAGCCCCACTCTCTGATAAAGTTTACCATCTGCTGATCCAACCATTAGGGTGTCTGGGTTCGTGCGTAACCCAATTGCGGTAATATTTTTTTGATGAACATTATCGATGTATGCCCAGTTTTGTCCACCATCGCTTGTATGCCACAACCCTTTCATTGTAGCTGCTGCGCCTAAATCTGTGCCGCTTACCCATATAACTTGACTCGCGCTGCCAGGCTTAACTGCAATATCGGTAACATTTGTGGCATAATTGAATGTGGAACTTGGGGGATTATCTGCTCGCCAGTTTTGTCCACTATTATGTGAAAACCGCAACGACCGCGATCCCGGCACAAAGTTAGTCCCAAGATAAACAAGGTGCGGCTCATCCGGAGAACGAACAATGCGATTGGGATGGACGCCATATAATACTTCCAACATTATATTTCCACCATCAATTGAGAACCAAATCGTATCCTTCTTTCCCACAACAACCTGACCTGAATTTTGTGGATTTGATGATACAACAAGTGGTGCTTCTATCAGTCGTGCAGTTGGCTGCCAGGATTGACCACGATTTATAGATTTAACCAAACGAGATGCATCTGCGGCATACAGTGTGTCAACATTGCTGACCGATACATCACGCACTGTTATTCTTCCCGACGGTCCGCCTAAGTTTTGCCACGACTTTCCGCTTACATTTGATGTATTCATAATCAATATAACTGTGATTATTAACATCATTGTTGTTATGTAAAATATATTTTTCATAAAAATTTTTTCCTTTATTTTTTTTTGTTGATAATTTTTTTATTAAATTACCAATGCAAGCTGTTTTAGAGCTTGCATCGGTTAAGAGGCGATGAGTTGTGTTTTCAGTTATTTTTCATCGCCTCTGCCTTTTGTGTCTGTTATATGTCCTGCATAGGACTTTAGCAGTATAACTCTGCACAAGTTAATTTTCTTATAATTTGACTTTACCCTTTCATTTTGTTAAACATAATAATTAATAGCAATGAGCATAGAGCCAAGAGCGTAGAGTTTTATTGCTCAATGCTCTATGCTTGTTATTTCGTTAACAGCATCTTACCTGTTTTTGTTTTAATTCCATTTTCATTTTTTAAACTTAGACGATAAAAATAAATGCCTGATGTATAATCATCATTGGCAAAGAATTCTACTTCATGTTCACCTTCTTCTTTATACTCGTTGTTTAGCAAGACAGCAACTTCACGCCCTAACACATCATATATTTTTAACGTTACATATCCAGAGATTGATGTATTATACGATATTGTCGTTACCGGATTAAACGGGTTAGGATAATTCTTAATTTGAATTATCTGGTCGTCCTCTATATCTACTTCATCAATAGTTTGTGCTGTTTCTGTTTTCAGATTGCCCGGTAAAATTCCAGATACAAAGTATGAACCGATAT
Source organism: uncultured Ignavibacteriota bacterium (assembly GCA_947085285.1). Taxonomy (GTDB): domain Bacteria; phylum Bacteroidota; class Ignavibacteria; order UBA10030; family BY39; genus JASEGV01. The sequence continues at coordinate 3,086 of CAMTVZ010000133.1, forward strand.
TAATGTTGTAAAAAGCCCAATATATTTTTCCATTACCGATTGCTGAATTGGGGGATAAAGCGCCGAAGCCCATGTGTTGATAATAGATGGGACACCAACTTGAGCCGCCATCTAATGATAAGCGGATTGCATTAGTCTCATACTCATTCTCCCATGTAGCACACCACACAGCCGAAACAACCGGCAATTTAGTTGCAATTGATTTTGTTTTCATTACCCCCCAAGAAGCTTCAGGTGAATCTGTTAATCTAATTTCAGGTTCAAATGTTTTTCCGTAATTGAGAGAACGTCTAAACATCGGCGTACCATCCCAACCATATTTTGAACCGTATTTTCCATCACCCCAAATTACACCTACAAAACCATTAGGTTCAGCTACAGGGTCGCCTTGTATTGATGATATACCATCGTTTGTGGAAAGAACCTGACGTCTCGACCAACTTCTACGCATCACTCGTGAGCGATAATAAGCAACTTCGCTGCGAGTCCAGCGTCCAGGCGGAAAATACCTATTTGTTTGATACAGCCATCCGCCTGCAAGTGCTATACGGGGATCATAAACTCTGCGTCCACCTGCATGACCGCGAAATTTCCAGGTCTCACCGAAGTTTGTGGAAATATAAATATACTTTGGAACGGGTGCGGGTCTTGTCCCACGGTCATCACCAATTACAACTGCTATTGTATCGCCAGATGAAGCAACATCTGTAAAAATTGCTTCGTGCTCTACAATTCTTCTTGATGGTGTAAATGTATTGCCACCATCTTTACTATATGTATATGCAAAGTACACTTTTAAATCACCAGCAGGTGCATCGGGTTCAAAATAAATAATAAATACCTTATTACCGTTTGATAATATTCTTGGCCACCCTCCGCCGCCGTAGCGTCCAACTGTGTCTATGTAAACATTTCTAATCGGTTCGAATTCAATTCCAGAATTGGTAGATCGTCGGTATGGCAGGTCCCTAAAATTATCAGCTATAGCATGAACTGTATCACCTGAAATACTAATATTCATAAAAATTGCACCTTCATATAGCAGCATTGGCTCGCTCCATATTATCTGGTTGCAAAGAGATGTGTCGGCGGTCTTTGCTAATGGCGGCAATGTATTTACATCAGGTCTACGACCTCGTAGAGGTTTTATGCTTGTGTCAAAAACTTTCATGGTGAGCATAGTCGAACCATTTGGTACTGCATAGTTACCACTACCATATATATCACTGAAACTTTTAGCAAACTCTATAGCATCGGGTAAATTTATATTGTTATTTTTTATTACATACGCTTCACCGCCAGAATACTTTTGTATATCTATACCTTCAATAAAGTCGGACAAAGAATCTGGGTGCGGCGGAGAGTAATCGTCAGGATATTCTTCGTGTACCTGTGAGTTGAGTTGTGTAAATGAGAAGATGAGAAGCAATCCGCATAATGCGGAAAAAAATAATGTTTTCTCAACGAGTTGCCTAAGGCATCGTCCTACGGACTCGTAGAGTAGATGAGTTGTTAACATAGCTGCACTCCTTTCCGCTCAACTTGTTGAGCGATTTGTTTTTATTTATTTATTTACAATAAAAAACTTATTTTCAGCCTTGTAAATTTTTGGCGAGTACTAATAACCAAAAATATTTTCGCTGGCAATATACATATTATTTTTTTTTAAATCAAATTTGTTAGGAAAACACAACCCCTGTAACTAATTGAAATATAAGGAGTTATGGTTGGTATGGGGGGGGGGGGGATAAAATGTGCGGCTGAACGTGATGGTGAATTTGGGGGGCGTCTGAGATTTTTTTTAATGTACAAGACCTACCTGCAACTAAGAGATACGAGCTATCAGTCGTGTAAAACGTTTTTTAAATCTTTTTAGTGAAGTAATTCTCTATCCCTTCCACCATCCCTTCGATAGTCGAAGGTTGGGCTGTTACAGCTGGTTCGATTCCAAACTTTCGTAATGCCTCTGCCGTTACTTCTCCTATTACTGCAAAGTTAGTCTGTTTTATAAATTGCTTTATAGTATCTTCAGAAAAAAGGATGAAAAAATTTTTCACAGTAGATGGACTTGTGAATGTTACAAATTCAATCTTCCTTTCCAATAATTCCTTCTCTATCGAATGCAGGTTTTCTGGAATTGCTTTTACAGTTTTGTAAACTGTTACAGGTTTTACTTCGGCGCCGAACTCGGTAAGTTTATCGATGAGAACATCGCGACCTAAATTACCGCGAGGAAAAAGGAACTTTTTGTTTTGAACACTAAACGTTTTTATTGTTTCTGCCAAGTACTCGGCAGTAAAAATTTCAGGAATTGCGTTTGTTTTGAGTTTATGTTTTTCGAGTATTGATTTTGTTTTTTCGCCCACTGCAAAGAACAGCATAGAGCAAAGAGCAGAGAGTGCGACATTTTTAATTTTCATTCTTGCGATAAACTTTTCTACCGAGTTTCGGCTTGTGAATATGATTCCGTCGAATGAATTTAAATCTTCCAACGCTCGGTCGCACTCCTGCCAATCATCCGGGTCAGCAATTTTAATTGTTGGAAATACGATTGCTTTGCCGCCGCGCGATTCAATCAATTCGATGAACTCATCGCTTTGATCTTCGCTGCGTGTTATAAGTATAGTTTTGTTTAATAGCGACATTTTTAGTCTGGGTTTGTAACCGTGAGGTTATCTAATCTCTTTCAAAATTTCTTCGCCGCCGTTCTTCAGTAATTTTTCAGCTAATTCAATTCCTGATTTCTCGGACTCTTCAGGTTTACCTTCAATCGAATCGCGGACGATCCGTTTTCCGTCTAAACTTCCAATCAAAGCATCAAGTTTGAAAACGCCATTATCAATTCTTCCGAACGCCCCGATTGGAATTTGGCAGCCCCCTTCGAGGTGTCGCAAAAGCGAGCGTTCCCCTTTTGTGGAAATCTCGGTAGCCCGATGGTTCAGTTTTAAAACTATTTCATTTACAGATGCGTCGTCGGTACGAGTTTCGATTCCGAGTGCACCTTGTCCGACCGCAGGTAGCATTTTTTCGAGAGGTAAAATTTGTGTAATTCGCTTTTCCCAACCGAGCCGCACAACACCGGCGCGTGCAAGTATCATTCCCATCCAATCCGATTCATCCAATTTTGCGAAGCGTGTGTTCAGGTTGCCGCGAATGTCGATAATTTGCAAATCATCCCGCCAATTCAATAGCTGGCATTTACGACGCAGACTTCCTGTTGCAACGTAAGCCCCGATTGGTAAACTATCGAAACTAATATAATTGCTGCCTGCTGGTGCTACAAAAACATCGCGCACATCTTCGCGTTCTGTGATTGCTGAAATCCATAAACCATCAGGAACTTTTGTGGGGACGTCTTTTAGACTATGAACGGCAATGTCGATTCGTTTATCGAGCAGTGCTATTTCCAACTCTTTCGTGAATAATCCTTTGTCGCCGATTTTGGATAGTGGCGAGTCCAATATTTTATCGCCTGTAGTTTTTATTAACTCAACTTCAATTTGCAGCAGTGGGAAATATTTTAGCAATTCAGCTTTTACCCAATTTGTTTGCCAGAGTGCAAGTGCACTTCCGCGTGTTCCGATTATTATTTTCTTTTTCATAATCAATTTTTCTTTTTTTCAAGTCCGAATAAATGACGAAGCAAGCTGACCTTGTTCATTGTATCCTCGTCGGCTTCGGTGTTTGTGCCGTTCTTTAAGTTCACGATCGGTGTATGTAAAATTTTATTGACGATTCTTTTTGTAAGTATCTCAACCAATTCTTTGTCAGTTTCGCTGAAGCGGTTTATGTTTTTGCGTACTTCTTCTTCTCTGATTTGTTCAAACTGTGTTCTTAATTCCTGAATTGTTGGGTTAACTTGCAGCGACTTGAACCAATTATAAAATTGTTCTAATTCTTCAAAAACTATTTTTTTTACTTTTGGAATTTCTCCCCTGCGTTTCTCTAAGTTCTTATCTATCATATTGTTAAGGGCGTCGATATCGTACAGAAAAACGTTATCAATTCTCGAAGCTTCTGGGTCGATGTTGCGTGGAACTCCGATATCAATAATGAACAACGGGTTGTTATGCCGTTGACGCATCGCCCCCTGAATTTGCTGTGAGGTTAAAATGTAAGAAGGGATCGTAACCGAACTTATTATGATATCAACATTTTTCAATTCTGTGTGAAACGAATCGAACTCAATCACACTCCCCTTCAACTCTGATGCAATGGCTTCAGCTTTTTCGCGTGTGCGGTTTGTAAATATCAGTTTGCCAATGTTTTTACTTAGTAAATGTTTGGCGGTCAGTTGAGCGGTTTCGCCGGCACCGATAACCAATGCTGTATGTTTATTTAAGTCGGCGAAAATTTTATTCGCAAGTTCGACCGCCGCATAACTAACCGAAACTGCTCCTTCGCCGATTTCGGTTTCAGTTCGGGAGCGTTTACCTACGTGAAAAGCTGTGTCGAATAAACGCGCCGTGAGTTTGCCAACAGTTTTCATACTCGATGCAGTCAAATATGCCTCTTTCATCTGGCTGATGATCTGAACATCCCCTAAAATCATCGAATCGATGCCAGAAACAACTTTGAACAAATGACTAACTGCAAGGGATGAATGAAGTTCGTAAAAATGATCATGCTTTACGATGTTGCCAGCATTCTTAAACGAAATCAATAAATCTATAACTTCCTTTACTTCTTCCACTTCGTCAATTGGAATTCCGTAAATTTCAGTTCGGTTGCAGGTTGAGATTAAAACACATTCCTTAAAAAATTTCTCTTTTAAAATAGGTAGAATGTTTTTGGTTTCTTCTATCGAATACCAAATTTTTTCTCGTACCTCAATCGGTGCAGTTCTATGATTTATACCTATTGTAATTAAATTCATATTAATAAAATTTATGAAAACCGCTAAAGAACATATTTACTATTGTCATTGAGAAGAATGAAACTATAAAACCTAAAATCGAGAGCCAAACAATTCGTTTACCTTGCCAGCGTGCAATTTTGTTAGCGATGAGACCTGTTGCATACAGAACCCATATAAAAACAGTACCAATCAATTTTGGGTCGGCATACGAGAAAGTTTCGAATGCCTTTGGCAGCCAAACCAAACCTACAACGATTCCAACTGTGAGCAAAACAAAACCAAATTTAGTTGCGGTTACACTCATCTTTTCTAAAATTTCTAAGTTCGGCAATCGTTGATAAACTATGCCGAAGCGATTTGTTTTAATCTCGTGATAAAGCATCAAATATAGCATTCCGTAAATTGCAGAGATAGTAATTGCAGAAAATCCTAATAACGCGCTCACTACGTGGAAGCCGAGTAAGTTACTGCGTAAGACATCGGGAACGTTCAATAAATCTTTTATAAAGAGTGAAGAAAAAAGCTGGAAGAAGAATCCAACAATCAAAATAAAAAATCCGGTTGAACGGACTTTAGTTTTTAACTGAATATACAGGTAAGCTACAGAAACACTAAAAGCAACAGTTGAGAAGATTTCAAATATCGTTGTTATGGGAGGGTGTGCAAAAGCAACCGTTCTCAAAATTAGATAAATGAAATGCACAATTATTAATACAAAGAGAAGTGGTGTTTTCAAAAACTCTCCCGATTTTGATAACTTAAAAAAAGATTTTCCATAGGCATAAACAACCCCTATGTATATAATAGGGAGAAGAATATTTAACAAGTCGATTAAAAACATTATTGGTTAGCTTTAAAATGTTATTTTAGTTATTTTGGATATAAAGATACTCAACTGTAGTGCCATAAGCAATTTTTAGTGAATTCAAGGGCTTTTAGGAGTGTGCAAATGGCTCTTTTCCAAATTTGATTGCATATACCGAGTGGGTTTCTTATATTTGAGAGCAAAAATAATATTTATAAACTAATAAAAGGATTACTTATCATGGAACAGGTGTTAAAACATATAGAGGAAAACAAAGAAAACTTTCTGAACGAATTAAAAGAGTTCATTGCAATTCCAAGTATCAGTACAGGAGAAGAAAATAAAAACGAAGTAGCCCGTTGTGCAAATTGGGTTGCCGACCATTTGAAAAATATCGGGATGAATAATGTGCAAGTATATCCGACTGAAGGGCATCCGATAGTATATGGTGAATGGCTTGGTGCGCCCGGCAAGCCGACTCTTCTTATTTACGGACACTACGATGTTCAACCCGTTGACCCGATTGAGTTGTGGGAGTCGCCACCTTTTGAAGCGACTGTGCGTGGCGATAATCTTTATGCACGCGGCGCTGCCGACGACAAGGGGCAGGTGTTCATACACTTCAAAGCAATCGAGGCTTATCTGAAAAATACCGGAGCTCTTCCAATTAATATTAAATTGATGATAGAAGGGGAAGAAGAAGTAGGCAGCCGCAATCTCCCGAAGTTTTTAAAAGAAAACAAAGATTTGTTAAAAGCCGATTTGATCGTTGTATCCGACTCATCTATGTTTGCAAAAGGAGTTCCTTCGATATGCTACGGACTTCGCGGGTTATGTTATATGCAGATTGATTTGGTCGGACCCAAAGGAGATTTACATTCGGGTTCGTTCGGCGGTTCTGTACATAACCCGATTCAGGCGCTTACTGAAATTATTGCATCGTTGCACGATAAAAATGGTAAGATTACAATACCTGGATTTTATAAAGATGTTCTCCCTTTGACTAAAAAAGAACGCGACGCTTTTAAAAAACTTCCGTGGAACGATAAAAAATATGCAAAAGAATTAGGAGTGAAACAGCTTTACGGAGAAAAAGGATTTACAACACTCGAACGTTTGTGGGCTCGTCCGACACTCGAATGCAACGGAATCTGGGGCGGATTCACAGGCGAAGGTGCAAAAACTGTTCTTCCATCAAAAGCATCAGCAAAAATTTCGATGCGTTTAGTTCCGCATCAAAAGTCGGCTAAGATTGCCAAACTTTTTGAGAAACATATCAAGAAAATTACACCAAAATCTGTGCAAGTTACGGTTCGAAATTTACACGGCGGCGAAGCTGCGATTACTCCGATTGATAGCCCCGGTGTTAAAGCCGCAGTTGCAGCACTCGAAAAAGGTTTTAACAAAAAACCATTATACCAGCGCGAAGGGGGATCGATTCCTATCGTGGTGGAATTCAAACAGATACTCGGGCTTGATACAGTCCTTCTCGGTTTCGGTTTGCCAGACGAAAATGCACATGCACCGAACGAGTTCCTCAATCTAGATAATTTTTATGGCGGGATGAGAACTGTAGCCCATTTGTTCAACGAACTGCCGAATTATTTGAAGAAGAAATAAAAATGTTATTACAATTGCTGAATTGGAAAAATCTGGATTGTTGGTTGATGAAATTGTTGCGAGCTATCCGCACTTGAATCACGCTCAAGTATATGACGCACTTTCTTATTATTATGAAAACAAAAAAGAAATCGACAAAGAGATAAAACAGCAAAACCATGAGTTCGATATATTGAAAAATCAAATTTGGTAGAAATCACTAAATGAAAATCTATACAAAAACAGGCGATAAAGGCGAAACTTCACTACACGGCGGGAAGAGAGTTTCGAAAAGTTCCCTCCGAATTGAAACCTATGGAACTGTGGATGAACTGAATTCCACAATCGGGATTTGCCGTGCTTTAAACCCGCCTCAGCGAGTTGATGAGGCGCTCAAGAAAATTCAGAATCAGCTTTTTACGCTCGGCGCCGATTTAGCTTCACCTTTATCGAACACAAAGAATAAAAATGTTCCAAGAATTTCTGAAGATGATTCAAAGTTTTTAGAAGAAATGATTGATAAGTTAGATTCAGAAATAAAGCCGCTTCGGAGTTTTATACTTCCGGGCGGCTCGCTGCTTTCAGCACAGATTCATTTTGCAAGAACTGTTTGTCGCCGCGCCGAACGATTAGCCGTTCAACTTTCAAAGAAAGAAAAGATAGGAACACAACCTATTATTTATTTAAACCGTCTCTCCGATTTTTTGTTCGTACTCGCACGATGGGTGAACCATCTTCAAAACGAAAATGAAATAACCTGGAGCAAGAAAATATAAAAATTATAGAAAGCAATTTGTTATGACCAACCGTCTCTTTTTTTTATTTATAATATTCCTATTCCTTCCAAATATTATACATTCCCAAATCAACAAAGATGGTATTCCAGAAGAAGAAGGGGAGAATAGATCGTTGCGCGAAGATATTAGAAACATTTC
>CAMTVZ010000134.1:0-1195 GCA_947085285.1 uncultured Ignavibacteriota bacterium
ATATTTTTTGTAATAATGATATCGATTTTTTGCTCGCCGATATCTTCATACAATTCTAATCGTATTTTCCGTTTTATCGCATTTGTGATTTTATTGGATATTATCAACAAATCTATATCTCCCCCTTTTTTGCTGTCATCAATCCGTGAACCATAAAGATATATTTTTGCCGCCGGGTCGTACTTATTGACTATTCTTTTAATACTCTCTATTTCAATTTTTTTCAGGCGCATCGTCTATAGAATCCAATTATTTATTTGTTTCAACTTTAAGATAAAAAATAATTACTTCTTTCTCAAATAACCATTAATAATTGTAGGTCGGTTTTATAAACCGACCTACTTCAAGCTGCCAAGCAAACTATCCAACACATTAGCCGTCGTATCCCAGTTATACTTTGCTAAAATCTCACCCTTTTTTTCCAGCGCATATTGCTTGTGAACTTCGACATTTTTTAAAACCAAACTTAAAATTTTACACAAACCTTCACTATCCCCAACCTCGAACAACAATTCTTTATCAATCACTATCTCCGAAATCTCACGGATATTAGATGCAACAACCGGTATTCCGTATCCCATCGCTTCTAAAACCGATATTGGCATCCCCTCAATAGTAGAAGGTTGAACAAACAAACCCGCGTGAGATAAGAGTTGATTCTTCAGTTCCCCGGTCGCAAATCCTGTAAATACGATGTCCGAAGATTCATGCTCTTTCAAAGAATAATAATACTTGTCTCTATATTGTGTATCACCTGCAATAACTAATTTGTATTCAGATTTCAACTGCGGGTCAAGATTATTCCAAGCATCAATTAAAAAATGGCAACCTTTTTCCGGAACTAATCTCGATAAAAATAATATATATTTACCCGGTTTGAGGTTGTATCTTTCGATTTCAGTAATGCTTGATGTGATTTCAGGTATCGTTATCCCATTCGGCAAATGAGTAACTTGTTTTTTAAAATTATCCGAAAAATATTCCACCTCCTCTAAACTGACTGATGCAATATGATGCGATAATCTGATTCCTAATTGTGTTGAAAACTTGATCACTGATTTTGCAAACCTATTCCACTTTTCCCTTTTCCAATCCAAGCCGTGAGTTTGCAATAAAACTTTTTTCCCAAATAATCTAACGATTGGTATAAACATTCCTGTTACAACAGCATGGAAAAAATAAACATCATATTTAC
>CAMTVZ010000135.1:0-9272 GCA_947085285.1 uncultured Ignavibacteriota bacterium
CGTGTGCTCTTCCGATCTGGTACTAAAATTTTTTCCTAAAATATTTTTTCCAATATAATTTTTTTCGTAAGCTTCGTCTATTGCATTTTGGAGTATCTCAATCCACTTTTTATATTCACCCCGGATGTAAACATACGTTGCTTTGATTCCCATAGCATAACTTGCTATTAAACATCCCTCAATAAAAAGGTGAGGATTGAATTCAAAAATTTGTCGGTCTTTAAAAGTGCCTGGTTCCCCCTCATCTCCATTAGCACAAAGATATTTTGGTTTCTCGTTCGATTTGGGCATAAAACTCCACTTTAATCCTGTGGGGAATGCTGCCCCACCCCGCCCACGTAATCCTGATTTTTTAACTTCATCTATAACCTCGTCGGGCTTCATTCCTAATACTTTACGCAATGCCGCATAGCCATTATGCTGTTCGTAAATTTCGAGTTTGTGGAGATTAGGTATTTCGGGGAGTAATATCTTTATAGTGGATTCTGACATAGTATCATTTTAGTTTTGAAATAATATCATCTATTTTTTCGATTGTAAGATTTTCGAAATAGTCATCATTTATTTGCATCACCGGAGCTGTTCCGCATGAACCTAAACACTCGACTTCGGAGATTGTAAAATTTCCATCTTTACTAATCTCACCTTTTGAAACATTTAACTTCTTGCATAAGTGATCAACAAGTTTTTCGGAACCCAAAATCTGGCACGAAATATTTGTACATACTTGAATATGAAATTTTCCAACCGGTTTTTTATTAAACATCGTATAGAATGAAGCAACTGAATAAACATGATTATACGGCACATTCAATAACCCTGCGATATATTTCATAGCTGCTTCTGAAACCCATCCGAATTGTTCCTGAGCCATCCAGAGAGCTGGCAGCGTTAACGACTTGGTATTCGGATAGCGGGCTTTTAGAGTTTCTATCTTTTTTAAATTTTCTTCTGTGAACATTTTTTATTAGCTATTTTTTTTATACAAAGGTTTTATTTACTTGTCGGCTTCTCCCATAACCGGATCGATGCTGCCAATGATAGCAACAACATCGGAAACTAAATGCCCCTTCAGCAAAATGGGTAATGCTTGAATATTGATAAATGATGGGGAATGAATTTTTAAACGCCATGGTGAACCTTCGCCGCGGCTCGAAATATAAAAACCTAATTCCCCTTTCGAATTTTCAATTGCTTGATAAACTTCGCCGACGGGTGGACTGATTCCGAAATTAATGAGCATGAAATCGTGTATAAGTTCTTCCATCTTTGTATAGATACGTTCTTTCGGGGGTAAAACTTTTTTTGGCAAAGCAGCATTAACAGGACCTTTTGGCATTTTTTCGAGTGCTTGACGGATTATTTTAACACTCTGTTTCATTTCTTCCATACGAATATAAAACCGTGCTAAGGCATCGCCATCGTCGTATGTAGGAATATCAAAATCTAATTCATTGTAAACCAAGTATGGCTCATCTCGCCGCAGGTCGTGTGCCACCCCCGATGCTCTAAGATTCGGACCAGTTAAGCCCATAGCGATAGCATCGTGTTTTGAGATTACTCCGATACCTTCGCACCTTTGTATAAAGATACGATTTTTGAAAAGTAATTTTTCGACATCTTTTATTTTTTCGGGGAATTGATCAAGAAAATTTTTCAGCATAGCGATGGCTTCATCCGACATATCCTGAGCCAGCCCACCGATACGTGTAAAACTTGTAGTGAAGCGAACTCCGGTAAAAACATCCTGTATATCCTGAAGCTTTTCTCTTTCTCTGAAACCCCATAACAAAACTGTAAGTGCCCCCACATCCATTGCGGTTGAACCCATAGCTACCAGATGCGACATAATTCGGGCCATTTCAGCAATGATAACACGTATAAATTGTGCTCTTCGTGGAACCTCGATGCCAGCTAATTTTTCGACTGCTAAAACATAAGCAACATTGTTCGCTAAAGGGGATAGATAATCTAACCGGTCGGTATGCGGTATATATTCGTGGTAACTCATATTTTCGGCCATTTTTTCGTAACCGCGGTGCAGATAACCAACTTCTGGAACTGTTCCAATAATGGTCTCGCCGTCCAAACGTATCAGTAGCCGCAAAACACCGTGTGTTGCCGGATGTTGAGGACCCATATTCAAGATCATATCATTTTCAAGTGGGTCATCGAAATATACACTTACGTCCTGATTTTCGAGAGCTTGTAGTATTTTACTTTTTGTGTCCATAGTTTAAAATATTATTTTCGTGGAAGAGTAATTGAACCGGGAATCCCCATTAATGGAAAATCTTTCCTTAGAGGAAAATACTCAAAATCTTCAGGCATATAAATTCTTCGTAAATCAGGATGACCATCAAATATAATTCCGAAAAAATCGTACACTTCGCGCTCGAGCCAATTTGCACCGGGCCAAATATCTACCACCGATGGAAGGTGCATATCAGATTCTTGCAACTTTACTTTTAATAAAAACCGAGCATTGTTTTTGATTGAATAAAGATTGTAGATTACTTCGAATCTAAAGTCGGTCCGTTGGCAATCAACACCTATAACATCTTTACACATATCGAAATAGAGATCGAAATCGTTCCGTAGGAAAGTGCAAATTTCTTTTAGCTTTTCCTTGGCAACTGTAATAGTAAGAGTTCCCTGAAACTCGACTACAGATTCGATACTCGTTCCGTAGTTCTCCTTTAATTTTTCAATTAGTTTTTGTTTGATGTTTTCCATTGTCAGTTTTGGATAATAATTTTTTGAGAATCACCCGGTTTTTCGTTTCGTGCAATTTTTTTCTGTAATTCGATTAGGGCATTTAAAACATTATCAGGACGAGGTGGGCAACCGGCGACATAAACATCGACTGGAATAAACAAATCGATGCCTTGAACAACCGAGTACGATCGGTACATACCGCCTGATGAGGCACAAGCCCCCATCGAAATAACCCATTTGGGTTCGGGCATCTGGTCGTATATTTTTCGAACCACTTTTGCCATTTTATAAGTTACAGTGCCAGCAACAATCATCAAATCGGATTGACGCGGCGAAAAGCGGAACACCTCGGAGCCAAAACGAGATACATCGAAACGTGGACCAGCAAACGACATCATCTCGATGGCGCAGCACGAAATTCCCATAGGCATAGGCCAGAGTGAGTTTTTGCGCGACCAATTTAACAACGTTTCTAATTTTGTGGTTAAAAAACTATCTTTATCTATTAGTCCCATTTCAATGCACCTTTCTTCCAAATGTAATAATAACCAATCATTAAAATAAAAATAAATACAAACATCTCGATAAATCCTAAAAGTCCTAACTGACGAAAGTTAACTGCCCAAGGATACATAAATACAATTTCGATATCAAAGAGAATAAACAACATCGCCACAAGAAAAAATTTTACTGAAAAACGTTCGTGGGCGGTTCGTACCGGCTCCATCCCACTTTCGTAGGTCGATAGCTTTTCTTCGGTAGGCTTTTTGGGACCGAACCATTCGTTCACTCTCGTCATTATTAATGCAAATATAGTTGCAAAAGCGAGGATTATTGCTAAGGGTATGTAGTTTTCAAGCATAATAAGTCTTTTAATAATTTGCATCAAATTTATAGAAATTAAATTAGAAAATCAAACTATTTCATTTATTCATTCAAAATAATAAATTTGAATCCTTTCATATTGGAGTGCATCTTATTATTGAAACTAAAAAAATAAAGGATCTACAAAATGACTAACAATATCGGAAGCATAGATAGAGTTTTAAGACTCATATTAGGTTTAGTATTAATAGGTTTGTATTTCTTCGGGCCACAAACAGCATGGGGACTTTTAGGAATAGTACCAATAATGACTGCTTTAATCGGTTGGTGCCCGGTTTATGTTCCACTTAAAATATCAACAAACAAAAAATTTAAAGAATCAAAAGGAAAGTAAATAATATGAATAAAAATATTTTCACAGTAACAGACCAAAATTTTCAAAAAGAAGTTTTGCAATCTGAATTGCCGGTGCTTGTAGATTTTTGGGCGCCTTGGTGCGGACCTTGCCGTATGGTAGCTCCTGTGGTCGAACAATTAGCCGACGAGTATGCAGGAAAATTTAAGGTTGCCAAGTTAAACACTGACGAAAATTCACGAACAGCTTCGGCTTATGGCATTATGAGTATTCCTACATTAGGAATTTTTATCAATGGAAAATTGATAGATGGGGTCGTTGGTGCTGTCCCTAAACATATTTTAGCCGCTAAATTAGATGAGTATGTTTCAAAAGTTACAACAGCTAACTAAATGGAGTTTAGTATGTACAGACAAAACAGACGGAACGGTCAGCTTCACATACATCGGCGAATGAACTTTTCGCCCGCCCAAGAATTACTTCATCGGCTTTATCCAGATTTGCCCGATTATAATTATGCTGACAGAGTCGAAAAAAATAGTGATATCGATTGGATCCCCGATGTTGATATTTCGGAAAAGAGTGATTCATTCAATATTAATATCGATCTACCAGGTGTAGAAAAAAAAGATATCAGTTTAAAAATTGAAAACAACGTACTCGAAATTCAAGGCGAAAGACATACAGAATTTAAAGAGATGACCGATAGAAATTATTGCTGCGAACGAAAATATGGTAAGTTTATTCGTTATATCGAACTCCCTGATACGTTAGATTTTGAAAATGTAATCTCCGAACTCAAAAACGGTGTTTTAAAAATTGCATTCACAAAAAAATTAAAAAATAAAAGCAAGAATATTGATATTTTATAATTATTAATATTTTTGTAAATTGATACTAAAAATATATGACAATTTTAAAAGAAAAAGATCGACAAGAAATAAAAAAGAGATTCGAAGAACTAAAAGGAAACGTTAGGTTATTGTTCTTCACGCAAGAAATAGAGTGCCAATTTTGCAAGGAAACCGGACAGTTACTACGTGAACTTGTAGAATTGTCTGACAAGCTAAAACTTGAAACTTATAATCTTATCATAGATAAAGATGTTGCCGATAAATTTAATATAGATAAAATACCGGCAACCGTTGTAATGAGCGAAGATAAGGATTACGGCATTCGGTATTTCGGCATTCCCTCGGGTTACGAATTTGCTTCGCTGTTAGAATCTATTGAAATGGTATCGAGTGGTACAACACAGTTGAGCGAAAAAGTAATAGAAAAAGTAAAGCAAATCAACAAACCAGTTCATATTCAAGTTTTTGTGACCCCTACATGTCCATACTGTCCGCCGGCTGTACTTATCGGGCATGCATTAGCACTGCTAAACGAAAATATCAAAGCCGATATGATTGAAGCTACTGAGTTCCCGCATCTAGCAAACAAGTATAATGTACGTGGAGTACCGCGAATTGTAATCAACGAAGACTACCACTTCGAAGGAGCACTCCCAGTCGAGCAATACCTTGAAGAAGTTCTAAATGCCGTCGAAACACAATCATAACAACATTAAAAGGAATCTTTATTAATTATGAAAACAATAATAACTACTATAATATTTACCTTGGTTATTTCAATTACAGCATTTTCAAACAACAAAATTGCACCTAATTTTAATCTAACCGATTTGAATGGTAAGCAAGTGAAATTATCCGATTACAAAGGTAAAGTCGTGTTTTTAAATTTCTGGGCAACTTGGTGCCCTCCTTGTAAACGCGAAATTCCTGATTTCATTGAGTTGCAGAAGAAATATTCGAATCAGGGTTTCACTTTTATTGGCATAGCCCTCGACGATTACCAGAGTGTAGTGCGATTTGCAAAAGATCATAAAATAAATTATCCTGTTGTTATCGGTGATGAGAATTTAGTTAAACAATACGGTAATATTCGTGGAATACCGACTTCATTCTTAATTAGCAAAGATGGAAAAATAGTGCAACGTTATGAAGGTTACCGAACGAAGGAAGTATTCGAAAAAGACATTAAATTTCAAATTCAAAGATAAAAATCACTAACTAAGAATCATACTTTATGGAATCAGTAGGAATATTTACAGCGTTCATATTCGGACTTCTCTCGTTCGCCTCCCCCTGCGTGTTACCGATTATTCCCGGATACCTTTCATTTATTTCTGGACTTTCACTCGACCAGATGCAAACAGGTAACAAAAAAGAGAACATGAAAAAGATTTTAACCAACTCGGTTTTTTTCGTTCTTGGCTTTTCTACGGTCTTCATTGCCCTCGGTGCATCGGCTACATTTATTGGGCAATTTTTGTTATCAAATCTTGATATCGCCGGAAAAGTAGCAGGCGTATTTTTGATAATTCTCGGTATTCATCTTACTGGAATAATTAAACTCAAATTTCTTCAGTTCGAAAAACGTGTTCACACAAACAAAAAATCGTTTGGGCTTATCGGTTCGTTTCTGGTTGGATTAGCTTTCGCATTTGGTTGGACTCCTTGCATCGGTCCGATACTTGCCGGTATATTAGCTATTGCAAGCCAGCAGGAAACTGTATATCAGGGAATCGGATTGTTAAGTGCTTATTCGCTCGGTTTGGGGATCCCCTTCTTAATTGCAGCACTAAGTTTAAACGCATTCTTTTCAGTTTTTCACAAAGTTAAACGTTACTTCCGTGTCATTGAAATCGTAAGCGGTACTTTGTTAGTGTTGGTCGGAATTCTGATGATTACCGGCTCGTTAGCTGTTATTGCAGGTTACTTGACCAAGTGGTTTCCATTTTTAGGTGAGCTCGGATGATTATTTACGGAATAATTGGAGCGGCTGTTGGTGCAGCGGCTGGTTTTTTTATCGGAAAATATTTTAGTAAGATTGGCGCTTTCTGTCCAATTCTTTGTAAACCTAAAGTAAGTACAATCTATTTTGCAATAATTGGTTTTTTAATAGGATATAACTAAAAAAAAAGAGAAATAAAATGGCAACAAAAAAAGCTATAGTAAAAAATATTCAAGGCGTAACCTTTTTAGGCAAAGCCGATTCAAACCACTGGGTAACTATGGATGGTCCCGAAGATTTTGGCGGCAGTAACGCTGGAACACGACCTAAAGAATTAATTTTGATTGCACTCGGTGGATGCACCGGAAGTGATGTAGCAGCAATTTTGCGAAAAAAACGGGCTAACCTGAAAAATTTTTATATGAACATCGAAGCCGAGGTAGCAGATGAACATCCACAGGTTTACACGAAAATTAATTTAGAATATGTTTTTGAAGGTAAAGCTATCGAGCCGAAAGATGTTGAGCGTGCAATCGAGCTTTCGCTTACTAAATACTGTTCCGTTACTCATATGCTTCGTAAGTCAGTAGAAATTAACCATACTTATAAAATTATAGAAGTAACTGATTGATAATGATAGAAAAGAATATTTCTATAGAAGAATTAGTAACAATACTTCCAGAATCAGTTAGTTACCTGATGCGTCAGGGAATTAAATGTTTAGCGTGTGGCGACCCTATATGGGGGACATTAGAATCGGCTTCAAAAGAAAAAGGTTTCAACGAACAAGAGATAGAAAAATTTGTAAAAGATTTAAATAATTTAAAAGCAAAAAAAATTAACAATTAAAAATTCAGAAGAAGGAATATATTCAATGCCAGTTTACGATTACCAATGTACAAAATGCCAAAACAGTTATGATATCTTTCATAAAGGATCCGAAATACTCGATAACGTTGTTTGTCCAAAATGTGGAAGTACAGAATTTAAAAAACTATTTTCAGCACCAATGGTAAAAATGGGGTCTTCCGATTCTTCGTGCAACACTTGCACAACTGATTCAACTCCTTCGTACGGCGGTTGTTCGAGCGGAATGTGTGGTTTATAACAATCAAAATGAAAAATTTTTTTCAAAATTTGAAAGCCAATATCTGGCTAATGCGAATCGGACTTCCAGTTCTTGGCGCACTCGGCGGTTATGCTTATTATCATTTTATCGGATGCTATTCAGGTACGTGTCCGATTACAAGCAACCCATTAGTTAGTACACTTTACGGTGGGGTTGTGGGTTTACTTTTCATCCCGCGCAAGAAAAAGCAACAGCCTGAATAACAAATGGATATTGTTCTCATAATCGCCTTAAGCATCGTTTTCCTTTTTATTGCTTTACAATTTTTTATGATTCGGAAATCTAAATCGCAAAAAGGAAAGCTAATCGAAAATGTTGACGGTATTATCGGCGAAGCTATTAACAAACATCCAAAACTTTTAATTTACTTCTGGGGGCCCGGTTGCGCGGCTTGCCGCCCCCAGACTAAAATTATTGATGCATTAAGACGTACAAACGACAACATAATTTCGTTTGATATTTCGAAGGACCTAAACACTACTCGTAGATTAGGTATTATGGCAACACCAACAATTTTAGTTATAAAAGATAAAGTAATCGAAGAAGTTTTGATTGGGGCTCAATCTGAAGAAAAACTCCGGAAGTATTTAGATGCAAATGAATGAGAGATTGATGATAACTAAAAATAAACATATTGCTCCGCTGGAGCGACAGATTCTTTTTCTCTAAAAAATAATACTACAAACATTTGAGTCATAATGAACTCTTTTTCCTGTATTCTAAACAGACAGAAATTTTGGGTGTTGCAATGCTGGAAACTGGTGATGGATTGATGGATAAACGGGACAATAGGTATATGGAATTAGGAATTACAAAACAAGTAGATTTACCATTTGAAGATGCAGTTATAAAAGTAACTGATGAATTGCAGAAGGAAGGATTCGGTGTTATTACTACGATCGATGTTCAAAACACGATTAAACAAAAACTCAACTTAGATTTCCGGAAATATACAATTCTTGGTGCGTGCAATCCTACCTTTGCGCATCAAGCTCTTGAAATTGATGACAGCATCGGATTGCTGTTACCTTGCAATATAGTTATTCAAGAAAAATCGGGTAAAACCGAAATCTCGATATTCAATCCCTTGCTTATCACAAACTTTTTTCAGGACGACCAGCTTGCTAAAATGTCGGAAGTGTTAAGAGAGCGGATAAACAGAGTTCTTCAGCACTTGTGATTTCATCTTCCAATAAGAAGGTCGCCAACCCACCAATAGACCACAGATGAAAACTGATTTAACAGATCAACACAGATAATAATCCATTGCAAACGAGGGGGTTTATCGGAACATATTATAAAAATTTTAAACCCAGATTTGTCATCAGAGAATTTTTAAGTTACACAAGTAGATCGCTTGTTTAGATAAACCGTTAAAACGGTTCAGAAAATAATCTATTTTCTCATTAACCCACGACTTAAGTCGTGGGTTAATGCACAAAAAAGTAA
>CAMTVZ010000136.1:0-1374 GCA_947085285.1 uncultured Ignavibacteriota bacterium
AAATAATGGTTACGCATACATAGGTCAACGCTATCAATACATATGTCGGTGGGTCTGTGATGGGATAGTAGAGCTTACTACATTAAATTACACGCCTGAAGCAATAGAACCAGGACCTTGCCGACCTATTTATTGTTGGGCAAATATGGCTGGATTTAATAACATCTACAACAATTACAATTATTTTCGTCGTTTGGTAAATAATGAAACAGGAAGTACAATTTATGCACAGAACACATATTGGGGAAATTCATCCGGACCAAATCCAGCACAAGATTTCTACGGGAATGTTGTATATATCCCATTTTTGACTTCTCCTGCGTCAACTTCTGCTCCAATGGTACCAGCACAACCGATTGAAGAGGAATTAGCAGTTACGTATATAAGGTCGATTGAAGATAATTCTACGAATGCATTAGATGCATTATATGGTTTGGAGAGTTTGCGAGATTTTGGAGTTAATCTCAACCCTCATATAAAAATGCCTTGGGAAAATTATATAAATAGGATTGAAAGAAGAGCAAATTCTGTTAAGTTAAAGAATTTAGCATCCGCTTTAAAGATACAAGAGAAACTGAGAAAGAAAGATTTTGCATCGGCGATTTCGCTTTCGAATGTTTACTTACAGAATAATCCCGATGATGGAATGTGGATGTATTATCAGGTACAGAAAATATTTGCAAACCTTGGAATCGGTGATTTGAACACAGCAAGAACAATTTACGACAATATTAAAACACGAGCTTATTCAATTGATTCAATTTCTATTTCGGTAATTGGTGAAATCGTAAGTATGTTTAGGGATTATAATCTAAATTTATCTAAGAATTCAACTTCCGACAAATTAATAATAGAAAAAGATGATATTGAATTTCCTTCTAAATTTATGTTACATCAAAATCATCCCAACCCATTTAATCCAGTAACACAAATAAAATTTTCACTTCCGGAACATGGTTATGTAACTCTAAAGATTTATGACGTGTTAGGCAGGGAAGTAGAACAACTTGTTGATGAATATAAAGAAGCCGGATATTATGAAGTCGTGTGGGATGCCTCTCGATTTTCAAGCGGTATATATTTTTACAAGCTTGTGGTGAGTTCAATCGAACCACTGCAAGCAGGTAGTTTTGTTTCTGTTAAGAAGATGCTGCTCGCAAAGTAAATTGTTACCTCCGTGTTCTTTTTGTTGAACACGGAGGTTTTTTTATTCATATCAAAAAATCAGATATTTAATCGGATTCAATTGGCTGAAGTTGTTTTAACTTTTCAATAACAATCTTGTAGAATTTCCTTTGTGATGCTGTGATGCTGAATTTAGAGGTTAGTCCTTGTAAATCATTCGCAATATTATTTTTATATGCTAATTTAAGT
>CAMTVZ010000137.1:0-7547 GCA_947085285.1 uncultured Ignavibacteriota bacterium
ACATAGTCATTAACATTGGCACGAGCGTTATAGCAATTATTGCTGATCCGATCATTACAAACGATTTTGTAAATGCTAAAGGTTTGAACAACTTTCCTTCCTGCCCTGTAAGTAAAAATACAGGAAGAAACGAAACCACCATAATAGCAACCGAAAAGAATATTGCAGGTCCAACTTGTTTTGCAGAAATAATAGCGATTTCGAGATAATCTGTATTCGTTAAGGATCCTTTTTCGTGCTGTGCACGTGCAACATTACGGTAGGCGTTTTCAACAAGAACAATCGAGGCATCTACAATCACTCCTATCGAAATTGCAATTCCACCTAACGACATAATGTTGGAAGTTATACCAAACGTTTTCATTCCGATGAATGCAATTAAAACGGCAATTGGTAATTCGATAATAATTCGCAGCACACTACGCACATGCAGAAGAAATATAAGAACCATAATACTTACTACAATCCCTTCTGCAATCAAAGTATTTTTTAGATTGTGGACGGCTGCCATTATTAAATCGCTTCTATCGTAGGCGGGAATAATTTTAACACCTTCGGGTAAGCCCGGTGTGATTTCCTCGATTTTTGCCTTCACACGGTCGATAACATCTTTAGCATTTTCGTCATAACGCATAACTACGATACCTCCAACCACTTGTCCCTGACCATCTTTTTCGAGCGAACCGCGGCGGATGTCGCCGCCGAGTTGAACAACGCCGATATTCCGTATGTAAATTGGCGTTCCGGTTGAACTTGTACCGACAACTATGTTTTCGATATCACGCACCGACTGGATGTATCCCTGACCGCGAACAAAATACTCGGCATCTGAAATTTCAAGTATTTTTCCGCCGACATCATTATTGGAACGCATAACCGCATTTTTTATGTCGGTGATCGTGACGCTGTATGCTTTCATTTTATTCGGGTCGATGTCAACCTGATATTGTTTTACAAAACCGCCGATTGAAGCAACTTCGGCAACCCCTTGTACACCCTGTAAATGCAGTTTGATGTACCAATCCTGAATCGAGCGAAGCGTTCCTAAATCGTATTTCCCCTCGACGGTGTACCAGAAGACGTGCCCAACGCCAGTTCCGTCGGGACCGAGTTGCACTTTGGCGCCGGCTGGGAGTGTGGTTTGAACAACCGAGAGTTTTTCTAACACACGACTTCTTGCCCAATACAAATCAGTTTTCTCTTCAAAGATGATGAAGATGAACGACATCCCAAACATAGATTGTGCACGTATAGCATGAACTTCAGGAACTCCCTGTAAAGCAGTTACTAGTGGAAAAGTTATTTGGTCTTCGATCAATTGTGGAGACCTGCCCATCCATTCGGTGAAAACAATTACTTGATTTTCTGAGAGGTCGGGGATTGCATCTAATGGTGTATGCACAACTGCCCAGATGCCCCAGGCAACGATAATCAAGTAGAATAGTATGACGATAAATTTATTTCTGGCGCAATAGTCTATTATTTTTTCTATCATGATAACCTCTGATTGTAGAAAATTGATAAACCGTTAAAACGGTTTGCATGAGAAATTTTGCTGCTAACACACGACTTAAGTCGTGTGTTAATAGAGCCACAAAAATCGTTCAACAGTTTTAACTGTTTTAGAATTGCTTTATTCATGCACTATTACCTTTCCTTCAAGCATATCCATTCCGCAATGAAATCTGTATTCGCCAGCTTGCTTTGGAGTTATTTCAATAATTGTTGTTTTATACGGTGGTAAAAATTTCTTGATGCCAAAATCTGGGAATACAACTTCTTCGGTGCATTTCGAATCCTCATCGCGATAGAATGCGATTTTTATCTTTTCACCTTTCTTAGCGTGAATAACATCGGGTATGTATTTATATTTTACTGTAATTTTAAATTCATTCTCATCAAGTGTTTGAGCTTGCTTTTCTTTTGATGTTTCGGTTTGATGTCCTTCGTGTCCGGTCGGCGCACCTGTTTGCTTTAATTGGCTTTCTGAATCAATCAAGTAACCGCCAGTCGTTACAACCGATTCACCTTCCGACAATCCTTGAAGCACTTCGACGAGTGGACCAGCAGTTGCACCTAAAACTACATCACGCGGCTCGAAGACATTTGTTTGAATTTCTATCCATACAACATTACGTTTCCCGGTATAGATTACCGCAGATGAAGGAATTGTTAGTGCATTTTTGGTAACTTCGATAACCGATGCCTTAACGAACATTTGTGGTTTGAGTTTGCCGTTCGGATTTTTTAATTCTGTCCGCACTCTGATAGTCCGCGTCTCAGGGTTTATTGATGGGTCGATGAACGTAACTTTGCCCGAAAATATTTCGTTCGGATACGCATCGGAAGTAATTTTTACTGACTGATTTAGTTGAATATCTTTGATATCTTTTTCATACACATCTAAATAAATCCAAACATTAGAAAGGTCGGCAAGTTGATAAAGGACCGTTCCTTCATCCACATACTCTCCTTCTTGAATATTTTTTGCTAAAACCGTTCCTGATATTGGGGAGTGGAATGCGATTGATGATTTAATTTTTTGTGATGTTTCAATTTCTGTAATTTGATTTTCAGTAAGACCGAAATGAATACGCAAACGGTCTCGTATTGCATTGAGCAAATTTTGTTGGTTTGCATCGGAAGATTTCATATTCTTGATTGTGTTGGAGGCGAGAATAAGTTCTTGCTGAGCCGAAACTAAATCGGGGCTGTATAATTCGAAGAGTGGTTCTCCTTTTCTTACAACCTTGCCTGTGAAGTTCGCGTAGAGCTTTTCGATTCTCCCGCGAAATCGTGCAGCTACCTGTGCTTGCAGCGGTTCAGCGACATCTACAACACCGACAGCAACTACACCTTTGCTTATATCGCGACGTTCAACGGTTGATGTAGAAACGTTTGCAATTATCCGTTGAGTGGGAGAGAGACTCACAGCTTTTAGATGCGAAAGTTCAGCATCCGAAGCTTCTGTTTGTGTAGATTTCTTGACTAAATCCATATGGCAGACTGGACAAGCACCTGGTCTATCCGAAATCACCGAAGGATGCATTGGGCAGGTGTAGATTTCTTTTGCCTGTTCAGATGTCTGTTCTGTCCCGTCGCCTTTTTTATCAGTACAACCGGTGAAGAGGATTGAAACGATTGATAAAATTGTAATGATTGAAAAGATTATTTTAATATTCATATTTAATTCCTTGTATGTGCTTAGTTATTTATTCATTTTACCATTGGAACATTTATTCATTGAGTAAATGAGAAAATGATCCAATGAAACAATCATAAAATTTCTTCTATGTCGCGGCAGCCGATTTCTCTTTCTAAGTCCGCAAGCGTTTGCTCGAATCTCATACGAGTCATAATTTGTTCCATCTTTTCCATCACTATCATCCGGTATGCATCTAAAAGCATCAAAAAATCGGTTTGACCGGTTTGGTAATTGATGAGTGTAACCTGTAAAGATTGCTCGGCAAGCGGGATAATGTTGTTTTGATATAGATCCCACTGCCTTTTCAACGAATTGGCTTTAGCATAATATTCACGTACTTTTGAAAGCAGCATATTCCGTTCGTCGTTATACATTGCCGTCGATCTGAGTATGTTTGCTTCAGCTTCCTGAACTCGCGCATTGGCTTTGCCCAAAGTCCATAGCGAAAAGGGGAGTGAAATTCCAGCCATTAAACTCCAGCCACGAAAGCCGGTCATTGGCGAAGAGACGTATTCAACACCCACTTTGAAATCGGGCAAATATTCAAGTTTTGTTAGCTTGTGCATTTGTTTATCTTTTTCGATCATAAGCGAATCACTTCGAAGGCGCGAGCAATTTTTTAATGCATAATCTTGAATTTGTTTAATATCGAAATCGAAAAATATTGTATCGGGTGCGGTTGCTATTCCAGTAAATTCTGAAATATTTTTATTCAATAGCGAAGCCAGCATAGCCAATGCGGCTTCTTCCATATCCAAAAAACCGAGCCGTTCTTTTTCCAATTTTGCAATTTCGACCTGTGCCCGCAAAACATCCTGCTGCGAAATTTTTCCAACCGCATAACGTGTTTGAGCAATCTGCAAAAACTGTTTCATCAATTCAGTATTATCGCGATTGAGTTCTAAATTCTTTTGTGCCATCCACAACTCGTAAAATGCAGATTTCACTTTCATAATTATTTCGACTGATTTTTCGTTGTAAATTTGTTGAGCTCGGTTGGCTTCAATTTCTGCCATCTTTGCTTCAGTCGAAATTTTCGAGGGGAAGCGTATCATCTGCATTAGCTCTATATTTGAATACATAGCTTCGTTTGGTTTTAAGCCGGGCATTTCCATCAATCGAAATGCTAATTCTGGATCATCGAGCGAACGCATCTGTGGGATCTTTGCTTCTGCTGCTTTTACAGCTTCGGAATACGCACGAAGTTCAGAATTGTTCACAAGCGCCACATCTATCAGTTCGTCTAAAATGAGTTTTGGCTTTTCTTGAGCTAATAAATTTGTTTGTAAGAAAATGAGTAATAACCAAATTGTGGTTTTCATATTTTACCTGTTATAAATGATTTAAAAAATCTAAATAATAATAGCTAATTCGCTTTCAGCGAACTAAACAAAATCAAATATTGAAATTGAAAATTAATTAATCAAAAACGGGAGTTTAGCCCGCTAAAATCGGATTGGTGCTTCGAATTAGAAATTTAAATCAGAAGTGAAGAGATGAAGATTGGTATATCTTCAATGAGAGGAGGGGAATCGGTGCTAGTTAAAAATATTTTTGAGCGATATTGGGAATCAATTGAGAAAGAAGAGTGCAGTCCGCCTATTGCGGATGGAATAATGGAATAATGGAGTTTTGTTGTTATGTCGGTTTTTTGTGCTTGGAGAAACACTGTTTTATTTGATTCTGCCGCGATTACAGATTGGCAGCAAGAAGATTCGGCTTTAGCGAGTTCTATCTTGTTGCCGTCATTTTTGTCGGTATGGCACATACCACAAGAATCGTGCGAAACTGTTCCCATCATTTCACAGTAATGTATAACAATTGGCAGCCCGATGTTAAAAACAAGGAATAGTGCGGCAAATCCGATAGTTACTGCTTTATGTATATTATTTCTTCTCATATGCCTACACTAACATACGAATAGTAATTAAAAGTTCCAAATTGGTTAATCATCAATTAACTCATTGCGACTAATACCCGCTTGTTTTAATATCTCAGAAAGTGTTCCTTTCGGTAAATCTTTTTTATGAAAAGGAACGACCACCCGCTTTTTAGATTCAGGATGAAAAAAGATGTAGTGGCTTCCTTTTGTTCGATCTAAAATAAATCCCTTCTTAAGAAGGATGTTGATTAAATCTTTTGAATTAATAACAGGGAGTTTAGGCATCAGTCGCGACTTCGATGAAATATTCAAAAGTCCCATTTTCAGTGGGAATATCTTCGCCATGTTCGATTAAGCTTTCGATGTAAAGGTTGATAGCTTCTTTTGCCATCTCAATAGCTTGATCGATAGTATCGCCATAAGTTATGCACCCCGGTAAAGAGGGGACGATAACTGTATAACCACCCTCTGGTTCTTTGCGTAACAATGTCCGGTAATTTAACAATTTCATAATTCACCATAGTTTTTAAAATTATCTGCTAAAATATATAAAGTTAATTGCCGATTGTCAAATTGTTTTTATACACAAATATTCTTATCATTAAATCAAAATTTATGAGATTATGATGTATCGGATGATCGAAGATTTTATAAAAGTGTGCAAATACATCAAAACTTCTATTATTACGGATTTATATCTGTGTACATCAGTTTAATCTGTGTTATCAGTGGTCTATTTTTTTTGAGTAACATCAGCAACTAAATTTATCTACATTAAACAAATGAATAAAATAATTCTGATTCTATTTATATTTTTCATAAGCCAGAATATTCTTTTCTCTCAAAATAATCCGGCGACAAAAAAGATTGATTGGGAAAGCGTACACAACATCACAATCCAAGGTATCGATGCTCTGTACAATTTTAAATTCAAAGACGCAGAAGAAAAGTTTGATGAGGTCATTAAAATTGCTCCAAACGATCCTCGCGGGTATTTTTTTAAAGCGATGATCTATCACTACCGATATACATTTTTAAGAGTCCGCACCGACTTCGATAAATTTATTCAACTATCCGATAACGTCATCGATGTTGCCGAAAAAGTTTTGGATAAATATAAAAAAAATTCTAACGCTATGTTTTACTTAGGTGGAATTTATGGTTATCGTGGCATAGTTCGCGCTCAAGAAAATCAAATCGTCAGGGCGTTGTGGGATGGAAGGAAGGGTTATAGTTATTTAGAAGATGCGATTGAAGCAAACCTGAACAACCACGATGCCGAGATGGGATTAGGGATGTTCAATTATTTTGTATCACGGATTCCAAGTTCTTTCAGATGGATGGTAAAAATTATGGGATTCGCTGGCGATAGGCAAAAAGGTTTAGAACAGTTAGAGCGTGCTGCGGCAAAAGGTATTTATGCAAATAACGAAGCCAAGTGGTGGCTTTCGCAATTTTATATCGCTGAAGAAGAACCTGAAAGAGCGTTCTACTACTTAGATCAACTATCAAAAAAATACGCTCAAAATCCTTTCTACGTTCAACGTTATGGAAATATCCTTCTGTACTGGCTGCGTCGCGCAGATGAAGCAATTGTTGTACTCAAGAAAGCTATCACAATCCAAAATTCTGAAGCAGAACGATTCATATCCTCAAGTTTTAGCTCGCTTGGCGACGCATACAGATTTAAAAATAACTTTACAGAATCAATTCGATGGTATCAAAAATATTTAAATACAAAAGATATTGATTCTTCATCGAAAGAAAACACATATTATCGTATCGGTTTATGCTACGAACTTTCGGGGGATAGAACTACCGCGTTACAAAATTATCGAAGTGCAGGTAAGAACGCCGATGCACAAGAAAGACTTAAATCTCCGTTGAATAATGTAGATGTAGCTTTAATCAAGATGTCGAATAATTTTGATGCTGGCGATTACCAAGATGTTATCAATTCTGCGGCTGAACTAATGACGATAAGCTCGCTCAATGAAGACCAGCGGGGTGAAAAATATTTCAGGTTAGGACGAGCTTATTTCGAGTTGGGTAACTATGATAAGTCGATTCAGATGTTCAATCAGGTTTTACAGTTTAAGAACTTTAGACAAAATTGGATTTTACCTAACACACATTATCGGCTCGGTCTGGCGCTTTTGAAAATTGGAGATAAACAGAAAGCAAAAAAAGAATTCGAAACCGCTTTGAAATTCAAGGATTACACCGGTGAGAGAAGAATAAAGTTCGGAATTGAAAGCGAGTTGGATAAGCTGAATTAGAGAGCGAAGAGCAAGGAACGGAGAGCAGGTGACAATTGAATTATTTTGGATAATATTGTCGATATGTAACGAAGGAAGTGATCACATCTACGATTTGTATATTGCTATGTAATTTGGTATAATTTAACAACAAGTTTAATAAATTTTACGGATATAGTTATGAATGGAATTCAATATGTAG
>CAMTVZ010000138.1:0-64771 GCA_947085285.1 uncultured Ignavibacteriota bacterium
TAAGAATGATTGCCGGACTCGAAGAAATTACAAGCGGCACGATTTCGATTGACGAAAAAGTGGTAAACGACATCCCTCCGAAAGACAGGGATATTGCAATGGTCTTTCAAAATTATGCTCTCTACCCGCATATGAATGTGTATGAAAATTTAGCATTCGGCTTGAAATTACGAAAGTACGATAAAGCCGAGATAAAAAAACGTGTGCAAAAAGCTGCCGATATACTCGGCATCAGTCAGTTGTTAGAGCGTAAACCAAAAGCCCTTTCGGGCGGACAACGGCAGCGTGTTGCTCTGGGCAGGGCAATTGTGCGTCAGCCAAAAGTATTTTTGTTCGATGAGCCGCTAAGCAATCTCGATGCAAACCTGCGTGTTCAAATGCGAACCGAAATTTCGCGACTGCATCACCAAATTGAAACCACGATGATTTACGTAACGCACGACCAAGTGGAAGCAATGTCGATGGGCGACAGGATTGTTGTAATGAAAGACGGCTATATACATCAGGTTGATACACCACTAAACATATACAATAATCCCGTAAATAAATTTGTTGCTTCGTTTATCGGAAGTCCGACGATGAATTTTGTTGAAGGCACAATTCAAATTGATGATCAATTGAAGTTCACCTCCCCCAGTAAAACTTTTACGTGTAATTTACCCGATGAATACAGAAACAAATTAGCTCCATATAAAAGTGAGAAAATTATATTAGGAATCCGACCTGAGCACATACACACTCAAATGAATTCGTCAACGTTGCAGGAGATAAAGGGGTTTATCGAAGTTATAGAAACGGTAGGTAACGAGATGTTTGTTTATTTCGCAACTGGAGAGAGGGAAAAGTTAGTGGCTCGTGTGCCCCCCGATAACCGGTTAAAAGTAAACGAAAACTTTCCGCTTTATATCGACACAACTAAATTACATTTTTTTGATAAGGTAACAGAAAAAGCTGTATAACAAGAACGATCAAACTTCTGAAATTTTACGACAGATGTAAATATTATTTATTATTGGGTCGAAATGATGATGTGTTAGAATTTTTTCAATAGTCGAAAGAGTAACAATAAAACCAGCTTGTAAAAGTTTAATGCCGCTACCAGTACATAGATCGTTTGCTAATACCATACCCTCCCTGAGTTCATAGACGCTAATTTGTTGTTTATTATCCAGCCAAAAAGGATCGTTTGTAATGTGTAAATATTCTTCAAGCAATTGCATTACTCGCGGGTCGAGTATCGTGCCTCGTGCTTTACGGACAGTTTCTATCAAATGATCGAGTTTGAAATCTGGTTTTGAGGTTTCTTGCTCAACAAGATTTACTGCTCTTAAAATTCTTGCCTCAATTGGAATATGCTGAGCTTGGAGCCTGTCGGGGTAACCTGTTCCGTCATAATTTTCTAACTGATGACGGATAACCAGACCCACATTTTTTAATCTGCTAATCTTACCTATCAATAATTGCCCTAAAACCGGGAACTGGAACAACTTAGTTTTTTCGTCTTCCGACAAATCATAAAAATTCTTTTTTAGTATTTCATCGGAGAGTGTAATTTTTCCGATTTCTCGAAGTTGAATAGCCAATTCGATCGTCTTTTTTGTTTGAGCATCTAAACTTAATCTTTCAGTCATCCAGCCAACCAATTCTTGTGCTTTCGAAGCTCTGACAGAAGCATTAGGGACGCGAAGTCCGATTAGCTGATTTAATAAATTTACCAATGCCAGCAATCCATCGTCTAATTCTTTGTTCAGTTGTTCTAATATTTTTTTATCATTTTTTAAAGTTTCTTGGAGTGATTTTATTCTTAAAAGTGCTTTTATTTTGGAATGAAGTTCTTCGGGGTTGAAAGGTTTCGTGATGAAATCATCGGCACCGACTTCTAAGCCTTTTATTTTAGTTTCGACTTCGGAAGCAACTGAAAGGATTACAAACATAGTATCGTACAGAAGGGGGTGTGATTTAATTTTTTTGCAAAAAGAGAAGCCATCTTCGTATGGCATGTAGTAATCTGAGAGGATAATGTCGGGTTGATTCTCCTCGGAAATTTTGAACGCTTGGATTGTATCGGTAGCTGTAAAAATTTTATAATGCGAGTTAACCTCCAATGCTCTTGAAATTTCATTTAAAAACAGAGGTTCATCATCAATTATTAGTATTTTGAATTTTTTTTCCATAAACTTATCTCACATCAAATTTAATAATTATACTTATTCTGCGGTTGGATACATCGTTTGGGTTTTCAGCGTTACGAAGTTTTCTGTCGGCATAACCGCGTACTTCATCTATTTGAGAATCCTTAATTCCATTAGCAACCAAAACCCGACGAGCGCTATTCGATCGATCGGCGCTCAACTCAAAATTCGAATATCCGTCGCTTCTTTGATAAGGTCTACTGTCGGTATGTCCTTCAATAATAATGTGATTTGGTAGCTTGCCTACTTCTTTTGCGATGGCAGATAATATTTTTATAGCTTCAGGTTTTAGCTGAGCGTTTCCAATATCAAAAAAGAAGGATTCCGAGCCTTCGAGGAGTTCGATTCTCATTCCTTCTTTTACAATCTCTATTTTAATTTGCTCTAATAATTTTTTTAGGTTTGGTTCTTTAGTAAGTTCTCTCATAATAGCATTTGCCATCTCTTCTAATTTTTTTTCTTCACGTTTCAACATTTCGTCCTGAATTCTTTCTTTCACTATAGGAGAATCGCCCGAAAAAGTTCCAGTCCCTTTTGTGTTTTCAAAGAAAGCACCTGGGTCTTTAAAGTAGTTGGCTACATATTCTTTTATCTGCTTGCTTTGACCGACTATCCATAGCACAATAAACAAAGCCATCATAGCTGTTACAAAATCGGCATAAGCCACTTTCCAGGCTCCGCCGTGATGAGCGGCGTGGTGCTTTTTATTTTTTCGTACAATTCGTACTGGTAAATCATTATTCAAAGATTTCATTTTAGATAATTCCTATTGTGTTGCTTTCTGTGTTGCTTTCAAAGATTTTACAGCTTCTTCTAATTCACTAAACGACGGACGCACGTCATCAAAAATCACTCTACGGGCGAATTCAACTACGATAATTGGTGCGTTCCCTTTTGTATAAGCCACTACACCAGCTTTAATGCTTTCTAAATATCTATGTTCTATTTGATTTAACAGTTCAAGATGAGTTGCAATCGGTTGAACAAATCCATACGATAAAAGGACCCCTAAGAAAGTACCTACAAGAGCGGCTGCAACTTTTTGGCCGATTATTTCGGGCGGTCCGTCGATTGCCTGCATTGTAATAACAATTCCTAACACTGCCGCAACTATACCCAAGCCTGGCAGTGCATCTCCGATTTTTTGAATGATATTCGGTGCCGCTGAGCTTTCCTGGTGTTTAGTTTCGAGATCTGCCTCAAGTAATGCCTCTAGGTCGTGAGGAGGAACTCCGCCGCCGAGGAGTAATTTCATAGAATCACAAAAAAAGCTGATTGCATGATGTTGTTTTAACAGGAATGGATTTTTCGAAAAAATGGAGCTCTTCTCGGGCGATTCAATATGCTGTTCAATATTAATAAGTCCATCGCGAGTGGCAAGGTTAAACAATTCGAACATACTCTTTAGCAAATTTAAATACTCCTGCTTAGTATATGGGTTGCCTTTAAAGATAAACCCAATACTCTTTGAAATTTTTTTTAAAATATGTAGAGGAGTTGATACTAATAGCGAGCCAATAGCAGCACCACCAATTATCATAAATTCGCTCCACTGTAATAATACAAGTAATGGTCCTCCGTGCAGCAAATAGCCGCCCAGCACACCAATTATTACAACTGCTAAACCGATTATTACCAACATATATCTACCTCATCTTTTAACATTTTTATTTGAATTTTCTTTGAGCATCCGGGCTGCTTGTATTACTGTACTCTTCAGAGTTTTCGCGGCTTCGGTATTATATCTCTCTATTTGGTCATATACTTCCGATCGAAATATTTTCACGTCATCGGGAGCTTCGAATCCTAACTTTACCTGTCCATCGGATATTTCTAAAATTTTGAGCTTAATATTTTTACTTATCACAATCGATTCGCTTATTTTTCTTGTCAATATTAACATAATATCCTCATCTATTCAGGAATGGTTTCAAGTTTCAGCGAAAAATCATATCGTAGCTTTTCGTCCTCAAGAATTATTTGAACCCCCACCTGAGTATCGTTATCTATAATAATCGGGCTTCTCAAATTTAATGTCGAATCCTCAAATGGTTCGCGGAGTGTTGCAACAACAAACACACTTTTTTTACCTGGCATTTTGGGTATATAGTAATCAGGAATTATTAGGTTTGGTTCGATTAGAGGAAGACTAAAATTCGAATCCTCAATTGAAACAAGCCAACGGAAGGGTTGAGAATCTTCGTCGTCAACAACTATAAATTTTTTTAAGTTTTCAAAACCGATAATCCCTTCAGGAAAATCTACTATGTGTTTTTCTTCGAACTCAAATTCGCCAAAATGATGGTTAAAATATTTCATTATAATTTCTCCTTTAAATTATTTTCTTGAATTAAGTTTGTAACTATTACGATATCAACTCTTCTGTTACGGGCTCGATTTTCGGGTGTAGTATTAGGAACTATAGGATGATACTCGGAATAACCTGTAACAGAAATTTTTTCGGCTGTTAGCTTGTGTTTAGTAATAAGATAATATGCAGCTACTACCGCACGTTCAACCGATAAGTGCCAGTTCGATGGAAATCGAGGTGTATTTATTGGAACATTGTCGGTATGCCCTTCGATTCTTATTTCGTTAGGCAAAGTCTGCAAAATTTTTGCCAGTGAATCGAGAACAGTTAACGAGTTGTTTTTTAATTCTGCCTTTCCGGTTTCGAATAATAATTCTTCCATCAAATGGACTGTAACACCTCGTTCGTTGTCGGTAACCGAAACTAATCCTGAATTCACACTTGGTGCTAATGCATTTTTTATTTCGTCCTGGATTAATTTTTTTTCAATTTGGATTTCCGACAAGATAGGTTCGCGAACATCGAATTTGCTTGACGGTAATATTTTTTCGGAGCTGCCGAAAATGCCCCCAAGGGCTGTAACAATTTTCGAATATCTATCACTATCTATCTTCGACATTGCATACAATATCACAAATAAACCCAGTAATAATGTTATTAGGTCGGCATAGGTTAGAAGCCAGCGTTCGGTATTGTGAGTTTCATCTTTATTTATTTTTCTCTTAATCACAGATTATGCCCCTTTTGACTTGAAGGGATCATACTTTCGAGTTTGGAACGAATAACTGAAGGCGACTCCCCCTGTTGGATAGCTATTACACTAACAATATACATTTCTAACATTAATTGTTCTTCTGAATGAATTTGTTTCAACTTGTCGGCAATTGGCAACCAAACCAAATTTGCCATCAACACACCCCAAAGAGTTGCAACAAAAGCTGTTGCTATGTGTCGAATCAGTTCGTTCGGATCTTCGCCAGCAGCTGCTAATGTAGCAATCAAACCCATAACCGTACCAATAATTCCCATAGTTGGCGAATATCCCCCCATCCGTTGAAACAAACCAGAACCCTGGGCATGCCTTTCGGACAGGTAGTGGACCTCCATTTCAGCAATAGAGCGTAGATCATCGGACTCGGTTCCGTCGATTGCTAATTGTAACATTTTTTTTAAGAATGGACTTTTTATATTTTCTATCTCTTTTTCGAGAACAAGTAAGCCTTCGCGGCGAGCAATAATTGCATAACTTACTAGTTCATCAATGGTTTGCTGAGTATCAAACCTCAGCGGGCGTATTACAAGAAGAATCAACTTGCCGAACATTATAAATTTTTGAAAAGATGTGCCTATCAAAGCTGCGGCAAATGTGCCGCCGAATACTATGATCATTGCGGGCAAAAGAATTAATGCCCCAGTGCTACCACCTTCCAACATAAAGGATCCGAATATTGAACCGAATCCCAACAACAATCCACCTATTGTCCCTATGTCGTATGTTTTTTTCATGTTATCTCAAATAGTCTAATAATGTTTTGGGAATGATTCGCGCACCAACATTCATTGCTGCTTCAAGTGTCATTTCTTCCTGTTTCAATTTCACGATCGATTCGGCAATATCAGCATCCTGAAAATCAGAGAGTAATTTCAACAGGTTTACTTTGTTACTTTCAATTTGCTTTTCAAAATTATCGATTGTTTGATTTATTGAACCTAACTTACCCCCGATATCTGTTACATATTTGAAATGCTCTGAAATTGCTTGTATTTCCAGAGCTGTAGGGAGTTGACCGTTAAGCATGTTGTCTCTAATTTGAATCAGGTCGGTGAATATTTGATTTCCTCGGAAGGCTTCTTGACCGTTGATGTTTACAGTTTGAGATACACCTTCGCCAAAAGCAAATTTAATAGCACCCGATATACCGCTCGGGTTTACAGAAACGCTCGAACGATCAGCCGCCAAAACAAAAGGTGGTTGCAGGTTTTGTGTACCCCCGAAAATATATTTACCATTAAACTGTGTGTTGGCAATATGTACCGATTCGTCTAAAAGTTGATCGATTTTTTTGGCATAAATACTTAGTTCGTTCGACTGGGTACCATTCTTGGCGCGAACTAAAAGTTCTTTTACTTCAGAAAGGATATTGGTAAAGTTATCGATTGCCAAACTTGTTGCATCGACGAAACTTTTCCCCTCTGAAATATTTTTCATATACTGTTCGGTCCTATCGAGGGCACTCTGGAACAAAATTATTTTGTTTGCTGCTTCGGGATCGTCGGAAGGTTTGTTTACCCGTTTCGAGGTAGCAATTTGGGTTTGTAGCATTACCAAACGATCGCGGCTACGATTTATGTTAGATAAAAAGTTTGATATAAATTTGTTTTCAGTTATACGCATCATTACACCATATTTAATATTGTTTGATATAATTCATTAACACTGTTTACAACTTTTGCTGCTGCGTCGAATGACCTTTGATATTTAATCATATTAGTCATTTCTTCGTCGATTGAAACACCCGATACCGCCTGCCTCTGGTTTTCCAATTGACTAATGACTAAATCGCTCATCTTTAAATTATTCCCTACAATGTTTATCTGTGAACCCAATCCGCTAACAAGTGAAGCATAAAATTGTTTTAACGAAGTTGTACCGCCGTTTAGAATTTTTTCGTTTTCAATTCCGGCTATCGCCAAAGCTATTGCGTTATCACCAGGTGCACCGTCGGATGAAGCCGTTATGTTGTTTAGATTATTAAGAATACTGGCTGCAATATCTATATCTGACGAACCGGTCCCGGTAAAGAAATTATTTCCTGTTGATGGAGGATTGCCCAATCCATACCCGGAAGAGTGGATTGAATTAACTCTGTTAATTAAATTTGATGCAATCTGGTCGAGTTTGGTCAGAAAATCAGGGACGGTGGTATTACGAACTTTTAAAATTCCGCTCAACTCCCCCGAATTAATGTTAACAGAGTTCCCCGTTAAACTGGAAACGATATTCAAACTGTTACCGACACGCTCTGTGCGAAGTTCAACTGCACCTGCTCGCGAGGCAATTACAACTCCACCAACCGAAACCATAGTTGACCCACGTCCATCCTCAGTAACTTTAATATTTACAAGCTTGGAGAGCTCCTCAATTTTCAAATCTCTTTGGTCTTTAGCATCGTTTGGCGAAATGTTATCTACCAGTTTGCTTGTAATTTGCAGATCGAGTTGACTGATTTCTTTTGTGAGCTGATTAATCCGGCCGAGTTTATGTTCTATTTCGATGTCAGTATCGCTTATCAATTTTTTTAAGCCTTGATCTAATCTTTTGAACGACCCTGTTAAATTTACACCTTGTTGAAGCACAATGTTCCTTATGCCAGTGCTGTCGGGATTTTTCGCAAGTTCGTTGAAACTACCAAAGAACTTACTCATAGCTGAACTTAAACCAACATCTGTTGGTTCGTTTATAAGAGCTTCGATTTGCGAAAGATACTGCTGCTGTGCTACTAAATCGCCATTAAGCTGGTTATTAGTTCTGACCTGCTGGTCAATAAATTGATTACGGAGTCTGCCGATATAATCGACGGTAACACCTGTCCCGATTAGGCCGGCTTTTCGTTTTAGGGGCTGCGATGCTACTAAATCGGCTCGTTGGCGAGTGTAGCCTGGTGTGTTTACATTAGCAATGTTGTGGCTTGTTACACTCATCGCAAGCCGCTGAGTTATTAACGCTCGACGAGCGCTCTCGAGTATGTCGGTTAATCCAGCCATATTTTTTTCCTAAACTCTACAATCAATAAGTTGTTTGGTGTGATTTTCAGTTATTAACTTAACATTTTCGCGTACAAAGTTTAAAGCGTTCTCGATCAATAATTTATTTTCCTGATTAACAGCTTGTAGATTTTTAATTATATTAGAAAGCCGATTACCCACTTTCATAAGCCTTTCGGCATCGTTCGGATGCAACTGGTTTGTGATATGCGATAGATGAATATCCGATTTGGTTTCAGAATTTGCATCGTTACCTGCAATTTCTAAACAAAGCATTAAACGTGCAGCTTCAAGGTTCTCTAATGGCAACATCAGGTCATAGAATTGATTAATTAAATTGCTTAAGGCGGTAATATCATTATAAATAATCGCAAGTTGTTGCATTCGTAAGTTGGGAGCAATTAATTCTGCAAGTTCGGCTTCCATCGTCATTACAGTTTCAAGTTCTTCAATCTTTTTTTTCATTTATATTCTCCTGTTCTTTGAAATAATTGATAAAATTCATCACTTTTTCTATATAAAGTTTAGTTTCTTTATATGGGGGAACGCCCGAGTGTTTTTCAACCGCGCCCGGTCCGGCGTTGTAAGCAGCTAAAGCTAACTCAACATCGTTTTGGAATTCTTTTAGCATCTTTGCCAAATATTTGGTGCCTCCGTTTATATTTTCGACTGGATTCCAGACATCCTTGACCCCCATATCCGAAGCTGTGGAATCGATCATCTGCATCAGCCCCTTTGCATTTTTCGGCGACTTTGCATTTACTTTACCCGCCGATTCGGTTGCAATAACTGCTTTTATTAATGTGCTATCAACATTGTGTTTAGCAGCTGCTTCGTTTATTAATTTTTCATAATTCTGAATTCGATTTTTAATTGTATCGGCTGGAGTAATAAAGTTGGTCGGTTTATTAATTTCTGATTCCTTCGCATTTTCGTTTTTTACAACTCTATTTAAAGTTTCTGGTTTGGGCAATACCTCGCCAGTAAGTTGCCGATACAGCATCTCGCCGATACCGAAGCTGTTATTTTGTGAAATATGTTTAGCAAGTTCACTATCAAATACACTTTCTAATATATCGCCGCCGTAATTTTCGCCAAAGCCATCTGAATCTACCTGACTGGAACGCATACTCTTTAATAAATATCCAACCATAATCGCCTCAAAATCTTTTACAACTTTTTGCAATTTTAATTTTGATTGCTCGTCCAATTTATTTTGAGCCGACGACTGTGTATGATTAATATGTGTTGTTAGTATGTTCACTTTATTAAAGTTTAAATAATTATTAATTCAGCTTTAAGAGCACCGGCTTCTTTAAGTGCCTGGAATATGGCAATAATATCGCGCGGTGTAACTTTAAGTGCATTCAGAGTTTTTGCAACATCCTGAACTGTGGCAGCACCATCGAAAGCCAAAATTCGTGATGTATCGGCTTGTGCCGATAGTGTAGTTATCTGAGTTACTACAGTTTCGCCCTGTGAGAATGGTTGAGGTTGAGAAATTACCGGAACTGATTGTATCTCGATATTCAACTGACCGTGTGTAATTGCAACAGGTAATATCGTAACCCGTTCACCAATCACAACGGTGCCGGTTCGTTCGTTCAATACCACTTTTGCAGTAACATCAGGGGTAACTTCGAGTAATTCTATCGACGAAATAAACTCAACAATTTTTCCATCTTCACGTTTGTCTGGCGGAATCGTTATAGTTACGTTCGAAGCATCACGTGCAATAGCTAAATTAGATGAAAATTGTTTGTTGACAGCTTCGGCAATCCTCATTGCAGAAGTAAAATCGGCTTGCGTCAAGACGATTGTAATGGAGGTATCTTTTGAGACATTGTTTACAAACGAACGTTCCATTATAGCTCCCCCGGGAATACGTCCTGCCGCTGTATGATTGCGGCGAATTTCGTTTCCACTTTGCCTTACACTAGTACCTCCAGTTGATACCGAACCTTGAGCTATAGCATAAACTAAACCATCGGTACCAGAAAGTGGCGTCATTAGCAAAGTCCCCCCCTGTAAACTTGTTGCATCGCCGATCGACGATACCACAACATCTATTAAGCCTCCTTCTTTTGCAAAATTTGGTACCGAGGCGGTAACCATAACAGCAGCAGCATTACGCAACCGTAAATCGTCGTGCGAAACAGTTATACCGAACCGTTTTAACATCGATGAGATCGATTGAACTGTAAATGTCGACCTGTGAGTATCGCCTGTTCCGTTCAAGCCTACAACGACTCCGTAACCGATTAATTGCTGATTCCTGACACCGTGAATGTAAGCCATATCTTTCAGACGCACTGCTGAAGTGGTTGAACTTATAAACACAATGTTCAATAGAAGGAATACTAAAATGTTATTTGTCAGTTTGTTCATATTATCTCCATTCATATTAAAACAGAAAGTGAAAAAGTTTTGTAATCCAACCTGGACCTTGCGAACGTGATACAAGCCCGCTTCCTTCGATAACAATTGAAGCATCAGCGATGTTGTAAGAATAGATACTATTATCAACCTGAATATCTGCTGGACGCACTATGCCAGAAATTTGTATTTTTTGTTCTTCGCCATTAATAGAAGATGTTTTAGCTCCTTTAATTATTAGATTGCCGTTTGGCATAACAGAATCGACGCGGGCACTCATTTTTGCACGGATGAAACCGCGGCTCAATGTTCCACCTTCTCCTTTAAACTGGTTTCCTGTGCCGATGCTTTGTTCTGGAATCGGGATATAAACGTTACCGCCAACAGATATATCGCTCGACCTGCTTGCTGAAGTTCGAGCATCGTTCGAGGCTGTAGTAGCCTCGACAATCAAAATTGTTACCAAATCGCCTACACGCGATGCTTTCTGGTCGGCAACTAACGATCGGTTAACACTCTCGCGAAAATCTTGCGCACTCACGACCGATGCAAATAGAGTTATCATTATAATAATTTTATTTTTCATATTCGTATCCTTCGATTAATCCAATTTAATTTCTACTGTTTTGTTATTTAAGACAACAGCTTTAAGTTTTTTACGCGATCCGATTTCTTCGACAGAGATTATTTCGTTTATATCAGCATCTTCTTTTGCAATTACTTTAGTGGTGATTTTTACATATCTTGTGTTCACAACTAAATCGAGAATATTATGCCGTTTAACTGCCGGTTGATTTTCGAGCGAGCTTCCGAATAATATACTTCCCTCATTAATTATACGACGCGTTCGCTTTCCGTTTAATTCAGAACTTTCTTTTATCACATCATTCGGAAGTGTGGTTGTTTCGATTTTTTTAAATGTTATTTTATCGTTTAGAACAGTTTCGTTTCGATTTATAAAGGTGGATGCAACTAAAACATTTTCAAAAGTTCTTATTTTAACTGATACAATTAACCTACGATAAAGATTTCGGCCACATATAATTTCGATAGGTAAACTAATGTTACCTTTAAATGCACTTCCGATTTCGTCAACAATTCGCAAGCTATACTCATCGCAGGGGACTGTAATTCTCGAAGGAATATTTCGAAACTCCACCAAAATTTCTTTTGTGGTATCGGTGATGTTGTTTCTGATATATTTTTCGACGAAACGCTCGATTTGCAATGATTGAATTTCAGTTTCGCCCAAGCAAACCGAAGTAAATAATATGATAAACGAAAATACTTTCATTAGAATTAGCGTTTAATATTGTTAGCCATACCCATCATATCTTCTACAGTTTTGATGGTTTTAGAATTTATTTCGTACGCACGTTGAGCAGTTATCATGTTCACCATTTCGGCGACTATATCCACGTTCGATGATTCGAGGCTGCCTTGCATCAACTCGCCGAATCCTTCGCTTCCTGGAAGCTGAATTATAGGCTGGCCTGAAGCCGGTGTTTCGACATAGAGGTTGTCGCCAATTGAACGCAGTCCTGCGTTATTCACAAATTTTGCTAACTCGATTTGTCCGAGCTTAACTGGGGCTTTATCGCCAGCAACCTGAGCTTCGACAACACCGTCGCGCGATATGTTAATGCTCACAGTGCCGGCTGGGAGAGCTAACCCCGGTTCGATAATATAGCCCTGCGATGTAACGAGCATTCCGTCGCCCGAAATTTTTAATGACCC
The DNA here is from genome assembly GCA_947085285.1 of uncultured Ignavibacteriota bacterium. GTDB lineage: Bacteria > Bacteroidota > Ignavibacteria > UBA10030 > BY39 > JASEGV01. Next base: position 12,382 of record CAMTVZ010000138.1, read on the forward strand.
GTCGCGCGTATAACCGATTGTATTATCGGGCCTACGTACTTGGAAAAATCCTTCCCCCTGAATAGCAACGTCAAGCGGATTGTTAGTCGGTTGTATGTCCCCCTGCTCAAAACTTTTCAGAGTTGCAACCGGAACTGTTCCGTTACCAATTTCAATCTCGGTTGCCGGTTTAACATTTGGCGATTGCGAATTTCCACTAACCTGCAAAGTCTGATACATCAAATCCTGAAATTCTGCCCTGCTCTTTTTGAATCCGGTAGTATTTACGTTTGCTAAATTATGGGCAATGATTTCCACATTCATTTGCTGGGCTGCCATTCCAGTAGTGGCCGATCTTAATGCTCTATTCATATATTTTATCCTTTCGTTTAATTATTATTATAATTTTCCAACTTCAATTGCTTTTTGTAAAGTCTCGTCCTGTGTTTGAATTGCTTTTTGATTCGATTCGAAACTTCGGGTCATCTCAATCATCGCTACCATTTCGGCAATTCCATCCACATTCGAGGCTTCGAGATAACCTTGCCTTACAACACTCAGATTCTCAAGCGGCTCGATTGTATGTGGGATAAGATTCGAGTTAAAAAGGGATTTCCCTTCTTTCGATAATTTTGATAAGTCTGCGAAATCAACGATACGAAGTTTGGCTACAGTTTTATCGTCCAAGATTATCTCCCCCGATTCGTCGATCAATAATTTTGCTCGTTTGAGATTTTCTTTTTCTGGCAATTGAATTTTTCCTTCTTTGCCTATTACAGGATATCCTTCAGCAGTAACAAGCAAGCCAGTCGAAGTTAAATCGAAATGCCCATCGCGTGTGTATCTCAACCCGTTTGGAGTTTCAACTACAAAAAAACCTCTCCCTTGGATCGCTACATCTAACTGATTATTAGTGTTATTTAAGCTCCCTTCACTAAAATCGACATACTGCCGGGTAACCATACCTGAGGTATCGGGTTGTCCATTCAGTTGTTCGACTCCGGTTTCCTTAAGTATTTCTGTAAAAGCCGCATCTCGTTTATAACCGGTTGAATTAATATTGGCAAGGTTATTAGCAACAATTTCCATATTCACCATTTTCGAACGCATCCCCGCACTCGAATTATAGATACTTTTTATCATATTCTTTCCTTTACTAATTTTTTGTTCCCATATTCATTAAGTTTTAGAGCTAAAATTATTTCACCATTACCGATGCCAAATTTTTTTGCTGCGTTGATTATTTGTTGCTTGCTTTTACCTTTGACCGAAATAATAATGTTGTTATAATAATTTTTTTTCGGTTGTGCTGATTGAATTTTTTGAATTATGGATAATTCACCATAACCGCGGCCCATCTGTTGAGCAAAGCGGACACCTTCATCTACAGATTCTACATCAATGGCGTTCGTGGCTACGATTGGTTCTGATGGAGGTGTTTCGACTTTTTGTTTAGTTATTGACTGAGCTTTAGTTTTCTTTTTGAAATATTTCATAACGCCGAGTAGCATAATTCCATTCAAACCCAAGACTATTAAGATTGAAATGGTAAGTAAAACGATAAAGTTGTTTGGGTTTTCGATTATATTTTGATTAGATGATTTGTCAGAAACTTTTACTGTAGAATAAGGGACAGAATATTTTTCGGCAAAAATATATTTTTTAACTGCATCCGAACCGCAGGTAGATGCAGCAAAACAAATATTGCTGATTATAAACAGAATCGTAATTACAAGCAATGGTGAAGAAAATATTTTTATGTAATTTGTTTTATTAACCATTGTTTTTCCTTGTTGGTAGAGTAATTATAAAAGTAGTTCCTTTATCAATTTCGCTATATACTTGAATGTTTCCTTTGTGTTGATTGATAATTCTTCTTGATATAGACAAGCCTAATCCGGTACCTTGATCTTTTGTTTTTGTAGTAAAAAATGGTAAAAATACTTTTTCCAAATTCTCCACAGAAATCCCTTTACCATTATCAGAAAATTTTATTACGACAAAATTGTTAACTAATTCAGAAGAAATACAAATCAAGCCCCCCTGAGGCATTGCGTCGCGGGCATTAATCAACAGGTTCATGAACACTAGCTGAAGGTAAGTCGACTTACCAAAAATTGCCGGAATGTTTTGAGCCAAATTTAATTCAATCTTGATATTTAAGTAGGTAAAATCTTTTCTTACTGTATCTACTGCATTGCAAATAACATCATTTATTTTGACTATTTCAAAATCATTACCATACGAATCATCGCGGCAAAAATCTAACAAGCGTTTCGAAATTAAAACGAGTTGTTCAATTTTTTGAGAGAATAAATCGATCCAATTTTCAGGTAGCAAGCCCCGTTTAGCCAAATCGAGTTGGAACATCAAGTATTGAACGGGGGTTCGCATTTCGTGCATGATGCTGGCGGCTAACTCGCCCACGGCGGCAAGCTTCGATACTTGAATCATTCTTTCCTGCGACGATTTAATTTCCTCGTTTGCCGAAATTAATTCTTGGTAAGTTCTCCAATTTTCGATTCCTACGGCAGCAAAATTTGTGAGCACCGATAAAAGTTGTATATCGAAATGTGAGAAACCTTGTTGTGGTTTTTCGGTATGAATTACATAAATACCGATTGGTTCGTTACGAATAATCAATGGAACAATAACAAAATTCCTTGTAGTATTTATATTGGTCAGATGATTTAAATCTGGAATAATTACAGTCTTTTTCTCAGATAAAACCCAATCCACAATTCCCGATTCGAGCTGCAGGTTTGCTTGTTTTTCTAAACCATTCATTTCTCTTTTTAAAAATGGTTCTAATTTATTCGTTTTTCGAGTGAATAAAAAAATATTTGAATCGACAACTGGAATAACCTGCTTAGTGAGTTCAATTAATGTATCGATTAACTTTCCAGGTTCAACCGAAGTGCTGATAACGTTCGAGAGACGTTGTAGAGCAATTATTTCTTCAAACGATTGCTTCAACTCGATGTTGCTTTCAGTGCGGCGATTAATTTCGAGTTTTAAAACCTCTATAGTTTTTTCAAGTCCTTTTATGTAAGTTTCTCGACTCTCAACAAACTGTTCGAAATTTTCAAGCACTTCGTTCGTTAAAGCATTCGGTGTTATATTTTGAAATATTTGTGTTGGATTGTTCATTGAACACTCTCTTGAACTTGCACTGTATTGTTCTTTAAATTTTCTAAGTCGGTCTTAAAAATGTTTGTATATTTTTGAATAAACAAGTCTTGCTGTTCTTGAGTCTGCAAACCAAGAACCTGAAGAGCCTCTCTATTAAAGTCGAGTTTTCCATCAAAGATAATCCCATCACATCCAACCTCTGATGCAAAAACGTCAGCAACATGTAGTAGCACAGTCATTTCCTGATTTCGCTCCATCTTTGTTGGGTTATGATGATTTTTAATAGCATCAACTAAAGAATCGGGGAGGTTCCACCTTTCGGCAAGCCAACCTCCAACTTGGGCATGCGATACGCCCAAAATTTTTTCTTCGGCTTCTAAGTAAGATACATTATATTTTTTTGCCAGCTTGATTATAGCTCTGAATTCATCTGGAAAATATTTATGCAGCACCGAGATCCCCATATCGTGCAGCAGCCCTGCAACAAATAACTCCCCCGATACTCGATAGCCCACATCGCGGGCTAAACGGCGTGCAATAACCGCGCTCGAAATCGAATGGTCCCAATAATTTTTTGCATCAAAATACTCGTCCGATTCCTGTTGTAGTGCATTCACCATAGCCACACTCATCACAATTTCGCGTAAAGTTTCGAACCCAAGTATTATAATTGCAAATTCGATAGTAGAAATTTTTTTTGGAAAACCATAAAAGGGAGAATTACTTATCTTCAGCACCTTTGCTGTTAATGATTGATCGGTAGATATAACTGCGCCAAGCTGAGCGGCACTCGTCTTGGGATTGTCCAAAAGTTGGGCTATCTCCAATGCAACAGAGGACAATGCGGGCAAATGAATAATTTTTTTAACTCTCTCACGTATTTGTAAAGGGCTTAGCATTTTTAATTACTCTCCATAGTTTTTCGTAGTTCTGATATAATTCTTGAATGGATTTGAGCTACACGCCCTTCCGATATTTTCATAATTTTTCCGATCTCTGAATATGTCAATTCTTCATAATAGTATAGCGTAATAACATCACGGTCGCGTTGCGGAAGTTGAGCTATTGCATCGATTAAACGATCTTTCTCTTCTTCAATGCGTAGCTTTTCGTATGGATCTGTTTCAATCTCGTCCGAGACAATATTCACACCTTCCTCTTCATCATCATGTAGTTTGATTTTTTCCATATTAACTAATCTCAATGTTGAGTTCTGAAAATTTTCATCAATTTCTTCTGAATATTCTCCACAATTGAACTTCTGTTCATTTCTTTCGATAGCTAGTTGTGCTTCGCGTTCTTTTTTTCTGACTGACCGTGGAACCCAGTCTAATTTCCTAAGTTCGTCTCGTATAGTTCCCCGTATTCTGATAATGGCATAAGTTTCGAACTTCACCCCTTTCGAAGCATCAAACTTTTCGAAAGCATCCAGTAAACCAATCATTCCAAATTGGATTAAATCATTTTCTTCTAATATCGAAGTACCAGTTGTGATAGGTAAATTATATTTCCACACAGCATAGTTTACAAGCTTGCTGTATTCTTTAACTAATTCATCTCTCACTTCAATTGATTTTGTTTCTGAATACAATTCGATTATTTTGTAGTTATCCTTTTCCATTTTTGAATTATTTTATTTTGGTCTCGCTTTTATTTGCTTGATTTTGAGTACCATTTATACTCCCTCGATCGTTCACCAACAATCTAACTGTGAGCACAACTAATACCCCTGCAGCTATAACACCCACAAAAATTATGAATGAACGCGAAAGGAGTTCAACAATCGAAATTTCCTGTAATCCAAAATAGACTATCGAAATGCAAAATGTGAGAATGCCTATTTGAAATATAACTTTATTCATATTATTTTACTGCCCATAAATTTGATTTAATTGATGAATTTAAAAATTTGTCTGCTATCCGTCCGGCTGATAATGAAAAAGCAGAATTAGGATATTCCTTAACAACCATCTTTTGGTTCAGCACTGTTTTTTGAACGTGGTAGTCGGCGGGAATAATTCCTATATACGGAATGTTTAAATTGAGAAATTTTTTCAGGGCAAGCTGAAGGTTTGAAACAGCCCTCTCGGCATCGGACTGGTTAATAACGTTGTTAACTAAAATTTTTATTTCAGAATTTTTATTTGTTAGTGCTATTACTTTAATCAATGCATAAGCATCTACAATAGATGTAGGCTCTGAATTAGTAACTATAATTGTGTAATCCGAATGAGTTGCGTAGGCAACAATTTCTTTAGAGATACCCGCTGAAGTATCTATAAAGATATAATCGAATCTATTTTTTAAAAATTTAATTTTTTCGATTAAACGTAGCTGCATTTTTTCGTCAAATTGTGGGAAATCTAATTCACCTGAACTACCTGGAATAAGGAATAAATTAGGTGAGGGGGAAACCATTATATCTTCCAATTCTAAATCGCCTCTTAACACCGAACTAATTTTAAATTTTGTTGATATCCCGAACAAGACATCGAGGTTTGCTAAATTTGAATCGGCATCGAAGAGACATACCGACTTACCCGCCTCGGCGAGTTTGGATGCAAGGTTTGCCGAAATTGTGCTTTTACCTACACCCCCTTTACCACTGGTAATTGTTACCATCTGTGAAGTAGTTGTTTTACTAGAAATTTGATATTTGTCGACTATGCGGCGCAAATTTTCAGCTTGGTCGTATGTAGCTACCGAGTTATGCATTTTCTAAAACACTTTTTAAAATTAAATTTGCAATATGACTAGCCTCAGCTTTCATGATATCATCTGGAACGGATTGTCCGGTTGTTAAGTATGAAATCGGCAAACTATTGGATTGAGTAATATTTAAGATTGACCCCATACCTGCAACCTCGTCGAGCTTTGAGAGAATTAATAAGTTGGGATTCAGCGTTTTATAATTTGCTATTATTTGATTGACCGCCATTCTGTCGGTAACTGCACTCACTACAAGGTGAATTTCGTCGGGATTAGCTGCACTTACTAATTTTGCAAGCTCGTTTATTTCTTTTGTGTTCTTCTGATTTCTACCGACTGTATCAATGAATACAATATCTTTGTCTTTAAATTTTCGTAGTACCTTCGAAATTTCTGACGCACGATAAATGATTTCGATTGGAATATCGGCAATAGCGGCAAAGGTTTTAAGTTGTTCGATTGCTCCTATCCGATAAGTATCTACGGAAATGAGAGCAACATTTTGCCCGTCTAATATTTTATAGTTTGCTGCCAATTTTGCAATCGTAGTGGTTTTGCCAACACCGGTTGGACCTACAAGAGCAACGACTTTCGGTTTGCCAATAGTTTTATTAAAAGAAGTTCGAGTGTAAATATTTGTTGTAATGTTCTTCAACAATGCATCTTCAACGGCTTTCTCGTTTAACAAATCTTCGCCGCTTAAGCGGGCATAAACATTTTGAACCAAATCGGCAGCTAATTTTTCGTCAACTCCTTGTTCGACAAGTCCTGCGTGAATGCTTTTCAAATTTTCTGGAAGCACTGGCATATTGGAATATTTCATTTGCTTCACTATTTCAGCAAGGGTCAATTTAATTTCATCGAACTCATCCTTCAATTTTATCATGTCGAAATAATTCCCCCCTTGTATAATATTAGGTTTAGGTCCATTGGTATTTTGTAGTTTTTGTTGAAATAGTTCGGCTACGTTTTTTATACCTTCTACAGTATTGTTTACCATCCTCCCCTCCATATTATACATATTCACATCATTACCTCTCAAAAGTTGTTTAGAATTTTTATCTAAATTGCTCGACGTGTAGGAATTATATTTTGGGCAAACGTCGTCATCAACAGCAGCAGTAATAACATATTCTTCGCTATTTAGAAAATTTAATATTCCCCCACGTTTTATTTTGTTAGTTTCCAAAATAATAGCATCCGAACCGAATTCTTTTTTCATAAGATCGATTGCTTGTTTAATAGAATTTCCTTTAAATTTTCTAATATTCATCATTTATCTCCAATTTTCCAATGAATTCTACTCCTGTTTCAGCTGGCAATTCAGTGAACGATAATACTGTTATATTCGGGAATGCCGTATGAATTAAACGATAAAAATATGGCCGCACAGTCGCAGGACACAAGATGATTGGCTGATAACCCGATGTTATAGCATGTTCAATGTTATCTGAAATGCTGTTCTGAATTTCCTGAATAAGACGGGGAGATAGTCCCAAGCTTGGACTGCTTTCTCTTTGATTCTGAAGTGCGTTTGTAATTAACTTTTCTAATTTCGGGTCCATTGCAATTGCGTGAACAACTCCTTTATCATCTTGAAACAAGCGAGCTATAGTTTCAGACAAAGAATGTCGGACGTATTCTGTTAAAACATCTACATTTTTTGTAACCCTTGCATAATCGACTAGCGATTCTAAAATCGTAGCAAGGTCGCGTATTGGAATTCCTTCCTTCAAGAGGTTTTGCAATACTTTTTGAACTACGCCTGTTGGGAGAAGTTCAGGTGTTAACTCTTCGACTACAGCTGGATATTCTTTTTTAAGATTTTCAACAAGCCTTTTTGTATCTTGGCGTCCAAGAATTTTATGTGCATTGCGTCGAAGAATTTCTTGCAGATGTGTGGATAAAACAGAAGGAGGTTCGACTACAGTATAACCAAGCAATTCGGCCTGATCGCGTTGGTTAGATGTTATCCAAACTGCCGGTAAACCAAATGCCGGTTCTTTTACTTGAATTCCCTCCAGTTTATTGTCGGATGAACCTGCATTAATAGCCAGGAAACGATCCATATAAAGAAAATCGGAATTTACAACATTGCCCCGAATTTTGACTATGTATTGGTTAGGACTTAATTGAAGGTTATCGCGAACGCGCAAAGGCGGAATTATTATGCCGAGTTCAATTGCAATTTGCTTCCGTATATTTGTAATGCGGTTGAACAAGTCGCCCCCTTGCGATTCATCGACTAATGAGATAAGCCCAAAACCAATCTCAAGTTCGATAGGGTCAACCTGCAAATAATCTTCAATTTTTTCCTGAACTTCTGTAACGGGGGTCTTATTTTCATCAATTGCCAATGCTTCAGCTTTAGTATTTTTCATTTTCACAAAACCTAGTACGCCGGTTGCACCGGAGAGCAATAAAAACGGAACGGTTGGGAGTCCTGGTATAATTGCAAACAGAAATAATGCACCTGCCGAAATCAACAAAGCTTTTGGGCTACCAATAATTTGCTCGTTTAGTTCATTATCAAGTTGTTTTCCCGACGCACTACGTGTAACAACTATACCGGCAGAGGTTCCAACAATTAATGCCGGAATTTGAGTAACGAGCCCGTCGCCGATAGTTAAGAGGGAATAAGTTTGCAGGGCTGTTGAAAAATCCATTCCCTTTTGAGCCACGCCGATAATAAAGCCCCCCACAATATTAATCATAGTAATCAAGAGGCCTGCAATGGCGTCGCCTTTTACAAATTTACTTGCACCGTCCATGGCTCCATAAAATTCAGCCTCGCGCGCTATTTCGGCACGGCGTTCACGAGCGTCTTGTTCAGTAATTAAGCCAGCATTCATATCGGCATCAATCGCCATTTGTTTACCGGGCATAGCATCTAAAGTAAAACGAGCCGAAACCTCAGCTATACGCCCAGCCCCTTTTACAATAACGATGAATTGAATAATTAAAAGTATAAGGAAGATAATGAAGCCAACTACATAATTTCCCTTTACAACAAAATTACCGAATGCGTTAATAACTTCGCCAGCGTAAGCTTCCCCCAAAATTAAACGTGTGGAAGATATATTTAATGCCAGCCTGAAAATTGTAACAATCAGCAATAAACCGGGAAAAACTGACAATTCGAGAGGGTGCTTAATATAAAGAGCAACCATCAGAATCAGAATCGCAAAAGTGATATTCAAGGTAAGCAGAATATCCAGCACAATCGAAGGCATCGGCAAAATCATCAATGCGAGTATAACGATAACTCCAGCCGCAAGAATTATATGCGAAAACATACCAAATAATTTACTACCGTTGCCAGTTAAATTGTTTGTGCTATTTGTTGATTTATTTTTCACTTTAGTTATTATTTTTCATTCGATAAACTAATGCTAACAATTGTGCTACAGCTTGGAACAGCTTTTCAGGAATTTGTTCCCCCACATCAACTGATTGATAAAGTAAGCGTGCTAATGGTTTATCTTCGATAACCGGCACATTATTTTCATTTGCTAAGTCTCGGATTTTTTGGGCTATAAGTTCGCCCCCCTTTGCCACTACTTTTGGCGCAGCCATTTTTTCAACATCATATTTTAAGGCTATAGCAATGTGAGTTGGGTTGGTTACAACCACGTCGGCTTTGGGAACCTCCTGCATCATTCGTTTGTAAGCAATCTGACGCTGAATAGTTCGGATGCGACTCTTGATTAACGGATCGCCTTCGTTTTGTTTGTTCTCATCTTTTATTTCCTGCTTCGTCATCCTAAGTTCACGCTCATAATCATACCTTTGATATAAAAAATCTGCTAATGCTATAACGACGTAAGCAACACCAATCGTCATACTTATACCTAAGGTAGTTCGCCCGATGAAACCGACTATCGAATTTATATCGGCATCGGCTAATCCCATTGCTTCTTTCATTGCATCACTCAGTGCAAAAAAAGCTATAATTCCCAAAAGCGAAATTTTGATTAAGCCCTTTAATAACTCAACCAGAGCTCTACTTGAGAACACAACTTTTTTGATTCCATTAATCGGATTTAGTTTTTGCCAATTTGGCTTTAATGCTTCACTCGAAATTACAAAACCAACTTGAGTAAAGCTTGTGGTTAAACCTATTATCACCAGACCTAACGATAAGGGGGCGAGAGAAAGAAGAACGCTACTTATGCTTTCGACAAACAACTTGTGAAAATTATTCGCCGTTAAATTGATACTTCCAGCGGTTGCAAATAATGCCCGCGAAGTTGAGGCGATTTGTTCGACAATTCCCGATCCGCTGAAATACAGAATGAACAGTCCAAAAAGCAGGATTACCGCCGAGTTCAAATCGATGCTCTTGGCAACTTTACCTTTTTTCCGCGAGTCTTCCTTTTTTTTCGGAGTTGCCGGTTCGGTTTTTTCTTGAAATTGACTGCCTTGTTCTTCTGCCATCTTTACATTAATTCGATTAATTGAATGATATTGTTTTCGAAGACGCTCAACAATTTTTTAAAAGTATATATCAGTAACGGCGAGGTAACCATGAGGGCAACTATACCTACACCGATTTTCAGGGGAAAACTTAAACTGAAGATGTGAAGCTGCGGCATCATACGAGAGAGGATACCCAGAACTATGTTAACCAAAAAACCTGCTACAATTACTGGAGCCGCAATTTTAACAGCAATAACAAATACCAACCCAACCATTTCTATCATCTTGAACTGAACCGCTGTACTAATAACGTATGACCCCAGCGGAACTGCCTGATAGCTTAATTGTAGGGCTTGAATTACAAAATGGTGCCCATTTATAGCAAGAAATATCAGCATCATAAAGAGATATAGAAACTCGCCAATTAATGGAAAGTTTTGATTTTCATTAGCATTGAAAACATTGGCAAATGAAAACCCCAGGTCGAATCCTATTAAATCACCTGCATATCGAACTGCGGCAAAAATAAGCCCGGTTGCAAAGCCGATTATCAACCCAACTATAACTTCTTGTAAAATTAAAATTACGAGGGGAAATAATTGTAGATTTGTAATCACATCAGCATTTTGTGAAATCGGAAACATTACGAATGCTAAAAATATTCCGAGTCCGACTTTTAATTGCAGCGGAACCGTCTGATGACCGAACAATGGCGCCAGAACTATCAACGAAGTAATTCGTGCGAACAAAAGGAGAAACGTGATAAATTGTGTGATGTATATTTCCATTAATTTATTAAAGTTGGAATTTGATTAAAAAGATTTTTTGTAAACGACACCATAATATCAATCATCCATGGAAACAATAATACTATAATTAGACCGGTAATAACTATTTTCGGAATAAATGTAAGTGTAAACTCTTGAATTGAAGTAGCCGCCTGAAAGATAGAGATTACCAAGCCGACAATAAGCGACATTATTAAAATTGGAGCTGACACTAACAACATTGTATAAAGTGCTTCACGAAAAAGATGTATTATAAATTCTTCTGTCATACTTGCATTCCTAAAATTTTATTTAAAACTATTCATTAAAGAACCGACTAATAAATTCCAACCGTCAACAAGAATAAAGAGGAGAACTTTGAACGGGAGCGAAATCATAATAGGGGGTAACATCATCATCCCCATCGACATCAGCACGCTTGCCACCACCAGATCAATTATCAGAAAGGGAATAAAAATTATAAAGCCGATTTGAAAACCTGTTCTAAGTTCGCTAATCGCATAGGCTGGAACGAGCACATAAGTTGGAATATCATTCCGGTTTTCCGGTTTTTCAAGCTTTGCCATTTTTACAAACAATGCCAGATCTTCTTCGCGTGTGTGTTTGAACATAAACTCACGTAACGGTTCAACACCCTTGTCGTACGCTTGCTGAAGATTTATTTTATTATTAAGATACGGTTGTAATGCTACTTCGTTGATTTTGTTCCAAGTAGGTGCCATGATAAAGAATGTCAGAAACAGAGCCAAGCCTATCATTATTTGGGCAGGCGGCATTTGCGGAGTTCCTAATGCTTGTTTGGTAAAGTGAAAAACTATTATAATGCGTGTAAAGGCTGTGGTTAAAATTAAGATTGCCGGAGCCAACGAAAGAATAGTCATTAAAAAAAGGATTTGCAAGGTAAGCGAAACATCTTGGGGATTAGCAGCCTTGCCTACTTCGACCGACAATTTTGGGAACGGCATTGTTTCGGGTTGGGCTGCTGCACTTCCAACGAGAACAATAGTAAAAAATAATATATGTAAAAATCTATTCATTATTTACCGTCCTTAAGCTTTGATACTGCCGAACTTAGATATTTGCTGAACACAGAAATAAGCCCCGAGTTTTCCGATGCGAACCCTTCTTGCTTTTCAGCAAGAAGCCCCGCTTCGTTACCTTGACCCATCTTATCAACGTTTTCCTTATCGCTAATTTCAGTTAAATTAAAAATTCCTTTTTCGGTTACTCCGACTACAAATATTTTATTCAACACTTTTAACACATATATAGTATGCCGTGGCTGCAGCGATTGTCTTCCTAATACTTCGATATTTATGGAGTTTTTTACTGATATCTTTCCGTTAAGAGAATAATTTTTAAAACCCCAGGCAATAGCGAGCATTAAACCGAGCACGGCTAAAAGGGAAAATAGAGTTTTTATTAATACCGATTCCATTCTTATTGCCCAAAATTCTTTATGCGTTCCTTAGCATCTGCAATATCCGTAACGCGAATACCAAATTGTTTATCAATCACTACAACTTCACCTTCAGCCATCTTCTTTCCGTTCACAATTATGTCGAGTGCTTCCCCAACTCTTTTATCCAGCTCGATAACTGTACCACGCTGAAGCTCGAGAACTTCTTTTATCTTCAACGAAGTTCTGCCTAATTCGATTGATACAGGAAGTTGAAGGTCCATGAGTAAATCGAGTTTAATTTCCCCTTCACCATTAGTAGGCTTCGATTCGAGTTGTTGAAATTCCATATCTTGCATAATAAATTTCCTTTCCTTATTCTGTAGATGTATTTGTTATACTGACTGCCAAGTGTCCATTCGATACGCCCGGTTTTCCTTTTAATTTTAGTTTATTTCCTATCATAATGGTTACTTCGCCATTTACAGGAATTTTCGTACGTATAATATCCCCCAGCTTTAACTCAAGTAGTTCTCGAATCGACACTGTGGATGTGGCAAGCACAACTACACTCTCTAATGTAGTTTGATACAATTGTTGTTTTACATATTCACTATGAGGTTTATTTGCTTTTTTGGCTTTCTGTTTATCTTCTATATCGCTGTTTAAATTAGAAAGCATTTTATTTATAGCTGCAATCGGATAAACGATATTCAAATTGAAATTATGTTTCTCGAAAATTATTTCGAAGGATGTAATAAGCATTACTTCGGTTGGAAGCGATATCTGAAGATATTCGGAGTCGGTTTCAAATCGATTCATCGAGAAAGTGCTGATACTGTGTTTTTCCCAAGCGCACTGAAGTTCGTTAAGAATTTTTTCGGCAACTTTTTTGAAAACCATTTGTTCGAGAAGTGTTAATGTGCGGGATTTAAAGTTAGCCTCCTGTCGACCGCCTAAGAGACTTGCGACAATAAATAGAGCAAAACTTGAGTTAAACTCAATAATTGCGGAAGCATCAAATTGGTTGATTGTAAAAACATAAGCAGCAACCGGGTTAGGAACGGTGAGGAGGTATTCAGAAAGATAAAGCGAATTTGTTCCGAGTGGATTTATTGAAATCTGTTTTTCTAAATTTGAAAAGAAATATTTTTCGACATTGACCGCAAATTTTTTATTAACAGTCTGTAATACTCGAAGCTGATTTTCAGGAAGTTGCTGCGGACTTTGGAAATCGAATTTCTTCGCTTCTATATTTTTACCTTGCTTATCAATATTACTGCTTACTACGCTAACAGATGCCGCCTCAGTAAGCAAAACATCTATTTCCTGTTGTGTTAATAATTTCGACATTTGAAAAGTAATTACTGAATTATGAATTTGCTGAAATACACATTCGTTGGTTTCCCGAGTTTCAATATCTTTGCTATCTCTGCTGATATTTCTTTTCGTATCGCATCACGTTTCGACATATCTGCTAATTCCTCTAAATGTTTGCTTCCTAAAACTGTGTTCAAAATATCTCTCACAACAATTTCTTTATTTTGAATTTCACGCAACACTTCGGTCGAAGGGACTTCAACACCAATTGTTGTCAAAAGAAATTTCGCTCCACCTGACGAAGCGGGGTTAATGATTAAATCTTTTAATACAAACATTTGTAGATCCACAGGTGGGGCATGCTCAGTTTCTAAAGGCAATGTCTCTGTCTTTTGCGATACTACTGCGGGAGCAATTAATTTTGCCACTAAAAAATAGACGACCACTATCTGCACAATCAAAATAGGGAGGCCAATAATTAATATTTTTTTGAACAAATCTGCTTTTTTAGGAGATTCGTTTGTTGGGTTTGATTCAATTGTTGCTGTTTCGTTTTCCATAATATTTTTTTTTCACTATTAATTCAATTCTTGTGCCAAGCCATTTTCTTACGTATTCATTGAAAAAATAGATTTTTAGATGGTAATAACTGTTCTGTGGCGAATATCGGGCAGGTGTTGGATAAAATATAGGGGGATAAAGAATTTATGATATAATTGAGTGTAGAATATTAGCCAAGTTAACTCTGCCGGATTGTGTATGTTATGGAATGGAATATTTTACACGTATAGGCTCTTTGATCGAGTCGCTCTTTTGCCATTGAAGAATCATTTTAATAAAAGTCTCGGTTAATATCGAGTATGAGCGAATTAGACACAGCCCATTTCTTGTTACGATATCCTGCATTAAAATCATTCCTGCCTGTAGCTCTTCAACGGTAACGTATTTTTCAACTTCATTCTTTTGTTGTTGGCTTTGCTCTGTTCCGAAAAATAAGTTCAATAATTCTGGGTCATAAATATCGTTAGTGCTTACTAATTTTTTGTATAAATCACTCCCCTTATTATTCAAAGATATAAGTTTATCCATATCAATTAAGATACGAAGCAACCGTGAGCCAAGAGGTAATTCGTTTCGACATACTTTTTCGAGTACCGGTTCCCCCTTTCCACTGTAATCTTTTTTACTAAAACGAATAATTCGTGCTACATTTTTAAATTTTGGTATGTTCTCAATCAGAGCCGCACCAAGAAGCTGGTGATTTTTTGCTTCAGCAAACCTTTCGATAGCCGATAGTCCCTCTTTGTTAAGTATAACTTGTATCCATGCTGGCAAAACAGCCACGCCAATATTGAATAAATCGAAAGCACTTTCAATCTCCCAACGTTCTAATTCACTTAAGGGGGGCAATTTTTTCAAAAAAACATTCCCTAATTGTCGTACTCGCATTGTTTGAGCATTTGCCTCGGGATTGATATAGACAATTAAGTCGCTCAGCAAGCGAACAGTACCACCAACTGTTCCACTGAGAAGCTCGTTAAGTTGAGAGTTTTTCGACTTAAGTACATTCAGTAAATATTTGTTTTCTTGTAATAGATTGTATTTTTCAAGAGAATCTCTGAGTAGTTTTTTTAGGTCGTTATCATTCCATGGTTTATTTATATAATGACTGATTTTACCGATATTGATTGCCCGCAGTGTGTCGTCGAAATCGGCATACCCTGTAATCATTATTCGGATTGTTTCAGGGGAATATTCTGACACGGTTTGTAGTACTTTAACTCCATCTACTACCGGCATTCTCTGGTCTGAAAATACTACTGCGAAAGGGCCATGTAGATTGAGATAATCCTCTATTCTCTCAGATTTATCAAGAAGATGAATGTCGCAGTTTTCGTTGCGCATAAGGGAGCGAAAAGCCGAAAGAAGATTAGGTTCGTCATCAACATATAGAATTTTTCGATTTTGAGTATAAGTATCAGTTAGCATAAATTAAACCTTGATTTTATTTAGCCATTTTTCTATAACATCCTGATTTTCGGCAGCATCGTTCAATTCTAACATTTCAGCGATCTGCATAATTTTAGAAATTTCGTTTCCATTTTGATTAATATGATGGGATACTACAGCATCGATAATTTCTTCAGGATAATTCCATAGACGTAAAAGCTCGGCACTTATTTGTTCATGAGAAATTGGAAAAATTTTTTTGTCGGCTTCTGACAGTTTTATTTTTTCAGATTTTTGGATTGAAAGCATTTTTTCGTACTTCTCAAAATCTGAACAGATTCTGACTAACAACCCAATATCTTGTAGCATCGATGCCACGTAAACTGTTTGTGAATCAACGGGGGTGCTCCAATGGGCCGATACCTCTTTCGCAAACAATGCACGTTTTAAAGCATTATCCCAAAATATTTCGACCTGTTTTTGAACTTCATCTGGTAAATCTTTCATCAAATTCTGATACATATCGATCGCTAAGGCGAGAATTTGTACGTACGAGGTCCCTATAAAAATGATAGCATCCCTAATGCTTGAAATATGTTTATAAGAAGCGTAATAAACAGAATTAGCAATTTGTAATACTTTAGCTATAAGTACCGGGTTTTGCCTGACCTCTTCGACAAGTTCGTTGAGGGAGCTTTCTTTTTTATTTAAAAAAGAATGGAATCGTTCGTTAAACTTTTTTGAGGGGGGTAAATTATTGAACTTCAATAAAACATCCGACAACTTTTCGCTACGTAGTTCGTTTTGCAGTTTTATCGTTTTCGAAATGTAGTTCTTTAGCGTTGCATCGTCCCACGGTTTTAAAAAGTATTGATTAGCCAATCCATTACTCAACGCATCTAAAATTATTTCTTTTTCTTCATAACCACTTACTATTACACGAATAGCATCGGGGCAAATTTCTTTTGCCACTCTTAACAAATCAAGCCCCCCTATTTCAGGCATTCGCATGTCGGTTAGAATTATATCCACATTATAATTTTCGAACTGAGAAATTGCTTCTTTGGCAGAAGTAAATTGTAAAATGTTATAACCCTCATGTCGAAACAACCGACTTAATGCCGAAAGTATGGCTTGCTCGTCATCTATAAAAAATAATGTTGTTTGAACATTAAACGATAATTTTTGAATTTCTTTTTTTTCAGAATTAAACATTTTTATTCTATAGGCTCCCATTTGTGTGTGGGAGGGTTATTCGGAATTTTGTCCCTTTATTTACTTCACTTTCAACAGTGAGTGTGCCTTTATGTTTTTGTATAATTGTCTTTGATATCCATAACCCGAGCCCTGTACCTTTGCCAACAGCTTTAGTAGTAAAAAATGGATCGAAAATTTTATTCAAATGTTCGATAGCAATCCCACTTCCGTTATCGGAAATTTCAATAATAGCGTTCTTATCTTCAGCAAAAGTTTTGATTTTAATAAATCCTTTTTCGGGTATAGCTTGAGCAGCATTCACTAATAAATTAGTAAAGACTTGCTTAAGTTCGCCCGGATTGCACTTTATGAGAGGAAGAGAACTATATTCTTTTTTGATGTCAGCTTTATATTTTATTTCATTCCATACTAATGTTAAAGTATCCTCAATAGCATCATGAATATTACTATCAATAAATTTATCGTCACCTTTATGCGAAAACACCCGTAGCTTATCGACTATAGTCTTAATTCTTTGTGTTCCTTCTCTTGTCTCTGCAATAAGTTTATTAAAATCTTGCACAATAAAAGTAATATCAACTCGGCGTTCCAAGTCTCGTAGATCTTGCAAGAGTGCCTGTACTTCTGGTCCCTCATTCACAAACATACCAAGAATTTGCCATTTCCTTAAAACATTCGTCAGATCTTCGATATATTCCCCAAAACGATTCAGATTGCTCGAAACAAATGCGAGGGGGTTGTTAATCTCGTGAGCAATTCCGGCTGTTAACTGTCCGATTGACGCCATTTTTTCTGATTGTATTAGGTGTTCCTGCATCTCTTTAATATTCTCGATCATACTTTCTAATTCTTGGTTTCGCTTTAGTAGTTCCAATTCGAGAGCTTTTCGTTTCGAGATATCTCGAACAACTGCCTGGATTATTTTTTTCCCATCTAATTCCATCGCAGTTAGGAGGACTTCTGAAGGGAAATCGGTTCCATCTTTACGCCGATGTACCCATTCAAAACAGTTATTTCCTTTTTCGAGAGCGTAATTAATTTGCTGATTTGCAAGTTGTTTTGAGTCGATATTTCCAAATTGCATCGGAGGCGAAACTTCTGCAAGATTTTGTTTACAAAATTCTTCTTTCGAGGTATAACCAAACATAGTCAGAGTTGCGTTGTTGCAATCAAAAAAACCATTTTCATCCAGAAGCATTACTGCGTTGCCGGTCGATTCATAAAGAGTACGGAATTTTATTTCAGAATTTCTTATTGCTTCTTCTGCCATCATCTGCTCAGTTATATTTTCTATTATTCCCTCAAAAAATAATATTTCACCCGTGTCGTTCAGCTGAACCCGTTCATTCAAATTAACATATATAACGCTCCCATCTTTTTTCTTTAATTTGATTTTAAGATTCTCAGTTTTTTTTCTTTCTTTAGTTCTTTCAAGTACACTCTTCCGATCGGCTGGGTCGTAATATAGTTGCGTTGGAATATCAATACTCATTAAATCTTCTGCCGATTTATATCCTAACATTTTAACAAGTGCCCGATTTACTTTTATAAACTTACCATCTTGACTCGTTCGGAATATCCCATGGACAGCGTTTTCAAATATCGACCTGTAATCTTCTTCCGATTGTTTAAGTGCCTCTTCAATTTTCTTTCTTTCAGTAATATCTTCCCACAAACTCTCAAAAAACAGGATGTTGCCAGCCTCGTCTTCTACAATTCTTTTATCTAATTTCACGTTTATAAGACTGCCATCTTTTTTTTTCAACACTAGTTCATAATTTTTTATACTTTTCTTCTCTATTAATTGGGAATGTAGATTAGCTTGGTCTGATGGATTTAAATATATTTGAGTAGTAATATCGAGACTCATCAACTCTTCTTCCGACTCATATCCTAACATTTTAACCAAGGCTGGATTTACTTTGATGAACTTACCATCTGCACTTGTTCGAGCAATTCCTTGAATAGCATTTTCAAAAATTGTTCTATAATCTCGTTCCGATTGTTTTAACTCCTCTTCGATTTTTTTTCGAGCTGTAATATCTTGCATAATACAAACAAAACCTACAAATTCTTTTTTTGAGTTACGTCTTGAAGAAATCGAGGTTTCGAAAAAACGAGTTCCATTCAACGATTTTAGATTCCATTCGAACATTACATTCGGTTCGATCTTAGCCCGTTCCGAGGCAATCTCGAAAAGGTCGCCATTCTTTTCGCCTAATACTTCATATACAGTTTTGTTTTTATAACGGTTAAAATCTATTCCGTATATGTGTGTCATTTGTCCGTATGCTTCTTTAAAACGTAAATCTTCGTCAAGTGTAAAAACTATGCCGCTGATGGAGTCGAGGATGGTTCGCATTAATTCCTCGTTTTCGCGCAAAGTAATTTCAGCTTTTTCCTTTTGATCGATGAAGTTTTTATTTGAGATGGCTTGTTCGATAGCAGGAATGAAACGAGTAAAATTAGTTTTCATGATGTAATCGGTGGCACCGGCTTTGATCAATCCAACTGCCAGTTCTTCGTCCAAAGCCCCGGTAACAAAGATAAACGGAACAGAAGGGGCGTGCTGTTTAGCAAGTTGAAGTGCGAGCATCCCATCGAAATCGGGAATCGAATAATCCGAAAGAATAACATCGGGTTTAAAATTTTCGAGTGCATCTAAAAAACTGTCACGCGTAGAAACTAACTTAGAAGTAAATTGCAAATGGTTAGTTTCGAAAAATTCATTATAAAGATTGAAGAATTCTTCATCATCTTCTATAATTAAAATGTGTATTTTTTCTTTCGACACTTTGCGACTTTCATTATTATTCGTCTAATTAATTTTATTTTCGCCGATTGTTTATTGCTGCGAATTCTTTTCAGAATCCGCAGCAACAAAACACATCAACAATTTTAACGTTTAATATTTACAACCTCAGTTAAAAATTCATCACTCGTAGTAATAACTCGTGCGTTAGCCTGAAAACCTCGTTGAGCAGTAATCATCTTTGTAAATTCATCTGCTAAATCTACGTTCGATTGTTCGAGCCCGCCTGAGACTAAAATTGAATTTGAAGCGCCCCCTGGATTAAAAATTACCGGCATACCGGCATTACTTCCAATTTCGTACATATTATCCCCGATTCGGAGTAATCCTGATGGATTGTTGAATTCAGCCAGCATAATTTGACCTAAAGCTTGAACAGTGCCGTTTGAGAATGAGCCAAGAATTTTTCCGTTCTGATCAATTGAAATATCGTTCAACGATCCTGCAGCATAACCATCCTGTTCCGTTGGCGACACGTTGGATAGTCCGTTGGTTTGAGTTATACCTGAAAAAATTCCTGGCGTACCAGCATTAAGAGAAATCGCTAAAGGTGAAGCACCGTTATTAGGATTAAGATTCAAGGCCGAAGCACCTCCAGCGTATGTAAATGTTTGTAAAGTTCCATCCGAATTGAAAGTAGCAACACCACTTCCGCCGGATGTAATAGTAACAGGAGCTTGGCTATTGGCAGTCCAGGTCCATTCGTTTGCGTTCACAGTCTTTGTGAAAGTTACTGTAACTGCATGTCTGTTTCCTAATGAATCGAAAACAGTTAACGAAGTGTTAACCGAAGTGCCGGTTTGGGCTGCCGAATCTAGGTTTCCAGATAGTTTGATATTGCTCGTAGCGCGGGCTGGGGACTTGGTATCGAAAGCAATCACTAAGTTTTCCAACCTGTTGCCGGTGGGAATGTTACCTGTTGCATCGGCTAACTTACCTTGAAGTATAGCACCTGTGCCGGGAGATACTATTCTACCCATTGCATCAATTTTGAAACCGCCGTCGCGGGTATAATAATTTTTTCCGTTTTTATTAACTACAAAAAAACCGGTCCCTTGAATTGCAAGGTCGGTTGCCTGATCGGTCGATTCGATATTGCCTTGATGGAAGAGGGTATCGACACGAAGGGTAGCCATGCCTAAACCGACTTGAATTGGGTTCGAGCCACCGTTTTCGTTAGTAGGGAGCGAGCCAGCCCTTAAAGTTTGTGCAAACATTTCGCCGAAGGTTGCCCTCCCCGCTTTAAAACCGATTGTATTAATATTCGCAATATTATTACCTATAACATCCATCATTAATTGATGATTACGAAGTCCTGAGACTCCAGCTGATAGTGATCTTAAAAATGCCATAATTATGGTTCCTTTATTTTTTTATTGTTGATTAATTACCAAGCTTCTGTCGTTCGGCTCGGTAAGGGCTTCCATAAATGGACCAGCCCAATTGTTGTTTAGTTAATTATAAAATTCATGATGCAATTACTGCACTGTCGATATTCGTGAATACATTTTGTTTCAACGACTCGTTATCTATTGTCGTTATTATTGTTCTGTTTTTTACACTTACTATAAATGCCATATCGCGCAGTATCACCAGCGATTCTTGCGCACCTTTTAATTCAGCTTTATCGACTGCGGCTTCTAATTTTAAAAAATCGATGCTGCTTAATTCTATTTGTCTCGACTCGAGCCGTTCTTTGGCGTGCTTCGAAAACTTTAACTTGTTAAGCTCTTTCTGAAATATGTTTTCGAATGACCGCTCATTCGGTATTTCGATGGTTTTGTTGTTAGGTAAACCATTTACTCCGCCTATCGGAACAAACGGAACATTCACACCATTTATTGTTGTATCCGTCATAATTTTATCCTTGCATAATTTCTAATATTGAAGATAATCGTACTTCGATTCCATTCACCAAAAACACAGCACCTTCAGCTTTATATCGTACCGATGTTACAGTACCAAAAATGTATGGCGATGCATTAATTTTTTTTCCGTTTATGTCTTTACTTTCCACTTCGAATCTGTACCTACCATTCGCAGCATTCTCGCCTTGTTCGTTCTTTCCGTTCCAAACAATCTGGTTATCGCCTTTCGCAACAGGTCCGCTGATTGTTCTCACAAGGTTCCCTTTTTCATCAAATATCTTGATGGTTGACGAAGCTGCGGCTTCAGGAAGCGAAAATCCAAGCTTAACTTCGTTTCCTGTGAAGTTTATTTCGTTCACACTCGAACGAACCTGCTTGCCCACAAACGCAGCTGCGAGTGCATTATTTATAGATTGAGCAATAACCGCGTTAGTATCCAAGCTTTGCATTAAACTCGATTTAATATTGTGCAATTGCTCAACCGAACTAAACTGGGCTAACTGGGCTGCGAACTCGGTTCCTTTCATCGGATTCATAGGGTCCTGATGCCTTAGCTGCATTATGAGCATTTTGAGAAAATCATCTTTTCCCAAAGTAGTTGTACGATTTGTTGCTTGAGTGTTTTTAGTAAAATTTGTTGTCGTATTTGTTATTGCATTTGACATTGATTCTCCTTCACTAAATTAAATATTCGATAGTGTTGTAGCCCAGCATCTTAATTGATTCCTCTGCTTCCTCAACTAGTTCATTATATGCTGCCGCATTATTTGGGTTATCGTTTTGCTTTTTATGATTATTAAATGATGCTGAATTACCACTCGTAAATATATCGATTTGTTGAACATCAATTCCGCGAGCTAACAGTGAATCGCGTAACTGCGGCATGTGCGATTCAATAATTGTTTTTACGGCTGTATGAGGTACTTCAATCTTTACGGTTGCCTTACTCTCTTCCATTCTGACTTTTAAATTAAGCTCTCCCAAGTTTTCGGGATGGAGTTTCATTTTCATTTCCGATATTTCGTTTTTTAAATTAAGCACAATAGTTTTAATTATGTTATCAGCGTCGCTTTGTGTAATTGCTGATACAGGAACTTGGAGAACACTATCCGGATGTTTTGTTCCAACTGGTTGATTGTCGAATAAAGATTGAAAATTTCCCAAATTGAATAAATTCGTTTTCGGTGTAACCGTCGTTGTTGCTATGCCTTCGCTTTGCGAAATCACAGTTTTATCTCGTGCTACTTCGTTATTTATCGATTTATCTTTAATCTCTGTTTTTGCTGTAACTGGTTCTTGTTGTTGCTTCTCGATTTTTTTTATTTGCGATAAAGGGATATTAGCATCATCGAAAGACGTTTCTGCTTGAATTTCAGATTTAGATTTTTCAATTTGAATTACCGGTTTTATAGCTGTTGCAACCATTTGTGTAGTCGTTAATAATTCAGGAGAGTTGAGTCCTTTTAATGCTTGTGTAATATTCTGTTGATAAACAGATGCACTAAACTTTGAGATCAGCTCCGTTTCGATACCAATGTTTTCGTTGTGCATTTTTAGATTTTCGATTACACCGATTTCTACAGTAGATTGTTTGTTAGTGTTCAATATATTTTTTTCGGTTGGTAAGTTTTTTTCGTTCGTCATAATCGTTTGTTTATCGGGGAGATCAACCCATAATGTTGAGGGAACAATTTTGTTCCCCTGGTCGGCTTTCAGGCTCGAAATATTTTCATTCGTCGCTGTTAATTGTTGAGTGTTTAATTCATTCAATACAGTTGGTGTAACGAGTTTGCGTGTTTGGTCGGTAACCCCAGCCGACAACTCCATTAACAATGCCGAGAAAGTGGGGTTTGATTCTGTAATATTTACGGGCGGCTCAATTTCTAATATCTCAGCATTAGGTTTGATAATATTGATAGTTGGCATATTCATTTCATTAATTCGATTGCTTTTTCAGGTTCAAGCAAGCTTAATATCTTTGCAGCTTGCCGTTTTTTCATGTTTTTTAGAATTATTTTAGCCTCCTCGATTTCCATTTGTTGTATAATACGCGAAGCATTATCAGCACTCATCGCTTCCAATAGCTTTACCGTTGCTATGTTATTTGCATTTTTAGTGCTGTCGGATATTTTCGCAATATCAGCAGACTGGCGAATTAATTCATCAAATTTTTTCTGTTGATTTTCCAGTTCCAATTTTAACAAATGTTTGCTATCGACTTTTTGCATAATAGGGGATGTGTCGGGTTTAGTTTGTTGGGCTAATGAATCGGCATTTTGTGCAATGAGACTATCGGTTTGAACTTTTTGAACTGTCGACACTGTATCGGTAACACTAATATTATTAGTACTTGTGAATAATTCCGGCTTCACAGCAACTAATAAAAGTGCAATCTGTAGAATAAAAAAGAGAGATAAAAATGATACCAAAATGTAAATTCCTATACTTTTCATAATTTTAGAATACAATCTTTATTCGTTGAGCCAATACATCAATTTGGTTCTGTAAAATTTTTTCATTTTCGTTAGCAATTTCTTCAGAATGTTTTTCATTTAATTTTTCAATTATCTTTTTAGATTTTGTTTTTTCTGTCAGCTCTACTCGTTTATCATCTTCTTGGTCTATGATATTTTCTATAACTTCTTCTTGTTCTTGTATCTGATGAGAAAGCGACCTTAAATATGCTTGATGGTATTGTAAATCGCGAGCGTTCGCAGAGATAGTTTGACGAGTTTCTGCAATAGCGGCATCGTTTACTTTTATTAGATTGTTTAAGTTTTCAGTTTCCACTTCCCGTTTATTCTGAATTGCTACAAGTTCACGATGCGCCTTTTCTTCGAGATACTTTTTTATTTTAGATACACATTTTAATTGAGCTTGGTTTTTTGTCATCTTTAACAATCCATTTATAATAATTTTAAGATACGATTTATACTTTCGTTGTAGTCGGCATATTCTTCAGAGCTTTGTTGAAGAAATGCTTTTATCTTCGGCATATTAAGAAGAGCTTCATCAATTTTCGGGTTGCTGCCTTTAACATAGGCACCAATATTTATCAAGTCTTCGGCTTCACGATAAGCAGCCATTAATTCAAAAACCCTCTGTACAGCTTGCCTGTGTTCGACTGAAGTAATAGAAGGCATAACACGACTAATGCTTTCGAGAACATCGATAGCAGGATAGTGACCGGCAGAAGCCAATCGACGGGATAAAACAATATGCCCGTCGAGAATTGAGCGCACTGTATCTGCAATCGGGTCGCGCATATCATCTCCTTCAACTAAAACAGTGTACATCCCTGTGATACTTCCCTTTTTAGCATTACCTGCCCGTTCGAGTAATTTGGGGAGTAGAGCAAACACCGATGGGGTATATCCTTTTGTTGTAGGGGGTTCGCCAATTGCAAGTCCAACTTCGCGTTGCGCCATAGCTAAGCGGGTAACCGAATCCATCATCAGCATAACATCCGATCCTTTATCTCTAAAATATTCGGCAATAGCGGTAGCCATAAATCCAGCTTTTATACGCAGAAGTGCGGCTTGGTCGCTTGTAGCAACTACCACTACCGAACGTTGTAAACCTTCCTTTCCAAGTTCGCGTTCTAAAAATTCCCCCACCTCGCGTCCTCTTTCGCCAACAAGGGCTATAACATTTACATCTGCTTGGGTATTGCGAGCAATCATACCGAGAGTTACACTTTTTCCAACTCCGCTCCCAGCAAAAATACCGATTCGCTGCCCCTTACCGCAAGTCAACATTGCATCAATTGATCTGATACCAGTAGCTATCGAGCTTGTTATTCGCTGGCGATCGAGAGGGTTGGGAGGAAGAGAATAAACAGACCTGATTTCGTCTGCATCGATTGGACCTTTTCCGTCGATCGGATGCCCCAATCCGTCAATCACTCTTCCGAGTAATGCATCGCCGACCGGAACCGAAAGAGGATGCCCAGTAGCAACAATCTCGCTTCCGGGGCTTACTTTTCCGACTTCCCCTAAAGCCATTGAAAGAACGCGGTTATCCCGAAATCCCACCACTTCGGAACGACAAACAACTTCCCCCTCTTTTGATTTGATTTCGCAGACTTCGCCAAGAGATGAATTTGGGCCAACAGACTCGATTACCAAACCAATAACTTGAGTTACTCTGCCATTTACCTTGAGTAAATCGATCCTTCCGAGCTGAGAAAGACTGGCATCCAGAAAATCATACTGACCGATATCGGTAATAGCAATTTGGTCGTCGTTTATTTCGTATGCAAACATAAATCTATTGTAATGAGATATTGTTTATCAATACATCTTCGAGTTTTGTCAGTTGCGATGTTATTCTCGCATCAACATTTCCTGATTCACTTTCTATGATGCAACTTCCTCGTTCAATCTTTTCATCAGTTTCTATTGCAATCTCACGTATCGAATCGGAACTACCTTGGAGAATTGATTTTTGAGACCGCACAAGTTCGGCATCATCCGGATTAATTCGTATCTTTACTTGTTCAACTCCAACAATTCTGCTGAGTGCATCTTTAATTTGGCTCAACACAATTTCAGACCCCAACATTATAGCTCGTTTAACAATTTTTTCTGCAACAGCGATTGCAAACTTTAATACAATGTATTCTGATTTTCTATGCAGATGCACAAATTGGTCGTGCATGCTTGAAATTAATTTCTGCATTCTGTTCTTTTCGTTTTCAAGTAATGCTTCGTATGTTTGGCGCATTACTTCTTCAGCTTTGATAATCCCTTCTTCGTAACCCCTCCGGTAATCTTCGTCTGCCCTTGCTGAGACTGGCTCTGACAATTCAGATTGGTTTTCATTCGAAACATTATCTTGTTCAACTTCAGTATTGTCCCACGGCACAAACTTGCCCTCATAATTTTCGACAAGTAAGATCTCGAGACCGTTAATGCTGTTTGACTTTAAAATATTAGACAAGAATTTCCTCCTTTCCGCCACGTCCTGATACGACTATTTCCCCCTGTTCTTCGAGGTTTTTAACAATTTCGATAATTCTTTGTTGCGCTGCTTCAACATCCTTCAATCGAACAGGTGCCATGTATTGCAACTCTTCTTTTACAAGTTCTTGGGCTCGTTCCGACATATTAGAAAAAATCTTCTGCTTCATCGTTTCGTCGGCAACCTTTAACGATATTGCCAAATCTTTTTTATCAATTTCCCGCAATATTCTCTGGATGCCGCGACTGTCAATTTTTATGAGGTCTTCAAATTGGAACATCATTTTCTTTACATCGCCCGACAGAATTTCATCTTTCTGGTCGAGGTGTTCCAAAATAGATTTAGAAGTAAGGTTATCGCAGTTGTTTAATATTTGAGCCACCAATTTTTTCCCCACGATAGACTGTTTTTCGGTCCCATGTTCGGAAGAAATCAGATTGTTTACGATACTTTCGATTTCGTGGAGAATATTTTTAGGAACTTTCTCTATGGAAGCCATTCGGTAACTTACATCGTTTCGTGTATCGGTGGGAAAGAACTCGATAACTTCCCCCGCTTTTTCAGCCTCCAGATGTAAAAGTATAATTGCTGCTGTTTGAGGATGCTCCTCCATTAAAAGTTTGGCAATCTTCTCGCTTTCGATGGCATTTAATTTCTCGAACGATTTAGAGCTCCCTTTAAATTTTACCTTTTCGATAATTTCTCCTGCTTTTGATTTGCCTAAGGATTGCTCGAGAAATTTTTTAGCCCCCAACTCCCCCCCCTGAATGAAAATTTTATTGGTAGCAGCTAATTGAAAAAATTCCTTATAAACTTGATCGACATGGTTGTCTGAAACATTTTTTAAACCGGTAATTTCGCGTGTAATCTCTTCGATTTCTTTTTGCGAAAAGTATTTCATTAATTTTGCTACGGTTTCTACATCAAGCGAGAGCAAAAATAAAGCTGCTTTTTGCTTTTTAGTTAATTTTTCAGATGTCTCTTTTTTATCAGGCATTATTCCTCATCAGCTAACCAAGCTTTTAATAAGCGCGAAGCTTCTTCCGGATTATTATTCAATAACTCGGCAACTACTTCGCGCCGGTTCCCTTGATTTAAAATAGCATCGTATTTTCCTTGCAACGCAGATGGTGCTAATGCAGCAATACCCTCAATAGAATTATCAGTGTTCTTAAATCTTTTTAAAAGCGACAATAAAATAACAACCGCGGCCCCCATTGCTATTGCAATAATTAGTAATTTAATCCAATCATCATATTTTGTTACAGGGTCGATCTGATATTGAAAATCATCATTTATATTTTCAACTGCAAAAGGAAGATTTACAACTGATATTTCGTCGCCTCGCTGAACATTATAACCGACCGCTCTTTTTACAACTTCCGATATTTTCATTAATTCATCTTCAGTTCGAGGTTCATTCTCGGTAACAGTCTCGTTGCCTTTTGTTACAACTTTTTGTTTTCCGTTCACAGTAACCGCAATAGATATGCGTTTGATACTCCCTTGATTTTCAATTATTCTTTCAATTTCTTTATTTATTTCATAATTAGTAACAGTATTGGTACGAATCGATGAAGGGGACGAATCTTTGGAAGTTGTTTTATCTTCACTTAGCTGCTCGCTTCGTATTGCAGTATTTTCAGGGTCGTATTTTTCCATCGTTCTTTCAACTTGTCTGAAATCGAGTTCGGCATTCACCTGAACAATTGCATTGTTTGCACCTAACACTCCGTCGAGCAGTGATTGTGCTTTGCTTGTAAGAGATGCTTCAACCTGATGTTGGAGTTCGTATTGCGCAGCGGTGAGCGAGGCAAAATTATTTTGCTTGTTGTTATTAGATAATAACATCCCACGCGAATCGACTACCGTTACATTTTCCGGATCCAAGCCTTCGACGCTACTCGAAATTAAATGAACAATCCCTTGAATTGTTTCGGGGCTCGGAGCTTTTCCTGTTCGTAATTTTAAAATCACTGAAGCAGTGGGTGGCTTTTCGTCTTCCTTAAATAATTTTCTTTCGGGCAATACTATATGCACACGAGCCCCTTCCACTTCGCCAATTTGAAGAATCGTTCGAGCTAATTCTCCTTCTAAAGCTCGTCGATAATTTACTTTTTGAACAAAATCTGAAATTCCTAAATTCGTTTTGTCGAATATTTCGTAGCCAACAATACTCGACTGTGGAAGCCCCTCGCCGGCAAGCGATAACCTTAAATCGTATATAATTTCCTTTGGAACTAATATAGTTGAGCCGTTTCCTTCGAGTTTATAAGCTATCGATTTCTCTTTTAATTTTTCAACTATTTTTGAGGCATCCTGCGGTGCTAAATTACTGAAGAGAGTTCCATAATCGGGACTATTTACAAACATCACCAACGATATTACTGCAATAAGGGTTACAACTAAAACTCCTGCAATAATCAGCTTTTGCGAAGTAGAAAGTTTTTTAAAAAACTCAAACGATTGATTTAAATTTAGTTCCTTATCCATAATTATTATACCTGCATCCTCATTATTTCACGGTATGCATCTATTGCTTTGTTGCGCACTTCCATCAATAACTCGAAACTAGTTTTTGCTTTTTCTGCGGCAATCATTACCTCGTGTAAATCAATTGGATCGCCTTTTACCAATTTTTCTACAGCTTCTCCGGCTTGAGCTTGCAAATTATTTACAGCCGCCGTTGCTTCTTTTAAAGTTTCGCCAAACGATTTGTTGGTTTCTTGAATCGCTTCGTTTATTTTCTGTTTCTTTTGCATAGCATCGTTCGGTAACAATGTTAATCTGTTGCTGATTTTCATATCTATCCTTTCCTGTCGATTACTGTTCCAACCTGCATTTTTTTTGGAGTTCCTGATTTGCTGTAAAAATATTCTTCCCGAATTTCCTTCGAAGCTTCGGGAAAAACCTTTTCAAAAAATTTTGTTTCGGCCTTTGATAAAATTTCGTTCTTAATGTTCTCTGTAATTTGAAAATTAGCCTTGTCGGCTTTCTTATATTTATTTACCAAAAGCGATTGGGTGATTGATGATTTTATTTCGTTAACATTCATTAATCAAATCTCCAGACTGTCTTTAGCTATACTTTTTTCAGCATTAATAACAGTTACGTTGGCTTCGTAAGCTCGTGAGGCTGAAATCATATTCACCATTTCAGCCACTATGTTTACATTTGGGAGGCGAACATAACCGTCTTGGTTCGCATCGGGGTGAGTGGGGTCGTAAACCATTTTTAAATGCGAATCGTCCTCTTCAACCTCTATTTCGATCGATTTTACAGGGTTTTGAGAAACTGGTGTTTCGATTTCCGCCACTGATATATGATTAGGATTTGTTGTACTTAGCGAAGCGCTATGTTCGCGAATTGTGCTTAGAAACGACTGCTTCGATGTTTGTTTTACTTGAACTACTTTTCGTTTGTAAGGCAAACCCTCTTCGGTTCGTGTCGTTTCAGTATTTGCAATATTTTCAGCGATTGCATCCATACGTTTGCGTTGCACTTTCAAACCGAATGCTGCAACATTTAGCCCGGAAAAAATTTTTTCTAGTTTCATGAATATCCTTTTATACTTTTTTGAATACCTTTAAAACTATCGGCAATAATTCGTGCAGCAAACTTAAACCTGATTTGATTTTTTGCTAACTCAGCCATTTCTAAATCGATGTCCACATCGTTAATACCGCTTTTTAGTTCATTGTCGCTATTCCCCTCCACAGAATTTTCAACTACTTTTGGATTTAGATCCGTAAACTTTGAAGAGTTTATAGGAATATGATCAGGATGAGTGCAGCCATCTATGTTGGAATTTTTCGACATCGCTAAGTTTAGTTCTTCCTCAAATCTTACACTTTTACTTTTGTATCCTTCTGTAGTAATGTTTGCAATATTCAATGCGATTGTTTTTTGACGGAGCGAATAAGCATCGAGGGCTTTGCTCAACAACGGTATTTTTGTCTTGTTGAAAATATTCATTTGCTATCCTTAAATAACGAAGCTGGAATCGCCAGCGATGTTCCACAGCAATCTATTTGATGTGTAAATATCAACAACCCTTCCGGTCGCAAACCCAAATGTATTTTTTTTCTGTCTATCATGTGTCCATTAAAATCGATATCCTGGTCATTCAAAAAGGTTTCTTTCGATTCCCAGCTTTTTCCACATAAAGTACAGTTTTTAAAAACTTTATTTCGCATATATTCTTTTTGTTTTTAAAACATATGTTCAAACGATGTGCCACGAAGAAATTTTATTGAAATAGGCAATTAATTAGAAAAATAGAACAGTATTTGGAGACTATTAGACAAACTGTTAACTATTAGCCAACGGATGTAAATTAGATAGTGAGGTGTACAAAAGAATAAGCAGCTACAGAAATAATATTGTTTTTTGGGGGGGATAATGAACAGGCAAGGAGTTTTTTTGCTAGTGAGAGGTATCGTCAAGCTAACACGGTGGTTGGGCAAGCTTAATATCCACAATTAGAGACCTCTTAAAAAAAATTAAATCTCTAATGAATTAATCATTTGGGTAGAACACGTGCGAAGTATCACATCGGTAGATAAACACCGATTATTATCAGTGTTAATTTAACGATTGTATTTTAGCTGTTTTATCTGTGTCGATCCCTAATTGTTCCATTCTATAACGAAGTTTCGACCTCGATATACCTAAAATTTTAGCTGCTTGAACTTGATTACCATTAGTTAGGATCAAAGTTTTTAGGATTAGATCTTTAACCACCTTCTCCATTTTGATTCCAGTGGGCGGAATATCAAGGTTATATTCGCTGTTTGTCGATCTTTTTTCTTCGTGTTTATGTACAACGGGGTCTAAAAAATAAAAATGGTCAACCTCGATAATAGGGCAATCGTTAAGAAGATTTACTCGCTCGATCGCATTTCGTAATTCACGAACATTACCTTTCCAGCGGTATGCTTGCAGATACTCGATAGCTTCCTTGCTAATTTTGATAGCCGGTTTACCAAAACGTTTACTAAATTCTTCTTGGAATGCAGCGGTAATGGGAGGTATATCTTCGGGGCGCTCACGTAGTGGTGGAATATGAATACTTGCAACGTTAATGCGGTAATAGAGGTCTTCGCGAAATCTGCCAGCTGCAACTTCCTTGGCAAGGTTGCGATTAGTAGCGGCAATAATTCGTACATCTACTTTTATTTCAGTATTCCCTCCAAGTCGGTAAAATTTCTTCTCCTCGAGGACACGTAACAGTTTGACTTGCATCTCAAGTGAGAGTTCTCCAATTTCATCTAACAAAATAGTACCACCGTCAGCAAGTTCAAATTTTCCAAGTTTCATTTTCTCCGAAGCTCCAGTAAAAGCTCCTTTCTCGTATCCAAATAATTCGCTTTCAGCCAAATCTTTTGGAATGGCACCACAATTTATTGTGATAAAGAGATTATCAGCACGATTGCTTTTTTCATAAATATAACGGGCAATTAGCTCTTTTCCCGTACCGCTCTCGCCTTCAAGTAAAACAGTTGTGTTGCTTTTGGCTAACTTGTTTGCAACCTGCAGAACTTTGTGCATTTTATCGCTTTTATAAATTATGCCTAAGTGTGAGCGAGTTTCTTCTAGCTCCTCTTTGAGTAAACTTACCTGATTTATCAACCGGTGTTGCAACAAAGCTTTTTCAATTATGATTTTTAGTCTATTCAAATCTATCGGCTTTTCAATAAAATCTTCGGCCCCTTCTTTCATTGCCTCGACCGCAAGATTAACATTAGCTTGTCCGGTAATCATAACAACAGGTATTTTCCAACCCTCCTTATTAATTTTCTTTAAAAGCTGAATTCCGTTTAATTCTCCTAAATATACATCCAATAAAATAATATCGGGGTGTGTTTGTGCCAGAACTGAAAACAAATTTTTTCCGGCAAAACAGCTACTTACATCGTAGCCCCAAGTAGTGAGGATTTTTTCAAACGTTTGGACGATCATTGGTTCGTCGTCGACAACTAAAATTTTTTTCTTACTCATATATTATTCTTTTGTGAAAAAATTATACGTGTTATTAAGCCACCGTCGGGCGATTTTTCGACTTGCATTTTTGCATTATTGCACATCAGAAAATCGGTAGTAAAGGGTTTGGTAGCTTCGCTTGATTTTATGAAATAGCCAACACTCATATTAAAATTTGCATTAAATTCTTCTATCGAAACGCCAGAATTTGAATCTTTAATAACAACAAAAATACTGTACGGTGGTAAGGCAGGTTTGGCGAATGATAATTCTAAAATTCCGCTCGTTACTGTAATTCGCGAATTTTCAGGGGAATAGTAAATTACTGTTTTCAATATATTTTTGAAAGCTTCTGTAATTTGTTTGGAATTAATTTTAATCGCTGGTAAATCTTCGTCTAAATGTAAATCAAGTTGTAGGTTCTTCTCTTTTATTGGAATAAGAATTGCTTGTATTGCTTCCATCATTAAACTATTTACATCATGGTCGGTTTGTGTATTATCGCCAAGGTGTATAAGGGATGCTATCCGTTCCAGAATGTTAGTAATTCTGTTGCTCGCCTTTATAGCAAAATTGATTTCGGCCCGATCTTTATCGTGTCCGGTTTGTTGAAGAAATTGCAAATTCATTATAATAATACCTAAGGGGTTGCGAATTTCGTGTACTATGCGAGCAGTAAAATTTGATAAATTAGAAAAAAATTGTTGAAACGAATTTATCTTTTTTTTAAAATTTTCAGAAGATATTTCCTGAATGAATAACGCAACCTCGTTGTTGGCTAAACCACCGATGTGACTGACGATAATGTAAATATCGAAAATGTTGTTATTTTTAGTTTTTAAATAATACTCGCCCGATTTAAAAGTTTTTGTGTCTACAGCCTTGCTGGCATCGGCATCTTCATAAATTGGAAATGTTTGTAAATTAAGAATCTCGATTTCCGAAAAACCAAATAATTGAAGAGCCGATTCGTTAATATCAACCACCCTTGCCTCATTCGTGTTAACTATAATAACTGGATTTTTTATAGTTTTTATAAAATCAACTATGTTCATTAAATTATTAACAGGAAAATTTTAAATTATAATGATGGTTATTATATAAAAAATTTGGGTAATAAACAACAGAGGGGGAAAATGAAGCCCTTTTCGCTGAGAGCGAAATTTATTGATATAACTATGCCGTAGCGAACTAAGAAGGTTCGTTTTTTAAATCTTTTAAAACCTTCTCTGCAATTTTTTCTAAAACTTCGTACTGATCATAAAACCCTTCTTTAAGTTTTTTTTCGATCTCTTCTAATTGTTTTACTTTTTGATCTTTTGCGAGAGCACGAGCTGCTTCCGATATGTTCACCTTGTCGGTGTCCGACGGCTTGGTATTTTCGGTCGGCTTCGTTTTCTTTAATTTCGGTATCTCGACCGGATATCCACTTTTATTTATTTTATTAATAGTCATAATAATCTCTTTTTATTTGTACGATGCAATTGCTTTTTGAATTGTAGCTTTTTTAATTAATTCGATCAATTCGTTTTTTTTTGTGTCGAGCGTGTAAGATAACAATTCGTTACTGTTACGTAATTCTTCAAATAGGGGTAAAAATATTTCATTCAGTTTGTCTTTTACTTCTATGCTTGTAGTAAAATAATAAATTTTCTCTTTTAATAAAACTGCCCGATTTAATAACACTTCTCGTTTTTCTATCAGCTCGGTTGCTTTATCGTATTCCTCATTCGCAATACATTGTGTGAGGAAAGAAGTAATTGAGTTGATATTTTCGCAAATCTGCCTTTGTTCAACGATAAATTTTTCGATGTTGCTGATCGCAGTTTTATATTCAAATGTATAACTCGTATTTATGTTACGATTTTTCATCGACCAGCAGTCCTATAAATTTTGCAATATTTTCAGAAATCTTCCTCAATTCCTTGGGAGGGATTTCTTTTATTACTTCATTAGTTTCAGAATCTATCAATCTGATTATTACTTTTTTAGTTTTTTCGTCTATCGAGAAAGTTAAATTAATTTTATACTGACTGATTTTTTCGTTTATTATTTTTGTCAGTTCAATAATTTTTTCGACAGATAAATTATCTTCAGCTTTTTGTATTATTCTACTTTTACGGCTAAGCCCCTTATCGTTCGTATCGACCACGCCCGATTTATTAATTTGCGATATGTTTTCGATAGATTTCATAAAATATTACCAACCTGCCATAATGTTTCGCACAAGTTGCTGTTGTTGAGTAATCATAGATAAAATATTTTGAATCTTATTTAGGTCGTTCCGAAAATTATTTACTTTTTTGTTAATCTGTACTTCTGTCAATTTAATCCGGTTGTCGAGATTTTTGATTTGTGTATTAATACCATCGTTTGATTTATCGACAACGCCACCCGAACTTATAAAATTCTGCAATAAATCTTTCAACCGAACCGCAATTCCATTTGAAGAGTTAAAAAGATCAGTTACCTTATTGGGGTTATTTGTCAGAGCCTCATCTAAAGCTGAGCTATTGCTTATACTTAAAGTTCCATCTTTAGCAGCGGTTATTCCAATCTGTGATAGAGATCCGGGGTTTTCGGGGTTTAAATTAGTTACAAAACCCTCAACAGTTGTTCTGAGTTTTAGTCGAAGATTAATAAAAACAGAATCGCCAGACAATATTTGTCGAACGCCAGTACTACCATCGACTGCAGTTTTAGCTTTAATAAACTTTATTACACTGTTATATTCTTCTATAAATTTTTGAATTTTCAATTTTAGCTTTTCTGTGTCACGCATAACACTCAGGGTAATTGGAAGTTCGTTTTCGCTTTGAACACTTTTCAATTCAAACGTTAGCCCCGAAATTACGTCGTTTACCATATTTGAACTGCGAACTATATCAATACCATTTAATTTAAAACGTGCATCAAGTTCCGAGACTTGATTGTATAAATAGCCGCCGGCATTTCCGGAGGTTACCGTTCGTGAATTTAGTACCGACTGGCTCAATCCGATGCTACTTAATAAACCTTCTCCCGTTTCATATAATGATATTGCATTTGTCGAACCTGTTTCTGTACTGTTCAATACTAGACGGCTCGTCGTGGATGTTACTGCAATAACCGAAGCTTTCAACTTTAAACCTAACCCATTAACAGCGGTAGAAATTTTTGTCAATACAGAATTATTGGCTTCTCCTTCAGACAAATTAACTGATATTTCTTTTTCTTGACCGTTAATTGAAACACTAAACAAGTGCGTGCCGGCGCCGGCAGTATCTACGATCGAATTACTGTCCCTTTCTATCGCTCCTGAAATTAGAGAATCAGATTTTGCCAAACTGCTTACTGATAAACTATAACTTCCTAAAGCGTCGGCAGATGAAGCAGTAGCCGAAACTACATTAGTGTTTGAAGACGATACTTTATAGCCGATAAGATTCGTCGACGCTCCATCTACACTCATATCTTTAACCTGGTTAAAGAAGGAATTTAGCTTCATTTTCATTTCAGAAAGTACATTAAGGCGTACTTTCAATGTGGTCTTTCTATTTTCCAATGAAGTGATAGGTTTACGTAAGCTTAAGCGATACTTTTGAACTAATCCATCGATCGATGCCGACAATGATGATACATCAGTCATAACTTATCTCATCTATTTAATTTAAAAGCATCAACCCAACTTGAGCGGAGTTCTTCAAAAACTAACTCAACTTCCTCGAAATTACCTTTACGCAGGCAACGTTTGCAATAATCGTATAATTGGAAAAGTTGAACAGCAATTTCGTTATTATCGAAATTCAGCGAGCTGATAAGTTCGGTTAATACACGTTGTGCGAGCCGGAGGTCATGTTTTTTACATGCAACTATTTCGGTGTCGTATAATTTTCTGATCACTTCAACTGGCGAAAGGTTCAGGAGTTGTTCCTTTTGATAGGTTTTAACTGCCGCTGCAACAATTCCATTTTTCACATTTGATTCGGTGTTATTTATAGTTTCCTGACGATACATTTTATCATTTTATTAAAGTTAGTTATTGAGTTTAATAAAGAAGAAACCCGTCCGATAAAAATCAAATCGGACAGGTTTCTTTTTACGCATGATTAACGGAACAATGATAAGAATACTTGTGGTGAACTGTTTGCTTGAGCTAATTGAGCTGTAGCAGTCTGTTGTAAGAACTGTAATTTTACTGCAGCGATTTGCTCTTTTGCAACGTCGGCATCAAGTATACGGCTTTTTGCAGCTTCCGTATTGGTGATCGCGGTTGTCAGGTTTGTTTCTTT
Organism: uncultured Ignavibacteriota bacterium; assembly: GCA_947085285.1. Taxonomy (GTDB): domain Bacteria; phylum Bacteroidota; class Ignavibacteria; order UBA10030; family BY39; genus JASEGV01. Next base: position 49,191 of record CAMTVZ010000138.1, read on the forward strand.
TATCGACAAACGATTAACTGCGGCACCGATTTTTCCGATTTCCGCATTAACAGTTTGCAATGCTGTATCAACTGTTAAACCTGCAACGTTAGACCTAGTAATTGAACCACCGGCGGTACCCAACAAAGCAGATGAACCTACAGAAGCACCGAAGGCAACTGTGAATATTTCGGTTGAAGCTTCGCCAACCTGGAAATCTACGGAATAACTTCCGTTTAAGAGAGTTGTACCGTTGAATTTGGTTTGCGCCACGATATCGTCAATTTCTGTTGCTAATTGGTCGATTTCTGAAGCTATTGCGTCTTGCTCGTCGTTGCCCATAGCACCATTGTTAAAGCGGGCTTGTTTTTCTTTTATTTGAACGAGAATATCGGCAATTGTTTGATAACCACCTTCGGCGACACCATAAACGCTCTGTGCATCTCCAACGTTATCCAAAGCCATGCTCATAGCACGAACGCGGCCCTCCATTTTCTTGGAAATGACATAACCCGACGCATCGTCGGCTGCTGTGTTGATTCGCTTACCGCTGGCAAGTCGAAGTTGATGAATTCCCATCTCACGATTTACAGTGTTTAAAGCATTGAGTGCGTTAAATGCAGAGATGTTAGTATTGATTCTTGAACCTGATGAAAATGACATAAATAACCTCCATGTTATTTGTTATTGTTAGTTTTGGGCATCCATGCCCGTTGTTTAGTTGTTTATTATTTAAAGGAGCTACTTAACTCCTCTACTTATATTATCGGCAGGATTTTAAAAATCTTTAGGGGGGATATGAATAAAATAAAAAAGCCCCAACATTAAGATGGGGCTTTGTAATAATGCCCGCTCGCTTTCAGACTTCGGGCGGGGAGTATTACTATTTGATTAATAACATCCGTTTTGCTTGAACAAAGCGGTCGTTGGAATATTGTCAGTTCATCACAGAAAACTGATAAATGTAAATTCCGCTCGCTACTTTAGAGTCTGATGCGTTAGTACCATTCCACTCAACCGAACGATTTCCCCGGAAGCATTTGCGATGTATTTCCGAATTCAACTTACGGTTTAGTGGTAAAAGTAAATGTTTGTGAATATGTATAACCCAAATCGGAGGTCATCTCACGCATCCACTTAATGAACGTATTCGATGCAGCATAATCAGTAGAAGGAATTGGTAAATACCGGTAAACCGACCAAGAATAAAGTGTATTTACGGGTAACCCCAATCCGTGTACTGAAAAATCGGGTATCTTTAAGTTTGAAGCTCTTGTGAAGATATAATATCTTGGGCTGTTAGCAACTGAAGAATACATTTGAACAATATTTACACCTTCGCCTGTACCTTGACTCCACGTAAATTCAGAATTATAATCTATATTGGAAGAACTATGAGGAGGTAACGCTAAACGTGGTGCGGACTCGAGCGTAACATTTACATTTGTTGACCCGGCGCTTATTCCTAATTTTGTGAAAGAAGTACCTATGGTGTTAGGTGTGCTGCTCATCGAAGCATCTGCCCGAATTCCGAATTGAACACCCGATATATTGGGAACAGCAAAATTAAAATTATTCGAAACGATTGGGGCATACTCGCTCCGCAAACCAATCTTGGCATTTTCGAATATAATAAAAAGGAAGCGTGAAGAAATCGAATAACCTGCAGGAATATTTACAACACCAGTAATCGTTACATCGGGTGGGTCAACCACTTCAGTCGTTGAGAAATTTTGATTGCTATAACTTGCACCGTTTTGAACTGTAAGCGATTTTGAGGCATATCCGTCGAAGGTGGTTGGGTTACCCGTAATGTCAGTAGAAAACCTCAATAAGATTAATTTACCAATTAAAGTATTGGATGTATCAAACCAGCGGGCATTCAAAGTGTAAGCACCAGTTGTCGGGTCAGCTGTTGCTAAAGAATAGTTAGCGCCACTTACAAAGTAAATCCTGGTTGTTCTGCCCGATGCAGCAGGGGCTGTGCCAGTGATGGTTGCACTTTTCGATATAGACGGGAAAGAGAGATAGAGGAGTTTGGGGTCGGGACGATTCAAACCCTGATATATCATAGCAACTTTCCCCGTACTTACTACCACCGATATATCATACGGAACAGTTACGTTCGGTATTGAGAAAGTTCCGGCGGCGCTAGTAGTTACAGCAGACTTACCGGGAATGATTACAGCAGCTCCGCTCACTGGTGATCCAAAGTAATCTTTTACAAAACCACTTACCGTGATCGGTCCAAGGGCTCCTTCTTCTTTTTCGCATCCAAAAAACATAAAACCAAGCAACAATGTTGCAATAAAAATAATAAATATATTTTTCATAATTATACTCCACATAAAAATTTTTTAAATTGCTAATTAATTTCTGTTGGCATTTTATTGTGCCTTTCAAACTAAACCAGGATATTTTAATCTGGATAAACTATTGGAGGTGGTTGTTTCTTCTCCTCTTTTTTAGTGAGAAGAAGTACTGCAACCACAGCCCCAACCACTGCAACACCGGCACCTACTATAACCCAGGTGTTCTCATACCACGCAGTATCTTTTTTTTGTTCATCGGCAGCTTGTGGTTCTTCTGGCTGTTGACTTCGTATTTTTTCTACTAAAGCTACATAAGTCGGTGTGTCTTTATCAGGGTTAGGTGTATAGGTGGGAACTAACTCTAATAGCTTTCTTATTGCATTTTCAGCCTGTTCCTGATAGTCTTTTCCAAGATATACTTTTGCAAGCAATTCGTGAGCACGTGCTCGTTCTTGCTTGGTTATGCTGCTCTCTTTCAAACAATTGTTCAGAATTGTTATCGCATCATCAAATAGTCCCTCGTAAAACTTTTGCTCAGCTTGCTTTATTTTCTCATCACAACTACTCTGCGTTTGTGCCATTATCGGAGTGAGAGTCGGTAGCACAAAAGCAAATATAATAACTCCGATTATTCCAGCAGTAACTTTTCGATACCTGTACAACAACTTACCAATCATACATCCTCCAATTTAATTTTAGTATTTTACTTTACTTTTTCTTTAGTGAAAATTTTAAGGGTTGATCTAAATCTTTTTCAAAATTTATATTCTTTACACCATCAACGAGTGTGTAACCATCCAAGCGAACTTCAATTTTGTGCAAACCACTCCTCACTTTAATTTGAGCCGGTGTTTGTTTGCCCTCGGATTTATCGTCCACAAATATTTCTGCACGTAGCGGGCTTCCTGCATCATCGAAAGCAGTAATTGTTAAGGCACACATTTTATCAAAGTCGGCTAATATTTCGAGTGATTCTTCGGCTTTAATATTTATTGATTTTTCCCAAGTTCCGTATTTTGGGTGGGTAATTTTTATTTTACGTGTTCCGGAAGGAACATCTACATTAACCGGAACATCTGTATCTGATTTTTTTAACTGGTCGTCTACGTAAATCGAACCGTAAGGTTTGGCACGGAGTTTCAACTTACCTATCATCGGTACTAAATTCTTACTGATAGTATATGTTTGCTTTTGTAATATGTTGAGAGTTGTGTCGAAATCCTTAAATCCATCCTTTTGCATTTTAAATCTATGTCTGCCCGATGCAACCTTTTGGTTCATAAGCGGTGTAACACCAATCTCTTTTCCATCCATAATTATGGGAACACCCACTGGCTGCGAAGTTATATTAATAAATCCGGCTGGAGATAATTTGACATCGATGGTTACCGGTTTATTGCCGATTATTCGAACAACCTGTTCGTAATCTTCAAAGTCGGGTCCAGCAATGATTTTAATTTTGTGATAACCAGGCTGAATGAGACTATCTCTGTATGGGGTTTGCCCAATTTCCATTTCACCAATAAATACTTTAGCCCCCGGCGGCTCCGAATTGATTATCAATCTTTCAACCATAGCAGCTGCGCCAGTAGGTGCAAGATTATATCGGAGGTTTTTATTTTCTCCCTGCTTTAAATCAATCTCTTCTGTTTTTTCTCCATAAATTGGATGGATTACAAGAATGCGATGTTTACCTATTGAACGTTCGATGCTCGCAAGTTGAAAAGGTGGAATTGTATCTTTATCAATAACCACGATAGCATCTGGAGGCATTACTGAAATAGACAATATCCCTGATGGTATTAAATTAAAATTTAATTGATAGTGCTGCCCATTGGTGGTAACGATAGAAGTTTCGGCTGCGAAGAAATCTTTCTTGTGAACTTTTATTAATAATTTACCCACATCAACGGTGAATTCTTCTAAGGGGGTGTTTTTTCCAGTTGGTGCGTCGTTTACTGTAACTACGGCTCCGGGGGGTTGGGTGAAAATTGAAATTGTAGTTTTATCGGGTGAAAAAACAAAATACCACAGACCGATTAATAAGGCTGCAATTCCGAATACTGCAACCCTAATAAACTTTTTAGGGCTTGATAAGAGGGATTCGATTTTTTTACCAAACCAAAAAATAATTGCAGTTGCTAATCCGGTAAGCAACGAACTTGCAACTTTTTCTTTAGTCTGCTTGGACATTTGGATCCCAACTCCTCGTTTAGGGGCTGACCTTGCAACTGTTTCTTGCCCTGATGCTTTTACTCTTATTGTTGTACGTTTTTTTAGAATTTGTGGAATAACAACATTCCATCGAACATCTTTAACATTCGATTTAAAAGTAAGGATTGAAATAATTGATTTTAAAAAGTTCTCAATTGAAGAGGGACGTTTGTGAGGGTCAGTCATCAGAGCATTTTCGAGGACTGAGGAAATTCCTGACCACGGCTCGCCTTCGTTGCGGAAGGAGAGGTCGTATCCTTCTAATAATCTGAATGTTAATGCAGCAATCGAGTAAATATCGGATTGTTCGTTAACCGAATCGCCGCGTTTGTCCTCGGGCGAATAGTAGCCTTGCTTGATTTGTATGGCTTCGTCGGAAGGTAGATTTTTAAACGGCACTCCAATGTTGGCAAGAGTAACTAATAAATTTCCCTCATCGTCTAAACTTAGTATGATGTTGCCGGGGGCTAAATCTCTGATCCAAATTCTTTGACTATGAGCGGCTGAAACTGCCTTTGCAACTTGGTTAATTATTTTGATTGTGTCGTTGGGCGAGAGGCGGTTTTGTTTATCGAGCACTTCGGCTAATGAAACACCTTGTATTAAATCGGTAACAATATACGGGCGGGGCTCATCGTCAACATATGTGGTACCGAAACGAATATTTTGAAGAAATAGATGTCCGGGAAAACGTTCTGACAGGTATTTTAACATTTCAGCTTTAAACTGAAATTGTTGTGAAACGTTCTCGTTGTAAATTAGCTTTTTGTGTAATACACGGATTGCTACTAATTTATTTTTTTCGGTATCGAATGCCTCGTATGTAGTGTTAAAATCGCCCCTGACGAAAAACGAACGCAATTCGTAATTTCCGAAGTATCGCCGAGTTAAAAGATTGAATTCGTCGGTAGAAAGTTTAACCGTAACTTTTCGACGTTTATAAAAAATTATTCCTGCCACTAAAACGATTAAAATTCCGAATATTAATATAACTATCCAGATATCCAAGATTTAAATTCTTTCTAATATTTTTTGAAAAGTTACATTGTAATTTAACATTTTTTAAGGTATTGTCAAATAAAATTAGTACGACTTAGGACTCGATGATAAAGGTTCGATACAGGGTAAATTATCAACGATCCCCTCGAGGCTATGACTTTGCTGTCTTGCAACACAGTTATCGTAGTCGAACCATTCTAACCGAGAGCGGATTTCAGGATCTTTACCAGCTTCAATCGCTTCTTCTATATCTTCCTTCAATTCTCTTACAAGGCGGCGGAAGTCTTCAAAATGCCGTCTTTCGTGGGCTACCACTTCTGCGGCTTCAGTATTGTTAAGCTCCTCACTGATTAAAATTCGTGTCAAAAATGAAACTGTCAGGATCTCATCCTGCAAACTAGCTTCCCACGTATAATCGAAACAACCTCTATCTTCATCAGGCATTATGCTTTGAATCTCGCTTATGCTCACCTTTTCGGGTGAGGGGGCTGTTGTGTGTCCGCTAAAATGTACTTGCATGAATATAAGTTCTCAATTTATTTTATAACAGGTCGACTTTCTTTTAGCGTATGTAGAATCGGCTGCGGTGTAAGCCATTCTTTAACTGGGAATTCTCCTTTGTCCTCGATGTTGAATAACATTGATTATTGATGAGAATAGAACTGCACAAAATTTGCAAAAAGAAAATCGAGAATTTAAAAATATTTATTTTATGTTTTAACATGCCGGTGAGCGACCATAGTGATCAGGATTGGTTATATTTGGAACAACTAAATTACCATTAGCATCCCGCAACTCCCGGCGTACTTCAATTCTCTTTCTTCGTCCTGTAAAAAGTTTTCTGTATCTTCGACCAGTGAAACTTTGGCGATAAATTACACTCCCATCACGCTGTCGCATCCGTTGTATTTCTCCAGCAGACCATGACCAATTATCAAAATCAGTTCCACTAGCGTCTTCTTCATTTCCCCAACCTTCTCTATTCCAAGCCTCTTCAAGCTCTGGGAAAATGTTTCCGTCTTCATCAGGTCTTTCTTCATAATCAATATACCTATGTATAGAAAAGGTTTGTAAATTGCCGAGGGACCAATTCCATTCATCATAACGAGTTCGAAAAGTGTCATCAGAGTTTTCCCATCCTTCATCGTCCCAAGCATTCTGCAAATCTTGTAGAAAATTATGATTACGCTCTGGTCTATCGGCGTATCCTATATACATAGGAAGTGATTCAGTGTCATAACGCTTGCGATATTTTCTATCCCTTAACATTGTTCGCCATTGTTCATCTGTGGCAATATCTGGATATTTTTCTTGGAAACGTGCAATACAAGTTGCTTCATTCGGTTCAATTGTGCCGGGGACGTAGAAATAAAAGAATTCTATAAAATACTCTTGAGCAGTTACGTTCCCATTCCTACTCTCATATGAATACCATTGAATATATTTAGGTGCATAAATAGTAGAACGACCCCCAAAAAGATTTCTTATTTCATCGAGTAATTCTTGGCTATTGCCGAGAGAGCATCCACGAATGACTATAGTAGATTCATTATCGAGTTGTGTATCATCTGGTGCTACTAACCTTTCATCCTCAGCATTATCTCTAAGCATTTGAGGAGTTACATGGCGTGTTCTGGAATCTGCACGGAAGAGCTTAATTAACCACTCTGATTCATTACCATGACTTACAATATTCACTTGTCCCCATGTGCCGTATCCTAAACGAGCTGATTCAGTGTGAAGATATGTAAATATCTCTTCGACGCTTGAACGAGCAAATACCCCATCAGCGTTTATCCTCCAGTAATGGGAGGCGGCAGTAAAATAACCGCGACTTCCGGTAATAAACGAAATAATGGGTCTATCTTGAACAAAATTACGCACAAAAGCGAGTGTCGCAGTACGAAAGCTTTTTCGACGCCCATCAATGCGTCCGTTTACTTCAAGTTGTATCTCAAAGATTCCCTGCTCTCGCTCATTACGAGCACCTGGAATTGGGAGTTCATAGACTGTATCTTCTGGTTCACCATCAATATGTATACGTAATATTGGTGCACCTTCTGCGGCTCTTGCGCGACGTGAAATAGCACCAGTAAATTGCCCATCAACAATTTGACCTGTGAATTCTACAATAAAATCATCGCTACCTCCACCAGATTCGGTTACAGCTTCACTCCCTCTTCCCCAACGATCAACTTCTTTAAGAGTCAAAACAACATCACTTGCACTATCAGGTGAATCGAAAATAATTGAAAGAGTTTCCGATAAATTGTTGAGAACCCCGGGATAAAGTATAGCGTGAAATTCACTCATCACTTACATTCTCCCATCCTTTCTGATCAATGTCTCGAATCACTATTTCTTTGCCGCTTTCTTCATCGGTGCTAAGCTGGGTTACGTCTTCATAAGATTCTTCTTGAAATAGCAAATAGTCAGGTATTCTTATAAGACAACGTATAATATGGGTAGGCGTTGATGGGATAACAGTTGAAAAGCTTCCCTCAATATCAAGTCGATAGTCTCCTGGGGGAACATTCTGACACTCGATTAAACCATCTCCATCAGTTCTTCCCTCCACAACACAATTGTTAGGGAGATGAATGCGATAAGATTTATTTGCAATGGGAACAGCCCCCGAATTACTCTTCAATAAAAGCGAAATATGACTTAACTTTGTCCTTAATATCAATGTATTATATGCATCGATATCATTAGTGCTGAGAGAAATATTTACTTCTGTATTCATACTAATACACATTTAAAATAACTAACATCCATAAACTTCTTTTAATTTTGAACATGTTTTTTCATCCAATTGACCATTCGGCGTTAATCCGTTTTTTCTCTGAAATATCTTTATTGCTGCCTCTGTACGTGGACCTTTGATACCATCAATTGAACCACAGCGATATCCTAAATTTGTGAGTCTCGCTTGCACTCCTGTAATTTCTTCAATTGGATCAAGAGAGCTTATTTTTAATATCCATGTGTAATTATCACCTAACACATTTTGTTTATTCACGGTTAATTTACCTTCGGTGATATTCGAAGGAGCTTCGTTTTCAAGTAAGCCTTTATCATTTGTCGTACCATCGAAAGTTTCACTGCCTAACTGTAATTTGTACGACACATTTGCAAGTGGATTCCCATCTTCATCTTTAAGAATTATTCTCAAATATGTGTGTTGATTTTTAAATTTAATTTTTACTTTCTTCCCTGTATCGATGTTTTCGACTTTTGATTTTTTATCTGGAATAACTACTTTGTCACCTGGGAAAATTATATTTGGATTTGGCCTCTTATTTTTTAAATCTTTATTATCTGGATGCTCATAAATAGTTTTCCAATTTTTAAACTCATATTTTTTTGCAATACTCGCTAAACACTCCCCTTGTTTTACTATGTGTACTTTGCTCATGTATAGCTCCAATTATTTTATTTCCCATTCTCCGGAATCAATTTCCGGAAAAGTAATTTTACAAGTTCCAGGCTCAACACCTTCGAGTTTTATTTTACCTTTTGCATCAACAACACCTCTTTTTATAGACCCATCGGGCAATTCAATCTCGTACTTTTCACCTATCATCGGTTTTCCATCTTCATCTGTTACATCAACTTCAATCCAATCAGTTTTCTTTTTTTCTTCTTTCTTAGAAGATTTCTGTTCAGATTTTTTAGGAGGTGGAGATGAGGTTTTTTTCTCGCTTGATTTTATTTCCGGTTGAGGGGGAACAGCAAACGGCGGCATAATAACAGGTGGTGCACCCGGCATCACTTCACCTATCAAAACAGTTGGACATCCCACTACAATCGTCCCACCGTGTGCACAACTATCGCCCATTCGCGCAGCAGGTTTTCCACCAATCATCACACCAGTCGAACCTTTTACAATTACATCTGGCGGACCAACACACGTTGCCATATCGCCCATAACAGCGGCAGGCAAACCACCGATGAGTACATTAGGAACCCCAGGTCCAGTTATAGGACCACCAACATGTGGAATTGGTGGAACGCCCGGTGTTACCATCGGGCATACGTGCATATCACTTATACGTGCGGCTGGTTGTCCCATATTTAGATTTTAGATTAATTTTTTTCACCAAAAAGTGTATCAACATATTCATCATATTCACTCTCAACAATACCCAATCGGTCTTTACCTAAAGAAGCGCGTCCCAAAACAAACCCACTGGTTTCTAATAAAATTTGAATTCGTGCGTGAAAATAAAACGGCTCGGCAAATTCTACAAGCCGGTACAATTTTTTACTTACACCTGCTTCTTCAGCCCAACCTGCTTCTTGAAGTTTTTCGAGTGTTCTTACATTTATCGGTCCGATTGTGATGTTGTAAAACTTCGGACGCGACTTGAATTTTTTTCCAAGTACAAAATCTTTCCCGATTGTTGAATGATTATCCTTCTTACCTAATTTAGATTGAAGTTCGTCCGGGATTGGTCGCTCCTGATATTCTAAATCCTTAACAACGACGGGGACAGGAAGCTGAGTTGAACACTCTAACATCGTGCGAACAAGTGTAGCAATTCCATCGGTATGTCCCCAGGTTTCGTGTGCATGAACATAATTTTTTAAAAATACTTCAGCTTGATCGTCAGTGAGAGATGAGATGAAATCTATGTACCATTCGGGACATAACGCTGAGGTATATTGGCGAAGATAATCGGGAATATTTTCGTGCAACGTCTCGAAAGTCTGCGATTGCTCGTCTCTATCAGCAAACAGACGAGGAAAAGATTGCAAAAGCGCATAACGTGAATGCTCCATGCTGTTCAAGCCCGCATCTTGTATGAGCCGTTCAATTATACGCAAAGCCTTTACGGCATTTGAAGTTCCGACGGATTCATCCTTATCGAGTAGTCCGATTGGCAGAAGGTCTTCAAGCGAAGCAATCTGAAGTGGAATTTCTATTTTTTCTATCTCATCCATCATTCTTCCGCAGAAACAAGTTTTATTCTAATAAAATTACCATTAACTGTTCTGCTCTTTAAATATAACCCAAGCAGTCTTTCAAAGTAGCTTTTATCGGGTTCAGATAAGAGTGCACCGTCGTTAACTGGGACTGAAATTTCGGTGAACGGAGTTAAAAATCCTTTAACACGCCCGACTTTTTCTTCGAATGCAATATTGTTTGATTTAACTAAATCGTTTCGATGGCTAAATGGAGGATAACCAACGATAGCAGCGCGTAAATCATCTTTAGTTAGCCAGCGATGGCGGCTTGCAAGAAGCGACCGGAAATAATTCCAGATGTGTTCTTTATTATTCAGTGCCTCAATCCGATGGGTTGGAGTTAATGACTGTGCACTTTTTACTCTTTCATCTATTCCTTGATACAGTCCGAAGCTTCTTCCCGATGCAATGTTGATACAATCATCTCCTATATCGTACTGGCAATAGTGTACTTTCACTGTGCCCGAAGGCGGTGGCGAAAAAGCAAAAACAACTTCGTCCTTATGAATATCGACTGATGTAGTATATTGAAACGGATAACCCGGATCCAGAACTGTAGCAGCATTCAAATATTCAATCGGCGGGTCTGAACCGAGGTCTGTAACTGAAGTAATAATTGTTTCCTTTGACTTATGGGCAGTAATCGGAATGTTATACCGAAATTGATCAACGGGCAGGGCAAGTGCTTCCATCTCTACCATATTCCAGGCTAGGAATGAATTGAGGACAAGCTTCTTTTCCAAATCTTGTGCGAACTCACCGAGTCCCGGAAAAGGAATCCATATCAAATCATCTTTTGATTTGCTTGATGAAGCCGCGATGAAGATATCGAAAGGAATTTTTATGAAGCGGGAATCATAAGGAGTAAGAAAGAAATCATCGACGATGTTGTAGTTGCCCGGATATTTAGTTCTAATAACTGACTTTTTATTATTCTCGAGAACTTTAAAACCTGCAGCTTGCGTAATGCGACAGCGAAGTCGTTCCACTAACAACGGATCAACATCGCCTGTGAATATACTTATTTCACCGTTTTCTATCTCTTGAAGATTAGAAGTGAAAATGTTAAAGCCAAGCATCAAGTCGTCGCCATAGCTGTCAACCCGAACATCGTTCGTATTGGCAGGAACAATCCAGGTCGGATACTGAGGAGCGAATAAAACTTTTGTTCCTTCTTTATCTTGAACATTAAAATAATGAGGTTGCTCCAACCACACAGGCTGTGCGGTTTTAACTTCACGTAAAGTAGATTGCAGAACAACATAAGCCGGACCCGGAAACATCTGTCCAAACAAATGACGGCGAAGCACTTCAAACAATCCGTCGGAAACCTGATCGCTACGCTGTGCATAGGTTGATAAAAGGAGTTGATCCTGTACTTCCCCCTGATACGCTTCAAGAGTTTGTAAGATTGTAGTGAGTATAGGATCTTTTATATCGCCTTTATACTGACTAATAAAACGAGATTTAAAATCAGTAAACGTCATGTGTTTCCTCGATAATATTCCAAGGACCTATTGTTCCTGCTTTCAGTCCTTTTTCGCTTCTTGATATTTTAAATTTGTAAACATATTCTTTATTCTCGGTTCGGAATTTAATTCCATTTTCTTCCCGCTCATCGCCAATCAAGTTCACATCATAGATTTCTGCAATATCTCCAAACCAGTTATTAACTTCGTTTTTAATAATTTGTTCGAGCGACCTGCGTTTGTCTTCTTCCATAATATCGCAGAATCGGGCGCTCATTCCCATATTGTAGAATTGAACCCACATAGCACGGATACCGGGAGATGGTAATTTGAGATATTCGCCAGCACCTGATAAAACAAATAATCTAAGTCGCGAGCCGACAATATTCTCTTCAGTACTTGCCCGTTGGAAAGTACCAATCGGCGATAATGTTAATGGAATATGTAAAACTGCCATGTTAATTAATTTGTACCATTGCACCTTTGATTACGTTTGTAGCTGCTGCCGACGATTCGACTTGAGTACCTTCTACCTTTACAGACATTGAAGATTTAAGTTCTGCTGAAGATGAGCCAGCAAGTGTAAGTTTATTGCCTGCTGTTGCTTCAATATCTTGTGCATTGACTTCAGTTTTGGAAGTTGCAGAAATTTCGATTTTGTCAGCTTTCATTTCAATTTTATCATCGGCATTTATTTTTATCGTTTTTGCATGAACTTCCACTGTGCCGTCGCTCGATTCGATGAAGATTTTTGGACCTTTGTGTTCCATCCGTATAAGGTTCTCGCCGTTCGGCATGGTGATCAAGATTTGCTCAGAACCTTTTTTTTCAATAACTCGAATTTCCGAGCCGGAAGATGTTTTTGCTATCAGCACTTCTTCAGTACCATTATCTGTTTTACAATCGGGTTTGTTTTCGCTGTGGTAGAGTGAGCCGATGACTACAGGAAGCGATGTGTTGCCGTGTTCGCATCCCACCAAAACCTGATCGTATATGCGTGGAGTAAAGTGCGAGCCGTGGTCCGAACCGGCAAAAGGTGTTAACACACGAGCCCAAGCATGTGCACTCCCCTCTGTATCCCATAGATAACGAATTTGTACTCTGCCAATATTTGCTGGGTCTTTATTATCAATTACTTCAGCGGGTTGTAAAAGCCCCATATACTCGCGTTCGTCGGTGGCTAATTTGCGCATCACAGAATCTTTGACCGCACCTTTGAATGAGGCGTTATAAACATTACCTTTGAATTCGGCTTCTAATTCCACCACCACAAATTTATCTTTCAAGATTGGATGTTCAGGAGCTTCGATCACACGACCTATCGTAACCATCGGATGATTTGTAGTCCCTGTTACATTTATATGCAAGCCATTATAAAATGCTTGTTGATGCTTCACAAATTTTTCAAACTCACTTTTTTCAGTAATTGGTTCTTTGTAAATTTCGGTTGGCTCTTTGTGTAATTCATTCGATTTTTTGAAAATTTTTGAACCGAACGGATGATTTGGGGCAGCATAGCTACCAGAGTTCACTACTAAGTCGGACGATTCAGAGTGTTTCTGATAATCATACGGAACTCCGTGGAACCTTGTATCGCCTAAAAAACAATTCAACCGAACATTAGAAATATTTTCCAACCCTAACTTTACTTCCGTTGTTCCACTCAATTTGGGTTCATATCGGAATGTTTCGCCGTCGTGGTAAAAAACACAGCCGTCGTAACGTGCAAGCCGCTTTAAGAATTCATAATCAGTTTCGTCGTACTGATGTAAAAATCGAAACTTTACCCCGTCAGATGGTCCAGTTAATGAATTTGCAAATGATTTATTTTTGACGATTGTATTCACCACATCGAAGGCAGACATATTGACAAAGGATTTATGTTTTTCGACGAAGTTAAGAGAATGATCTTCCGACATCGCTTGAATGATAAGATTACCTGTCTCGAGATGAAGGTTGTGTATGATGCCGATGTATTTTTTGGAGATGCTGTTATCCAATTGATCTAATACGGTGAGTTCTAATTTTTCGCCGAGCCATAAGGATACTGCTTTATCAAAAACAGAATTACACTCGGCTTCATCGAATCCGAGGGCAAGTCGTATTTTACAATGCGAAAAAAGTGATTGCCACATGTTGGCGCTAACGAAACGCAAACCGTGTGGCTTTCCGTTTATTGTAGCATTTACAATTATATTAGTTACTTTAGAAGCCATAAGTCACCTGATTATCTAATTACAAAAAAGTAAGATATTAAGGGGTTGTGTAAAAATTATATATAATGAACTCAACCCCGCATAGAAAAATCCAATTCCAAGGCTGACCAAAAAGTAAGCAACTTGTCATTGTGTGGAGTCCCGCGAAACGCGGGACGACGAAGCCTGCCCGGGCAGGCGGGCAATCTCTCAATTCAATTGAAAAACGACACGTTCAGATTGCTTCTCACGACAAAAGTCGGGATCACAATGACTTTTAGTCAGCCCGAACAAATAATTCAGTCAACAGCCAACCTTTTTACTTACTGCCTTCTTTCCAATGCTCAGAATCGGTAGAAACCAGATACATGTTCAATTGGCGAATCGCATTCTTGTATTTCACATTTATACGAATATCGATAGCCTGATTGTTCACGGAGCCGTCAGGATTGGTAACTACATCAACTCCTTCAACCTTTCCATATTCTAACATCTTAGAAGGACCGCCGGTATTGTGCATAAGGAATTTCTGAATTGCCGACTGAATCTGGTCACGACTTGACTGCTCGTTTGGAACGAATGTGCGTCCGTTCAGATAATGCAGAACAACTTTTGCAATGTACTCATCGCATCGTTTTACGGTGTACTGATCCATTCCTTCATCTCCCTGACCGCTCGCTAAGTATAAAGTATCAACGCCCCAGAACACAAGACCTTCATAGAAAGCTACGGGGATAAGAGCTTTGTTGAACTTCATCTGTTGACCGCCACGAATATTCCACTTCATTTCTAATGGGGATCCATCGGGAGTTGGTATTTTTATTTCGTGCGGTTTATTTGCCTGAGCGATATGGATACCTTCCTTTATATCACCTTTGTATATTTTCCCAGCAAGAATTCCGGCGGGGTTAATGTACAGGTCGCCAAGTTCCTTTTCGAAGCGATTTGCACGACGAATTCTGAGTGGATTAGCAACCACCGAAATATGTTGCTTTATTGGGTCAGTTGATTTCAATTCGGCTAAGTCGCCCCCAACATCGAACAATTCTTGCGCCTCTTTTAATGACATATCTGGGAATCCGCAGAAGAGATGTGCCATACTGTGGTTTGCCAGTTCTCCATATTTAATTAATTTTGCTTCGCTTCCGGGCCAATCAGGAATTACAAACATACCGATTAAACTCTTCATATCGAAGTTTTCGCGGTTAGGGAACCTGGCAGCAAGGCCCGTTTCAGGGTCCATTATTGCGTTGAAATCACGGTCGGCGTGTGCATTTACTATCGAGACATAAGCTACAGCTTCACCCGGGTTGAGTCGCGATTCATAGAAAAACGTGTCGAGTTCTCTGTATGTTTTTTCCAGCCCACGTTGTTTTGCAAAAAATGCTGCCATGTTCTGTTGGAATACTTGAGAAACCATTTCACGTCTTTCTTTTACACGA
>CAMTVZ010000139.1:0-4401 GCA_947085285.1 uncultured Ignavibacteriota bacterium
AATCTATACCTGTGTAATACATATTGGAGCTCCTGAATTTGTTTGTGA
The DNA here is from genome assembly GCA_947085285.1 of uncultured Ignavibacteriota bacterium. GTDB lineage: Bacteria > Bacteroidota > Ignavibacteria > UBA10030 > BY39 > JASEGV01. The sequence goes on from CAMTVZ010000139.1 coordinate 49, forward strand.
TTTATGTTTTTACTCTCAAATATACAAATTTGTGAGTCTCCTTTTTGGTAATATCAACCTCGTACCGCTTTCAGCAGTTTGAAATAGGTCGGTTTAAAAAACCGACTTACCGCAATATTTGATTGAAATTGAATCTATTTTTAATTAGATTGGGTATAGAAATTTACACGTGCATTATGAAAAAAATTGATACTTTAATTGAATATTCCAAATATGATGCAGACATACTTGCCGTTATGCTATTCGGCAGTTCGGCGAGAGATGAAAATTCAAAAGATTCGGATATCGATATCTGTTTAATATTAAAACCTGCTAATTACACCGCCCTGTTTTTATCACAAAAGAAATTACAATATCTGAAGGAATTTTCGAATCTCGATGTGCAAATATACCAACAACTGCCGCTCTATATACGTCAGAGAATTTTAAAAGATGGCAAAATTTTGTTTTGTAACGATGAAGATGCTCTTTATAATGTAGCCTTTAAAACGATACAGGAATATGAAGATTATAAACATATATATACCGATTACCTGAAAGAGGTTGGAAGTGATAGATAAAGAAAGAATTATGACCAAGATAGATGAATTAGATAGTTATTTATCAGATTTACTGAAAATAACACCGGAAAATTTTGGCGACTTTAAAAAGATTGAAATCAAGAGAAGCAGCGAAAGACTATTACAATTAAGTATTGAATGTGTAATCGATATTTGTAAAATAATTGTATCAAATTTAAGATTGGGTTTACCCTCCGAGGAAAATGACCTTTTCAGTAAAATGGAAAAAGAAAAAATAATTTCAGATGAGTTAGCTGGTCTTCTTAAAGAGATGAAAGGTTTTAGAAATATTTTAGTCCATGAATACGCGGTGGTTGACGATGAGATTGTGTACTCTTTCGTAAAAAACAGGTTGGATGATTTTAGGAAATTCAGAAAAGAAATAATTAGTTGGATAGGGGAAGAAAATAATTAATCGGTCGTGAATAAATTAAATCAATCACATATAAATCATTTAAAAAAATTGAATGTTAGTATAGTGTACCTCTTTGGCTCTTACGCGGAGAAGAAGAACCACAGTTTGAGCGACGTAGATATCGGAATAGTTTTTAATGATAAAGTAAACACTACTCAAGATATGAGTAATATCTACAACGAGCTATATAATATATTTACAGATGTATTTAAAGAAGAAAATATCGATATAGTATTTTTACAGAGAACCGGGTTGGAATTAAAGTTTGATGTAATTACACACGGCGAAGTTATTTTTGAAGAATCGTATGATGAACGCCTCAACTTTGAAGAAAAGGTAGCGTTATTATACGCCGATTTTAAACCTGTGTTAGAAGAATTTGACAAAACAATCTTGAATATGATATAGCCTACGGCTATCGTAGATAGGAATGGGAAAGGATTCTATAAAGCGACAATCGATAATACCGCGAATTGATGTAATACAAAGAGACGTTGAAAAACTTGAGGCATTAAGTAAATTGCCACTCAAGGAATTTAGTCAGGAAGATAATTTCGTTAAAAGCCAATTCTATTTAAGACGTGCTTTGGAAGGGGTTTTTCATATCGGTTCTCACATTTTATCACGGATACCCGGCGCAAGGTCAACAGAATACACAGAAATCGCTCTGAATTTAGGAAATTTTAAAATAGTCGAAAAATCTTTTGCCGAAAATAAATTGAAAGCGATGGCTGGTTATCGTAACAGACTCACTCATTTTTATGCGGATGTTACACCTGAAGAGATACTAAATATTTTAAAAAATCATCTAAGTGATTTTGATACTTTTCTCAATTCAATCAAAGTTCTTTTAACTAATCCAGAACAGTTTAATTTAAATATTGAATAAATAACATATATATCTTTGGAGATATTAACAATCATACGTTTGAAAATAACTGAAAGAAATTTTAGCAAAATATACTGAAATACAATTGTCAAAGTTTTGGATGGATTGCTTTGCAAATTAGTTATTATAGACATCTGAAAAATTAAATCTGCGATGAATAAATCGTTTAGATCCCGATAGTTATCGGGACAGATAAACGCGGATTTGACTGATATACACGGATTATTATCAGTGTTAATCCGTCAAATCTGTGTTCATCTCCCAAAGGGATGCTTCGCACGTGTTCTATTCTCTATTTTTCAGAGGTTTCTATTAGTTAATATGGTTCGCTTTCGCTCACCACAAGGTTATTAGTTATTAGTTGATGGTTTGGGGCACCAATAAACTTGAACCAGCAATTGAATTTCAATTTTATTTTTATTAGATTCCTTTGAGAAAATTAGACGATTAATGATATCAATAGGATCATTGTAGATGACGGAACTTACACCGAATCTTTTAAAATATTTTTGGGACTGTGATAAAAGCAAACTTGATTTCGAGTTACATAAAAGTTATATATTAAGTCGGCTTATGCAGTATGGCGATATCGAAGCTATCAAATGGATACTTAATAATTATGAACGGGAATACGTTGTAAACTATTTAGAGAAAAAGGGTAAGAGTACATTAGACAGAAAAAGCTTTTTGTTCTGGGAAAAAATAAGCAGGTATGATGATTTATGGAAATAAAATTACATTATGATGTATTAAACGAAAAACGTTTTAGTATCGTTAAAGCGATTAAAATATATTCAAAAGAAGTTTTTTCGACGATGGGAAAAAAAGTAAAAGCGTACCTAAATGAAATCTAAACGTAATAAATTCAAGAATTTCATAAAGCGCAACTGGCGTTCTATTTTTATTCTTTTCTCTATGGCAGTCGATACAACCGCGATAGTTGTAAGTAGTATCGGTGCATACCTGATTCGCGGCTTGATACCTGGGCTACCGATGATAACCACCACAGAGTTTTTGTTATTCACTTTCAACTATTGGGTGATACTAATATTTTTTGGGTTAGTTTTTGGTTTATACCGGACAGCATTCCATAGCAATAGAAATCAGCAGTATAAAATAGCCGGCAAGGCATATTTATATTCTGCTTTAACGATTTTAGCATCTTTCTATTTGCTCCAGCAGGCCGACTTCCCACGAAGGTTCGTTTTATTCTTCCTAATTTTGTTGCCATTTGTGTTTACAGTTGGACGAAGTATATTATACCGACTTCATTCAATATGTCAGAAGCGGGGCTTGGGTCTACGCAACGTTTTGATATATGGCAATGGAACCGACGCTCAACAAGTATTTGATAGATTGATTCAATATCCTGAATTAGGTTATAAAGTGAAAGGGTTTATTTTTAATGACCAAAATGATAAAGAACTGCACGAGAGGAATGAATTCGGAAAGTCGATACCTAACTATATAGTATCACAACTAGAAAAAATAGCCAAAAACGAAGATATAGATACTATATTAACTCCCACGATGGTAAATGGTAAAAATAATTTTGATAAGATACTCCAAAAATGTGAAAAAAATTTTATAAAGTTTAAAATTGTTTCGCCGGAATCAGAGAAGCTGTTAAGGTTTGCATACATACTGGATATGGCAGGAATACCTTTATTTTCACCGCCTCGTACAAAAATATTGTTTATCAAAAACTTCTTTAAAAGGGGCTTTGATATAATCGGAAGTATATTAGCGCTGATTTTATTATCACCATTCTTTATCTTGATATCGCTCGCCATTATTATTGAAGATGGATTCCCAATCTTTTTTAAACAAAAACGGGCATTGGTAAAAGGAAAGGATGAATTTATATTTTACAAATTCCGGAGTATGGTAAAAAATGCCGAAGCACTACAGGATGAATTGTATAAAATTAACCAGACTTCGGGGGGATTATTTAGGGTTGAGGATGACCCGCGCATTACAAGAGTTGGGAAAATTATAAGGAAGTTGAGTTTAGACGAGATACCACAGTTCTATAATGTGTTAAAGGGAGATATGAGTTTGGTAGGACCGAGGCCCCTTTCAATCGCTGACCTAAGTAATATCGCACCTGAAAATACAATAGGTGGATTTTATAAACTAAGAGCGAACGCAAAACCTGGTATCACAGGATTATGGCAGATATCAGGAAGGAGAGATTTAAGTTTTAAGGAAATGGTTCTGCTCGATTTATATTACATTGAAAACCAGTCGATTATGTTTGATTTAGAAATTTTATTCAAAACGGTTCCTGTTGTGTTGTTTGGAAAGGGAGCGTATTAATTGCTAAGGCTGACCAAAAAGTAAGCAAATTGTCATTGCGAGGAGTCCCGCGAAACGCGGGACGACGAAGCCTGCCCGTGCAGGCGGGCAATCTCTCAATTCAATTGAAAAACGACACGTTGAGATTGCTTCTCCCGACTGAAGTCGGGATCGCAATGACTTTTTAGTCA
>CAMTVZ010000140.1:0-51278 GCA_947085285.1 uncultured Ignavibacteriota bacterium
TAAAACTGTCATTGGAAAAGTAGTAACAACTCGGAATGTATTGCAAGGCGTTAATAATACATTTGGCGGAATAGGTGTAGAAATAAATGCCGCAGGTACAGCCCCTGGCTCGACAATTGTAGAACGAACCACAGGTGTTGCTCAAACCGGTGGTGGTAAATCATCAATACTTAGATATTTTGATATCACTCCAACAACAAATTCTGGTTTGAATGCAACATTTGTATTTAGATACGATAATTCAGAATTAGCAGGGCAGAATGCAAATACGTTACGACTCTTCCAGTCGGACAATGGTGGTTTGGTATGGATGTTAAAAGAAGGTGTTGTGAACACAACAGCCCGAACAATAACACTTACAGGCGTGAATGATTTATCAAGATTCACTGCCGCAGATGCTGACAATAATCTCAGTAGTGCTTTTGAAATTATTGTTGCGTCGGGGTGGAATATGATTTCGGTTCCGCTTACAGTAGCCGACTACCGTAAAACTATTTTATTTCCTACAGCTACATCGAATGCTTTTACATACGATGGAAGTTATAAAGTTAAAGATACCTTACAAAATGCTCAGGGTTATTGGCTGAAATTTCCTGCATCCCCACAACCTGTTTTTATGTCGGGTGCTACACGCACGAGCGACAGTGTTGCGGTCAAAACTGGCTGGAATATGATCGGTTCACTCTCGGTTCCAATCAGCATAACGAATATAACTCGTAGCCCAGGACTGAATTTAACTTCACCATTCTATGGTTATCAAAACGGTTACTCGGTCGCTAATACTATTGAACCTGGAAGAGCATATTGGATAAAGGTATCGACTGATGGAAAACTATATTTGAATGCACCTTGAAAAAGTAAAAATATTATTTTGTTAATTAGTAAAAGCGCCTAAGGGTTATAAACATTAGGCGCAGTTTTAAAATCGAATCGATTTGGTAGAAAGGTTAATTTTTTTATGAAATACTTAACAATAATTTTAACAATACTATTCGTTTGTCTGATATCTGCAAGTAGTGTAAACGGGCAGTCAGCTTCTGCTACCTGGCCCCTCACAAGCGTAACAACGGTTAATGCCACTAATTCGGGGAGTGTTACAGGTCAAAATGAATCATTCAGTAATATGACCATTAACAATTATACCGGTCCGAATAGCAGTCAAAGGGTAACAACATTAGACGGCAGTTGGCCCAGTGAGTCGACGCAAAATGAATCGCGTTACATTCAGTTTGCAGTTTCTCCGAATCCAACTTTTTCTTTTAATGTTACATCGGTAACCCTCTCTCTTGGTGCTTCGGGGGGCAGTAATATGCGAGCAAATATTTGGTATTCTACCGACCCAACATTCGCCGTCAGAACACAACTTAATAGTAGTGTACTAAATTTGCCAAATGGTTCTCTGTCGGCATTATCTTATTCCCTAAATGTGAATGTAAACGATGGTCAAATTTTTTATCTGAGAATTTATCCGTGGTACATCACATCATCTACAGGTAAATACGTCTGTCCACAAAATGTTGTAATTTCAGGAACAACTTCAAGTGCAAATCCATTGATATCAACATCGGTTAGCTCATTGAGTAACTTCACACAAGTTGTTGGAATTCCTTCTGCAATCCAAACCTACACTATTACGGGAACTAATTTAACAAACAACGTTGTAATTACTCCTCCATTGCAATTCGAAATATCAACTAATGCAGGTGTTACGTGGAATAATAATTCATCACCTGTTACTTTAACTCAGAGTAGTGGTTTACTGGTTGGTCAGCCGATTACTATTTCAGTCAGAATGAATGCTTCTTCTGCCGCTGTTTATTCAGGTAACATCTCACATACAAGTACAGGGGCTACATCTACAAATGTTGCAGTTACCGGTATTGCCCTTGCAACAGAACCAACTATTCAGTCGTCTATTACATTTGGTACGGTTACAGATGTATCTATGGTAGTTAATTTTTCGGGGGGGAATGGAACCAACAGAATTTTAGTGGCACGTTTGGGAAGCGGAGTAAATTGGGCACCTTTAGATGCAAATGCTGTAAGTGGTGTTAATAGTAACTTTACAATAGCAACTGACCAGGGAAACGGAAACAAAGTAGTTTATGATGGAACCGGTTCAACAGTTACTGTAACGGGTCTTTCACAAAGTACAACATATTATTTTGCTGTATATGAATACAATGTCGGTACCGGCAATACGCAAAATTATCTCACTACATCGCCCGGAACTGGAAATCAGACAACCCTAACATTAGCAACCATATCGGTTACACCTAATACGTTATCATTTGGAAATGTACTCATAAATACTACATCGTCTGAAAAAACATATTTATTAACTGGTAGTACGTTATCGCCTACAAATGGGAACATAACTGTAACAGCTCCATCAGGTTATGAGGTATCGTTAACGAGTGGTTCGGGCTTTAGTTCTTCGGTTCAAGTTCCATATACAGGTGGAAATTTGAGCGAGACAACTATTTATGTAAGATTTAAGCCAACAGCTGTTCAGATCTACACTGGGGATATAACAAATTCAGGGGGAGGAGCAACAACAAAGAATGTTACTGTATCGGGTTATGGCGTAGCACCACCAGCACCGAATGAGTTTCAAGCCGAAGATGCAATTCTTGTTAGCTCTTATGTAAGAACACAATATGGTGGTTACACTGGTTTTGGTTATGTTGATATGGCTGATAAAGTTGGTAGCGCAGTAGAATTTTCTTTTTCACGCACAACTGCTGCAACTGATACTATAACAGTTTTCTTTGCCAACGGTGGAAGCAGTCGTAGTTTAATTCTGAGCTTGAACGATGTAGTTATAGCAACACCATCTTTTCCCACTACGGGGAGTTGGTCAAGTTGGTCGTCGTTAAAAATAGTTGTTGCTTTACAAGCAAATCTAAATCGTTTACGTTTTACGCTAAATACTAATGGTAGTGGCCCAAATTTGGACAAGATTATAGTAAGTGGCCAACCTGCAACCGCAATGTATAAATTAACACTTACAAAGAGTGGACCTGGGACTGTTACAGCAAACCCGTCGGCAACATATTATCCAGCCGGGACAAATGTTACACTCACAGCTACTCCGTCTGCTGGAAATATGCTCTACAGATGGTCGGGTACCGACGAAAGCAAGACAAACCCATTCATAATAACAATGAATTCACATAAAACTGAAGTTGCAATTATTGCTCCAATTGTTGGTTTAGGGTCACTCCCTTACGAATCGAGCCCGAAAGGATTTGCTTCTGTTGGTGCTTTAGGATATCCTAATGGTACAACCGGTGGAACGGGGGCTGAAGCCCATATTGAGTATGTTACAAATTCTGACACTCTTGCAAACATTATGAAAAGGCGTGTTGATCCAAATAAAACGCTAAATTTTCCACCACTAACTGTATACATAATTGGAACACTTACTCCCGGTGTTAGTTTCACAGATATGCTCGATGTAAAAGATGTTAATGATATTTCAATTATAGGTGTTGGAATAGATGCCACAATTTCGGGTTTTGGGTTGAACATATCGCGTTCTAAAAATATAATTGTAAGAAATTTGAAAATAATGAACTCGCCTGACGATGGAATTTCAATTGAAGGGAACGATGCTGAAGGAACCGGTAACCACATTTGGATTGATCATTGCACATTTACGAATTGTTACGACGGGGCAGTGGATGTTACACACACTGCAACTTATGTAACTATTTCGTGGAATCATTTCTTTAACCAGGATAAAACAAGTCTTCAAGGTCATTCTGATAGTCAAACCTCTGATGTTGCTATGAAGGTAACTTGGCACCATAATTATTTTGATAGCACAGGACAACGCCATCCTCGTGTTCGTTTTGGAAAAGCTCACGTATTTAATAACTATTTTAGGAAAAATACTCTGTACGGCGTTTCTTCTAATCGTGAGGCTGACGTCGTTGTTGAAGGTAACTATTTCCTTAATGTACCAGTCCCTTACGAAAGTTTGCGAGTTGGGACAAGTTATCCTGGCGATCTGGTTGCAAGGAACAATATTTTAGCTGGGACAACTGGAGCTGGTTCGACCCGAGGAAATGCCTTCGATCCTTCAACTTATTATAGCTATACGGTTGTTCCACCCTCTGAAATTCCGGCTTTGTTAACTGCTTATGCAGGAAGCGGGAAATACGACTTCAGCTCAGGTAGTGATGGACAATTACCAGTTCAACTTGCTTCATTTATTGGTATTTTTCTTGGCGAAAATTCTGTTAAGCTTGAGTGGGAAACTATAAGCGAAATTAATAATTTTGGTTTCTATGTCGAAAAGTATAACCATACTACTTCAATATTTGAAACTATCGAAAGCAGTTTCCAGCCCGGCTTCGGGTCGACTCTATTACCCCAACGCTATAGTTGGATTGACGAAAATGCGGTAGGCACAAACTTGCAATACCGATTAAAACAGATTGATAATGATGGTTTAGTAAATTATTTTGGTCCGATTATGATTAATCCGACCAGTATTCGCAGCACCATTAGTGCACCAACTGAATTCATTCTCCATCAAAATTATCCCAATCCTTTCAATTCATCTACACAAATAAAATTCTCTGTCGATAAAACTGCAAGAACTACACTTGAAATATTCAACATTCTTGGTCAAAAAGTGGAAACTCTTTTCGACGAAGTCGCTGAAACGGGGAGGTATTATACAGTTAATTTCGATGCAGTAAATCTAACGACCGGAGTATATTATTACAAACTACAAAACGAAAATAGATCACAAATCAAAAAACTATTATTCTTAAAGTGATGAAACTTAAAATCTTTTCACTCATATTTATTTTCACAGCATCACTAAATGCCGCGATTTATGTTTCACCTGCCGGTGCTGATACAAATTCAGGTACAATCGATTCACCTTTTAAAACAATTACTAAAGCTGTATCGGTTGCAGTTGCGGGCGATACAATTTTTTTAAGAGGTGGCACTCATACTTATATCGCCACAATAACAATTTCTAAAAGTGGTACCGCAAGCAACAGATTTTATTTGTTTGCTTTTGATCTTGAAAGACCACTTCTCGATTTTTCTGCAATGGCAGTATCAGATGCAAACCGTGGAATCGATTTGCGAGGAAGCTATTGGCATATCAAAGGAATCGATATTAAAGGAGCTGGTGATAATGGTATGTATATAAGAGGCTCGAATAACATAATAGAATTCTGTTCTTTCTTTGAAAATAGAGATACTGGTTTGCAGTTGAGTAATGGTGCATCAAACAATCGAATCATAAATTGCGACTCTTACTATAACGCCGATCCTGGAGAAGGTAATGCTGATGGTTTTGCACCAAAATTGGATGTAGGTACAGGTAATTATTTTTACGGCTGCAGAGCCTGGCAGAACTCAGACGATGGTTACGATGGTTATTTACGACCTTCCAACGATATTACTACAACTTATGAAAACTGCTGGGCTTTTAAAAACGGCTACCGTAAAAATGGTACCCCAAGCACCGGAAACGGTAATGGTTTCAAGATGGGAGGAAGTGACGACAGAACGTTGATGCATAATGTGGTTTTTAAAAATTGTTTCGCTTTCGAAAATCGTGTTAAGGGTTTCGACCAGAACAATAATAAAGGTTCGATCACTCTTTATAATTGTACTGCACACAACAACGGTACGAATTATAGTGTAAATCAAACTTTAAATAATGGTAAAACACTTACTTTAATAAATTGTGCCGTATTAGGTAATGTGGGATTAATAGGAAGCTTTGCAATTCAGCAAACTAACAGTTGGATGCCACAGTTTAATGTAACTGCTGCCGATTTTTTAAGTACAAATTCTGCTGAAGCTTACGGTCCAAGAAAACCTGATGGCAGTTTACCCGACATCAGTTATATGAATCTTGCAAATGGAAGCCAACTGATTAATGCTGGAACCGACATAGGTCTTCCGTATTACGGTAGCGCACCCGACATTGGAGCCTTTGAATCAAATTACACAACTAATGTTGTGCATGACGAATTAATCCCCTTAACTTTTAGGCTCTATCAAAACTATCCCAATCCGTTTAATTCAAACACAATTATTAATTATCAATTGCCAAGCGGAAATTATACAACCTTAAAGATTTACGATTTGTTAGGTAGCGAAATAGCTACACTTGTTGATGGATTCCAGGAAGCTGGAAATTATCAAATAAATTTCTCAACGAGCAATCTACCCAGCGCATACGCATCGGGCGTATATTTCTATAAACTCAAAAGCGGTACAAATAATGATATTAAAAAGTTAACAATCATAAGGTAAACATTGAAAAGTGTAACAACATATTTATTTCTTTTTGTGTTTCTGTGGACAACCATTTTCACAGAATCAAACGGTAAAAATTCTTCTGAATTAAAAAAATATATTTCTAATCTTCCTTTTGCAATGCCAAATATTGATGAACCGATATTTCCGAACAATATCGTAAACATAAAAGATTTTGGTGCAATATCCGACGGACGAACACTAAACACTAAAGCATTTGCAGAAGCGATAAATGCATGTAAAAAAGTTGGTGGTGGAACAGTAGTAGTACCACCAGGCACCTGGTTAACAGGTCCAATTAAACTCGAAAGTAACATAAATCTGCATCTCGAACGTGGAGCTTTGATACAATTCAGTAATCGATTCGAAGATTTTCCACTTATCGCTGGATTTGATGGTAAATCGGAAAAATATATAGTTACTCCACCTATTTTTGCTTTTCAAGCTACCAATATAGCCATAACAGGCGATGGGGTAATCGACGGTGCTGGCGAAGCCTGGCGTTATGTTAAAAGAGAAAAACTTACTGCAAAACAATGGAGGGAATTAGTATCTTCCGGTGGTGTTGTTACTGCTGATGAAAAGCAATGGTGGCCCTCGAAAGAATCGATGGAAGGGGAGAAATATTTGATGGAACTCGAAAATTCGGGGAAAAGTTTGACTGCCACCGATTATGCAAAAGCCAGGGAATATCTAAGGCCCGATATGGTACGACTTGTGCAATGCACTGGAATATTGCTTGATGGGCCAACCTTCAGAAATTCACCTAAATTTCATGTTCATCCAGTTCAGTCTGAAAATATTATTATTAGAAATATAAAAATAATCACTCCTTGGTATGCCCAGAATGGAGATGGTTTAGACCTTAATTCCTGCCGTAATGTTGTTGTGTATAAAATTATGGTCGATGTAGGCGACGATGCTATTTGTATCAAGCCGGGAAACATATCAAAAAATCAAAAACCGGGTCCTGCTTGCGAAAACATTGTTATTGCCGATTGCGAAGTTTACCACGGTCACGGTGGTTTTGTAATTGGTAGCGAAAGTTATGGAGGCGTAAATAATATTTCAGTCAGTAATTGCATCTTCATCGGAACTGATGTTGGAATACGTTTCAAATCGGCTCGCGATAGAGGTGGATTAGTCGAAAATATTTTCATAGATGGAATTCAAATGCGAAATATTCAAAACGAAGCAATTCTGTTTGATATGTTTTATAGCGAAGGTAGTCCTGAAGCTCAAATCACAAAAGGTTTAAATTCGAAAGTTGTTAAACCGATAACAGGTTTAACACCACGATATCAAAATATTTTTATTAAGAACATCGTCTCTACCGGTGCTAAACGATCCATTTTAATTAATGGCTTACCCGAAATGCCTATCAAAAATGTTATTATCGAAAATTTTAATTCTCAATCAACTAAAGGTATTATAATATCTGATGGTGATAATATTACAATTAAAAATTTTAATGTAACTACAAAATTGGGTCCAGTTATAACATTAAACCAGAGTCGGAATATTTTCTTAGATAAAATTCGACTATCAGGCAATAACGATACTTTTTTAAATGTTGATGGCGAAAGGACAGAAAAAATTTTTATCGAAAATGTAGATTTGGCGAACGTTAATAAAAAATTTATATTTACAAACAATGCAAAGGAAACATCAATTATTTGCAAGTAGGAATCAAAAAAATAATAATGAAAAAAAATATTCTTAAAAAATATAAAACGCTATGGCTATTGGTGCTAGTTGTTTCGATTAGTTTCTTCCACGGCTGCAATGTGGTTGGCAATTATACGGTAATCAAACTTGCTCATGGGCTCGATCCAACACATCCTGTTCATTTATCGATGGTTTATTTGGCAGAACTTGTGGAAGAAAGATCGAACGGGGAATTGCGGATTGATATTTATCCGAGTGGTCAACTCGGCTCAGAGCGCGAGTGCATCGAGCTATTGCAAATCGGAAGTCTCGGTATGACTAAAGTCTCCGCCAGTGTTATGGAAAATTTCACTCCACTTTTCAAAGTCTATAATCTTCCATATATATTTCGGGATGATGAGCACAGATTTAAAGTCCTTGAAGGGGAAATCGGCGAGAAACTACTCCTCGAAACTGAACGGTTTCGAATTAGGGGACTTGGATATCTTGATGCAGGAAGCCGTAGTTTTTATACAAAGGAAAAACCGATACTTGAACCCGCCAATTTGGTTGGTCTTAAAATTCGTGTTCAAGAGAGCACAACAGCCATAAAAATGATTCAAGCATTAGGGGGTTCAGCTACTCCTATCGCCTGGGGCGAGCTATATACGGCGTTACAACAAGGTGTTGTCGACGGTGCTGAAAACAATCCACCAACCTTCCACACTTCGCGGCATTATGAGGTATGCAAGTATTACAGTTTGGACGAGCATACATCGGTACCTGATGTACTGATTATTAGCACAGTTATTTGGAATGGACTTTCAAAATCGCAACAGCAAATACTACTTGATGCTGTAAAAGATGCTGCAGAATATCAAAAAAAAATTTGGCAAATAGCAACTAATAAAGCTCTTGCAGAAATTGAGAAAGCTGGAGTAAAAATTTATCGACCCGACAAGTCGGTATTTGAAAAAAAGGTTGCCCCTATGATTGAAGAGTTTAAAACAACTGCACCAGATATTTATGAACTTGTTCAAAAGATAAAGGCTGTACAATGAATTTGAATAACATCCGTTCTAAAATTGATAGAATACTCGAACGAATCTTGATTGCCCTGATGGGCATCATGGTAATAAACGTCCTGTGGCAGGTTTTTACAAGATTCATCTTGAAAGACCCAAGCTCATACACTGAAGAACTGGCACGATATCTTCTTGTGTGGCTTGGACTACTGGGGGCGAGTTACGCTGTCGGGAAAAAATTGCACCTCGCAATCGATATATTGACAACTAAATTAAAAGCACGCCCAAAGCTAATATCCGATATTTTTATTAATTGTTTCATTTTCATTTTTTCGTTAGGTGTGGTTTTCATAGGTGGTTTAAACCTCGTTTTCATCACACTCGATCTTCAGCAAACTTCTGCGGCACTACAGCTAAAACTGGGATATATCTACACCGTGCTTCCATTAAGTGGACTTATTATGATGTTTTATTCTGGTAGCTCATTCCTCGAAAATATGAGAAAATTAAAGGAGTCCGTTTAATGAACTGGATTGAAGTCGTTATACTAATTATCACTTTCGCTATCTTACTTGCTCGCGGTGTGCCAATCTCATTTTGCATCGGACTGGCAACAGTAGCAACAATGTTGCTGACTATCAAGCCGATGCCAGCAATCACTACAATAGCTCAGCGAATGGCAACTGGACTCGATAGTTTTGCATTGTTAGCAATTCCTTTCTTTATTCTCTCCGGTCAATTGATGAATCGAGGTGGTATTGCACGCAGGCTTATCGACTTGGCAAAAGTTATCGTTGGTTCGCTACCTGGTGGATTGGCAATTGTCAATATTGTTGCTTCGATGCTTTTTGGTTCCATCTCTGGTTCAGCTGTCGCTGCAGCTTCTGCTGTAGGTGGTTTTATGAATCCTTTAATGAAAAAAGAAGGATACGATAAAAATTATAGCGCCGCAGTTAATATTACTGCGGCAACTACAGGGTTACTTATACCACCAAGTAATATACTTATAGTTTACTCTTTAGCAAGCGGTGGCGCTTCAATTGCAGCTTTATTTCTCGCTGGATATATTCCCGGTATTCTGATGGGGCTTGCAATAATGATTGTTGCCGGATACATCGCTGCTATACGTAAATATCCGACTGCCGGGCGTGTGAGCTTATCAACAGCTCTGTGGCGCTTTTTTGATGCACTTCCAAGTCTTCTACTGGTAGTAATCGTTATGGGGGGTATCATAGCAGGATATTTTACAGCTACCGAAGCTTCTGCAATTGCTGTATTATATACCCTGATTCTTTCGGTGGGTGTCTATCGCGAGGTAAAAGTGTCTGAATTACCTAAAATCCTTCTCGATTCTGCAACAACAACTGCTATTGTTATGCTTCTCATCGGTACATCAATGGGAATGGGTTGGATTCTTGCTTATACTCACATCCCTCAAAATATTAGTGAAGCTTTGTTAGGATTGACCGACAATAAAATAGTTATCCTTCTAATTATCAACCTGATTCTACTTTCTGTTGGAACCTTTATGGATATGACACCAGCAGTTCTTATCTTTACACCGATTTTCTTACCCGTAGCAATTAGTCTCGGAATAAATCCAATTCACTTTGGCATTATGATGGTAATGAATTTGTGCATCGGACTTTGTACACCACCTGTTGGAAGTGTGCTGTTTGTCGGATGCGGTATTGCCGATACTACCATTGCAAATGTAATCAAACCTTTAGTACCAATGTTTATTGCAATGATTGTGGCACTTATGATGGTAACTTATTTACCTGAGTTGAGCCTGTGGTTACCAAAATTATTTGGATATTAAATGAATAATCAACAACTAATAATGGTTAATTATAATGAAAAATTTATCGTTTAAAGATTTATACGGAAAAGTTTGTGTAATAACTGGCGGTGGCGGTATCATCGGTAAATCACTCGCCGAGGGGCTTGCTTCGGTCGGTGTTAAAATGGCAGTAACCGACATCGCAAAGGATTTAGCCGATAATGTCGCTTTATCTCTCATTAAAAATTATGGTGTGCAAGCAGTTGGCATTGAGTGTAATGTACTCGACAAGGATTCCCTTTTGAAAGCAAAAGAGATAATCAATAAAGAATTAGGTAAAATTGATTTGCTGATAAATTGTGCCGGCGGAAATTCTCCAAAAGCTACTACTCAGGTAGAATTCATTGAAAAAGAAACTATTGAAAATTTAGATAAAACATTTTATGGTTTAGACATAGATGGTTTTAGAAAAGTATTCGATTTAAATTTTCTTGGAACAATTCTTCCGACGATGGTATTTACAACTGATATGATTGAAAAGAGAAGTGGTGCAATTCTCAATATTTCATCTATGAACTCGTATCATCCCTTAACAAAAATTCCAGCATACTCGGCTGCCAAGGCTTCAATTAACAATTTTACTGAGTGGTTGGCAGTACATCTTGCAAAAGTTAACATCCGCGTAAACGCTGTAGCTCCGGGTTTCTTTCTTACAAATCAAAACAGATTTCTCTTGATTGACGAATCAACAGGTGAATTGACACCAAGAGGGAATAAAATTCTGAATGCTACACCCATGGCAAAATTTGGTGAGCCTGACGATTTACAAGGGGCAACACTTTTTCTTCTATCCGATCTGGCAAAGTTTGTAACTGGTGTGGTTATTCCGATCGACGGTGGATTTAATGCTTATTCAGGTGTATAATAATTATGCTTTTCTACAGTAAAGGTTCCCCCACAACAAGTTTAACATTGAACGATATTCGTGAAAGTCTGTTCGATGTTCTTGATAGCTTAGGTGCAAAAAAGCGAGTGATGGCTTTACCCCCCGATTTTACTCGCTACCATTCGCAAGCTGGCGTATTAACAGAATTACTATGGGAATACTACAAAGATAAATTAACCGACGTTCTGCCAGCAATCGGTACCCATTATGCGATGAGCGAAAAAGAAATCAATCTGATGTTCGGAAATATTCCTAAAAATCTCTTCAGAGTTCACGATTGGAGGCAAGGACTTACCACATTGGGCGAAGTCCCTGCTGAATTCGTTCGTGAGGTATCAGAAGGGCGAGTCGATTATTGCATCCCTATTCAAGTTAATCAATTACTTATTGAAGGGAATTATGATATTATCTTTTCAATTGGACAAGTAGTCCCTCACGAAGTAATAGGTATGGCAAATTATAATAAAAATGTTTTCGTCGGAACTGGTGGTCTTGAGGGAATAAATAAAACTCACTTCCTCGGCGCTGCATACGGTATGGAACGTATTATGGGGCGTGCCGATACACCTGTTCGTAAAGTACTAAATTACGGTTCAGTTAACTTTGCAAAACATTTACCAATAATTTATATCCTAACAGTTGTTGGAAAAGATTCAACAGGTAAACTTGTTGTTCGTGGTTTGTATATTGGCGACGATGTTGAATGTTTTAACCTTGCAGCAGAGCTTTCACTCAAAGTAAATTTTGAGTTACTCGACCAGCCACTCAAAAAAGTGGTAGTTTATCTTGACCCCACAGAATTTAAAAGTACTTGGCTTGGAAATAAAAGTATATACCGTACACGTATGGCAATTGCCGATGGTGGCGAACTTATCATACTTGCTCCTGGGCTGTCGGAATTTGGTGAAGACAAATACATCGATACACTTATTCGAAAATATGGTTATGTAGGAACTCCAAAAATTCTTGAGTTAATTAACCAAAACAACGATTTACAACAAAATTTAAGTGCAGCTGCACATCTCATCCACGGCTCATCAGAAGGGAGATTCACTATTACATACTCTCCAGGAAATATATCAAAACAAGAAATCGAAAGTGTAAATTTTAAATACTCAGATCTCAATAAAATGATGCAAAAATATAATCCTAAAAAATTAAACGATGGATATAACAAACTACCCGATGGGGAAGAAATATTTTTTATTTCAAACCCTGCCCTCGGACTTTGGGCATACAAAGGAAGGTTTACTTAAATGAAGTTTGTTGTCGATAAAAACATACCCCTCGTCGAAAAAGCCTTCAGCACACTTGGCGAAGTAACTATGATTGAAACTGGCGAATTTACAAGCGAGGTTGTGCGCCATGCCGACGTTCTTGTAGTCCGCTCAGAAACAAAAGTCAATGCTTCCCTCCTTAACGATAGTAGTGTGAAATTTGTCGGAACTGCTACAATAGGTACCGATCACATAGACCTCGAATATCTTGCATCCCGTGGAATTACATTTGCAAGTGCGCCAGGATGTAACTCGAATTCTGTAAAAGAATATATTGTTGCCGCACTTCTTCACCTTGCCGCTTCTAATGGATTTTCACTTAAAGGAAAAACTATCGGTGTAGTCGGAGTTGGAAATGTCGGAAGCAAAGTTGTAAGGGCGGCCGAAGCTTTGGGTATGGATGTACTTCAAAACGATCCGCCACGAGCCAGAGCCGAAGGGAATCCAATTTTTCTTCCTCTCGACGATTTAATGTCGGCCGATATAATTACTCTACATGTTCCTCTAACTAAAAATGGTGAAGATGCTACTTATCATCTTTTCGATGAGCAGAGGATTGGAAAGTTGAAAAAGGGGGTTATATTTATCAACACATCGCGTGGTGGTGTAGTTGATACCGCTTCACTTAAACGCGCAATTCGACAAAAACATATTGCATTCTCTGTTATTGATGTCTGGGAAAACGAGCCCAAAATCGATTCAGACCTGCTTTCGCTCGTTACTATCGGAACCCCACACATTGCCGGTTATTCGCTCGAAGGGAAAATAAACGCCATTGGTATTATTCATAGGGCTGTATGCAATCATTTTCAAATCGAATCTCATTGGAATCCGATGGATGAAATTGCTCCACCCGATGTAACCGATATTTTTGTACCCGATGCGATGTTATCCTCAGAAGAAATCCTATACCGTATCGTTAATCAATCTTACAATATCGAAGATGATAACGAGCGACTGTCGGGTATGCTAACACTCCCGTTTATGTTTCGTGCAGAATATTTTAAAAAACTTCGTACAGGTTACCGCATACGACGTGAGTTTAAAAACTATACAGTTCATCTTCCACCACAGCACGAACTACTTAAAGAAATTATTCAGAAACTTGAATTTAATTGTGTAATAAAAGAAAAAAAGGATTAATAAATGATAACAGGATTAAATATTCCCAAAGAAGGTGCTCTTGATTTAGTTTCACTTGGTGCATTAGTGCATCGTTTAGACCCCGGAGTAATTCCATTTCGTAAGGCAACTGAATGCCAAATACATGTAAGTGGCGGCGAGTTCAATGTAGCCGCAAATTTAGCGGATTGCTTTAAGATGAAAACCGGAATCGTTTCGGCTATGGTAGATTATCCGATTGGTGATTTGATAGCCGAGCGTGTAAGAGCAATGGGTGTAAAACCTTTTTATAAACACTTCAAACACAATGGTGTCAATGGGCCAAATATGGCAACGGTTTATAGCGACCGCGGACAGGGTGTGCGAGCCCCTGTAGTGTTTTATAACCGGTCGAACGAAGCTGCGGCTCAACTTAAACCGGGCGATTTCGATTGGAATGCAATTTTTGCTGGCGGTGTTCGCTGGTTCCATAGCGGTGGAATTTTTGCAGCACTCTCCGAAACTACTGGCAAATTGATAATAGAAGGGATGAAGGCAGCAAAAAATGCCGGTGCAATTGTGAGCTTTGACCTGAACTTCCGCGAGAAACTTTGGAATATTTGGGGCGGACAACAGAAAGCTGTAGAGGTTATCAATCACATTCTTCAAAATGTTGATGTGCTAGTTGGCAACGAAGAAGATTTGCAAAAAGGTTTAGGAATACCAGGCCCCGAAGTTGCTACAAAATCGGCACTCGACCCAAACATATTTTTTAGTATGATCGAAAGTGTGATTAAAAAACATCCACAAGTAAAAATTGTTGCAACTACATTGCGCGAAGTGCATTCAACCAATCGGCACAGCTGGAGTGCTGTAGCCTGGATCAACGGTAAATCTTATGTTGCACCAACCTGTGAACTCGATGTCCTCGACCGTGTGGGTGGTGGCGATGGTTTTGCAGCTGGCTTTTTCTACGGTTTATTAACTGGTGAATCCCCTGAAGAAGCTGTAAAACTTGGTTGGGCTCACGGTGCATTACTTACGACTTTCCCAGGTGATACCACAATGGCAACAGTCGACCAAGTAAAAGCCTTCGCTAATGGTGGATCAGCCCGGATACAACGGTAAATAAGTTAATTTTAATGAATGATTTTATGATATCAAAAGAAACACTCAAAAATTTTAAACCGAATCACGATTACTTTGTCGGTTTCGATTCGGATGGATGTGTCTTCGATTCGATGGAGATTAAACATAAAGAATGTTTTATACCAAATATCATAAAATATTACAAACTACAACCAATCTCGAAATATGTGCGCCAAGTGGCTGAGTTTGTAAATTTATATTCATACTGGCGTGGTATCAACAGATTCCCAGCATTAGTGAAAACATTCGAATTGCTTGAGGAACGTGAAGATATTAAATCGCGTGGTGTAAAAATTCAAGATTATTCTTCTATCAAAAAATTTATAGAATCGGCTACGAGTTTGGGGAATCCTTCACTCAAAGAGGCAATCGCAAAAACAAATGACCCGACACTCGAACATCTGCTGAGATGGAGCGAAGCAGTAAACCGAGATATTGAAGAAATGGTTAATGGTTTACCTCCCTTTCCCTTCGTTAAAGAGAGCCTTGCTAAACTTCAAGGACGAGCTGATACAATGGTTGTTTCGGCAACTCCAGCCGAAGCTCTGCAACGTGAATGGAAAGAACATGGTATCGACAAATATGTTAGCCTCATTGCTGGTCAAGAAATTGGTAAAAAAGATGTCCAGTTAAACCTTGCAGCGAAGGATAAATATAAAGTCGGTCGCATTCTAATGGTTGGCGATGCGTTCGGCGATTTAGAAGCTGCTCGATCGGTCAACGCGATGTTTTATCCCATCCTCCCCGGTCATGAAGAAGAATCTTGGAAAATTTTCCATGATGAGATAATCGAGCAATTTCTTAATGGCAAATATAGTAAGCAAACTGAAAAACAATTTTTACAAAATTTTAAAAAAGCGTTGCCAAAGAAAGCAAAGTGGCAATCATAAAAAGAGACATTTGAAACATTATTATTAATCAGATTCTGAAGAACGTTCTACGTTTTGAAACTGTTAAAAAAGTTTATCTGCTTCTCTTTTTATTTGTAACCCACGACTTACTTGCCCGTCCGTCAGGCGGGAGTCGTGGGTTACTCAAAAATTATTTTACTATGTAACCGTTTCAACGGTTTATAAACAATTTAAGAAGTGGCAAAAAAATAGACAATAAAAAAACTAAAAATACGAAAGGAAAGATTAGAATGAATCAAAAAGCAGACATTGGTTTAGTTGGTTTAGCTGTAATGGGTGAGAATCTTGTTCTCAACATCGAAAGTCATGGCTTTACAGTAGCAGTTTACAATCGTTCAACTGATAAAGTGGATAACTTTATACAAGGACGTGCAAAAGGTAAAAACATTATCGGAACACATTCCATACAACAACTTGTAAATACACTTAAAACACCTCGTAAAGTTATGTTGATGGTAAAAGCAGGAAAGCCGGTTGACGACTTTATTGAGACGTTAATACCACATTTAGAGAAAGGAGACATTATTATTGACGGTGGTAATTCTTATTTCCAAGATTCTATTCGAAGAACAAAATATTTGGAGTCGAAAGGTTTTCAATTTATTGGGACAGGTGTTTCAGGGGGCGAAGAAGGTGCATTACGTGGCCCTTCGATTATGCCGGGCGGTTCTTTATCAGCATGGCCACATGTAAAGCCGATTTTTCAAAGCATCGCAGCAAAGGTTGCTGATGGTACTCCGTGTTGCGATTGGGTCGGTAATGATGGTGCTGGACATTTTGTGAAAATGGTACACAACGGCATTGAGTATGGCGATATGCAGCTCATCTCTGAATCTTATCAGATTATGAAAGATTTACTAGGAATGACTGCCGAGCAAATGCACGAAGTTTTCAAAAAATGGAACACAGGCGACTTGGATAGTTATTTAATAGAAATTACAGGCGATATTCTTGCTTACAAGGATGAAGATGGTAAACCACTCGTCGATAAAATTCTTGATACAGCAGGCCAAAAAGGAACGGGGAAATGGACCAGTGTTGTATCGCTCGACCTCGGTATTCCGTTGACATTAATAAGCGAAGCTGTATTTGCACGTTGTCTTTCGGCTATAAAAGATGAAAGAGTTTATGCCTCGAAGCTATTAAAAGGTCCTCAGCCAAATTTTACAGGAGACAAACAAGAGTTCCTAAACGACTTAGAAAAAGCATTATATGCCTCTAAAATTGTTTCCTATGCACAAGGGTTCACATTACTTCGGGCAGCAGCAGAAGAATTTAATTGGAAACTTAATTTTGGTGGAATAGCTCTCTTATGGCGTGGCGGATGTATCATTCGTTCAGTATTCCTCGGTAAAATTAAAGAAGCATTCGATAACAATCCCGATTTGACAAACTTGATGCTCGATCCTTTCTTCAAAGAGAAAATCGAGTTGGCTCAAAATTCCTGGCGTCGTGTTGTTTCTACAGCTGTAACAAATGGAATTTGGGTGCCGGCTTTTTCTACTGCACTCAACTATTTCGACGGTTATCGCAACAGCCGTTTACCAGCTAACTTGTTGCAAGCTCAACGCGATTATTTTGGTGCACATATGTACGAGCGTATAGATAAACCTCGAGGCGAGTTTTTCCATACCAACTGGACTGGTCGTGGCGGAGAAACAGCTTCCTCAGCTTATGTAGTATAAATTAAAAAAACGGAGTGTCCTAATGGTAAATGATTTTATTAGTGAAAACTTTCTTTTAACAAACGATATTGCAGTCGAGTTATATCAACGGTTTGCCAAAAACCAACCGATAATCGACTACCACTGCCACGTGCCTCCCAAAGACATCGCCGAAGACCGTCGTTTTGAAAACATAACGAAAATTTGGTTAGCAGGCGACCATTATAAATGGCGAGCAATGCGTACTAACGGCATCCCAGAACGCTATATCACAGGCGATGCTACAGATTGGGAAAAATTTTTGGCTTGGGCAAAAACTGTTCCCAAAACACTTCGAAATCCTCTTTACCATTGGACACACATGGAATTAAAGAAACCATTTGGTATATCAAATATACTTTTAAACGAAACAACCGCAACAGAGGTATGGGAAAAATGTAATGCACGCTTGGCTGAAAAGGACTTCTCAACGCGTGGAATTATTAAACAAATGAATGTCGAACTTATTTGCACAACCGACGATCCAATTGACTCTCTCGAATATCATCAAAAGTTAAAAAATGATTCCTCGTTTGATGTTCGCGTAATTCCAGCTTTCCGTGCTGATATGGTAATGAATATTGAACATGGCTCGGCATTTCTTAATTATATCAAAAAATTATCAGCTGCAGCTGAAATAGATATTACCTCATTCAAGAGATTATTAGAAGCACTCCGAAAGCGGCACTCTTATTTTAATTCGCAAGGTTGCCGATTATCTGACCACGGGCTCGAAACTGTTTATGCAGAAGAATACACTGACGCTGAGATTGAAAAAATTTTTACAGATGCTCTGGCGACCAAACCTATCGATATTCATTCAGTCTTGAAATATAAATCGGCAGTTCTCTTCGAATTATGTATTATGGACCACAGCGAAGGTTGGGTTCAGCAATTTCATTTAGGAGCTATGCGAAACACAAATCCAAAAATGTTTGTTGAACTTGGACCAGATACAGGGTACGATTCAATTGGTGATTTTGCAATCGCTCAACCACTTGTTAAGCTATTAGGTAAACTTGTCGATAGAGATGCCTTGACAAAGACGATCCTTTACAATCTGAATCCATCATATAACGAAGTCCTTGCTTCGATGATTGGTAGTTTTCAAGATGGTATTACACCTGGAAAAATTCAATACGGCAGCGCTTGGTGGTTTTTAGATCAGAAAGATGGAATCGAAAAACAGCTTAACTCATTATCTAATATGGGTTTACTAAGCCTATTTGTTGGAATGCTGACAGATTCTCGAAGTTTTCTGTCGTATCCTCGCCACGATTATTTTAGACGCATTCTATGTAACATATTGGGAACCGAAATTCAATCAGGTTTAATTCCAAATGATATTGAATTAGTCGGTTCAATGGTTGCTGATATATGTTATAATAATGCATACCGATATTTTAATTTTTTCAACGATAACAATATTCATTCACAATAGAGACAAAGAAAGCTATAAAAATGACACTTACACAACTTGTAAATACTCTTGTAGAATTCTCCAATAAAAAGGAACCTACTGAGATATTTTATGGACAAAATAGGCACAAAATAAAAATTTATGAACGGTCTGTTAGAATGTATAACGATACTTTATTCTTTATAGGCCGCGAAAATAATGAAAAATATCTTTATAATGTTGCAAATACAGAAAATAAATCGTTACTAAACCATTTCGATGGTGAGCAAGTTGCAAAGAATGTTTTCGGTTACAGTTTGGTAGCCAAGCGTTGTTATATGAATAATAAAAATGCTAAATTGTTGCGCGAATTATTTCCATTCACACGCCCGATTACACTCGGTTTAGCTGACTCTTTTGGTTTTGGCGATCGCTTAGGAATCGCTAATCCTGCACATATCCGTGCCCTCGTCGGTTCACATATGCGACCTGTCCTTGCTCAACAATCTATCCGTGAACTCGAAAGAACACAACGAACTGCCGAAGATGTTCTTGATGCTGCATCGTGGGCTGTGTTCCAGGAGGGTTATACCGATGGATTCGGTGCTGATGCCGACCACCTAAAAACAGTCGAAGACATTGATAGATACGCCCAGGCTGGTTTTACAATGTTTACATTCGACCCAAGTGCATTTGTTGTTAATGAAGCAACAAAACTTCCTTTATCTGATGTATTCCAACGTTTACAATCCATTGATACAGGCAATCTACAATTGGATGAAATATTATTGAGATATGCTAATCGTTCTATTAAACTTAGCGACGATTTGATCATAGAAACTGATAAAGATTTTGTATGTCGAGTATTTTTAAAATACGCTGGTGTCATCGCACATACTAGTCGATTGTATAAACACTTAATTCATACATATCCTTCCTTAACTACTGAAGTTGAAATGTCGGTTGATGAAACCGATTCACCTACCACACCATTCGAGCATTATTTTATTGCCAGCGAACTTAAAAGAGAGGGAGTAAAATTTGTAAGTATCGCTCCACGATTCATTGGAGATTTTGAAAAAGGGGTCGATTATCGTGGCGATCTTAACCTCTTTGCAAATGATTTTAAACAGCACTCAAGTATAGCAAAAATGCTCGGTCCATACAAAATCAGCATCCATTCGGGAAGCGATAAATTCGGAATTTATAAAATGATCGGTTCTCTTCGTTCAGGAAATGTTCATGTAAAAACTGCCGGCACAAGTTATCTCGAAGCACTACGAACAGTCGCAAAAGTAGAACCTGTCCTTTTTCGCGAAATCCTTTCTTTCGCTTGTGAACAATTTGAAGAAGAAAAAAAATCGTATCATGTAACCGGTCGGCTCGACAAAGTTCCAGATTTTAAAAAATGTACTCATCAAGAACTTCTGGAGCTTTTTGAACAGCACGATACACGACAAATTCTCCATGTTACTTTCGGAAAGGTGCTTACAACCAAGAATGAAAAAAATAATTATTTATTTAAGAATAGATTAATGGCGTGTTTAATTCAGAATGAAGATGTTCATTATGATACAATAATAAAACACTTTAGGAAACATTTAGAGCCTTTTAAATAAATATTCAATATAAAATTCCAAAAAATATGTTAAAAGGTTATAACAATAAAGATGATCAAGGTAAGGTTAGCGGTTTAGTTTGTATAAGCAACGATATCACTGATCGTAAAAAAGTTGAAGAAACTCTTTACAACGAGCGGAACCAGCTACGTACATTAATAGATAACTTACCGGATTTAATATTTTTTAAAGATATAGATGGGCGGTATATTCTGAATAACATTGCACATCTGAAATCTATTGGAGCAAGTAAACAGGAAGAGGTAATTGGCAAAACAACTTTTGATTTCAATCCACCAGAGTTGGCAAAGCAATACCACGAAGATGAAATTAGAATTATTGAGTCGGGGGAAGCAATGATTGGTAAAGAAGAAATAGCTTTTCACCAGGATATTGGAAAAATGCGTTGGCATCTTACAAGTAAAATCCCCCTAAAAGATGTTCAAGGTAAGGTTACAGGTTTAGTTTGTATAAGCAGCGATATCACTGAACGTAAACAAGTTGAAGAAACTCTTAACCACGAGCGAAACCAACTACGCACATTAATCGATAACTTACCGGATTTAATATTTTTTAAAGATATAGATGGGCGATATATTCTAAATAACATTGCACATCTGAAATCTATTGGAGCAAGTAAACAGGAAGAAGTAATTGGAAAAACTACTTTTGATTATAATCCACCTGAGATGGCAAAGCAATACCACGAGGATGAAATGCAGATTGTGCAAACTGGGAAGGCATTATTAAATAAGATAGAAACTGCTAAACACTCCGATACAGGTGAAATTCGGTGGCATCTTACGAGCAAGATTCCACTGTTCGACAATCAGAAAAAAGTAACTGGCATTGTCGGTATTGCGCGAGATATTACCGAACAGAAACGTGCTGAGGAAGAACGTGAGAGATTACTTACTGAATTACAGAAGACCCTTAATGAAGTAAAAACGCTCAGAGGACTTTTACCAATTTGTGCAAGTTGCAAAAAGATTCGTGATGACAAAGGTTTCTGGAATCAGGTTGAAGCATATATACAAGAAAGATCGGATGCTCGATTTAGTCACAGCATTTGTCCCGATTGCATTAACAAACTTTATCCACAGTATAGTTATAAAAAAGAAAAAAATGGTTAAATTAAAATGAGAAAAAATATTTTATCCTTAAACATTTTATTTATTATCCTTGTAATTTTATGCAGTTGCAGTCCACCTTCAAAATTATTTATTTCTGTTGAGAACCCACTCGACATTAAACGTGACAATGAAACTGTAATTGTAAGTTTAAACAGCATCAAGAAAAAAGCACCATGGCTCGATACATCAAATATTGTACTCCACGATTATGAAAACAATATCGAATTAGTAACTCAAAAGCTTGACGATGATTTTCTTTTTCAATCAAACTTCAAGGCGAATGAAAAAAAACTATTTATACTCTCGAATACATCATCTCGTAAAGTTATTCCAGAATCTATTGTAGATGTCAAGTTTGTTCTTCCACGACAAGATATAGCATGGGAAAACGATCGTATCGCTTTTCGTATATACGGCTCAAAGCTTGCAGGTGATGTACTCAATGGAATCGATGTATGGGTTAAACGTGTGCGTTATCCGATAATCGACAAATGGTATAAAGGAAACGCATTGGAAGGTCCACAAAAAATATCTTATCATATCGACCATGGTGAGGGGGCCGATTTTTTTACCGTTGGACGTTCACTTGGGGCAGGGGGCGCTGCTATTTGGAAAGATGGCAGAATTCACCAAACGAGTTTATTCACATCGCACAAAATTCTTGCCACAGGACCGATTAGGTCAAAGTTTCTTGTAAGGTATGAAAAAGATTCAATTGATGGACAACCATTCAAAGCTGAAAAAATTTTTACCCTCGACGCAGGGCAAAACTTGAATCGAATCGAAGTCTTTTTCTCAGGTATCACAATAACCGGGAAAGTTAGTTTCGCTGCGGGACTGGTGAAACGAAAAAATGTAGAACGCTTTGCTGACGAAAAATTAGGATGGCTAAGTGTGTGGGGAATGACAAACGATGATTCGACAAATGAATATACCGGCACCGGAATTATTATTCCAAAAAATTATTTTCAAGAAATGATTGAAGATAAAGAACATTTTTTAATTATTGGCAATTCATCACCAGACAAGAAATTTACCTATTATGCCGGGGCTTGCTGGACACGAAGCGGCGATTTTAAAAGCGTTGAAGATTGGAACAATTATCTAACAAATTATGCCTTGCGTTTAAATAATCCTGTGATAGTTACAATATCTGAAAAATAATTTAAAAGGAAGAATAAATTATGGAAGTACGTTTTACAACCGACCCAAAAAATATAAAGCGAATGACCAACGAAGAAATTCGTACACTCTATTTGATTAATTCGCTCTTTGTTTCCAATAAAATACCTATGGTTTATTCCGATATCGATCGCTCGATTACTGGCTCAGCAGTTCCAACAAATAAAAAGCTCAGGCTTATTAGTTCCAAAAGAGAAATGGCTGCAGAGTATTTTACCGAACGAAGGGAGCTTGGTGTAATAAATATCGGAAACGAAGGAACAATTGAAGTTGACGGAAAATCGTTTTTAATGAAACCAAAAGATGTACTGTATATCGGTAAAGGGGAGAAAGAAATATTATTTTCCAGTGCCTCTCCAAAACTACCGGCTATTTTTTATTTTGTTAGTTACCCTGCACATCAAAAATATAAAACGGAGCACGCACGATTTATCGACGCAGAAGCGACTAAGCTTGGAAGCCAACAGGATGCGAATAAACGTACTATCTATAAATATATCCATCCAAATGGAATTAAAAGCTGCCAGCTTGTTATGGGACTGACTGAACTTGAAGAAGGGAGCGTCTGGAATACTATGCCTCCGCATACACATCAGCGAAGATCCGAAATTTATATGTATTTCAATCTTGGCGAAAATGGAAAAGTTATACATATTATGGGCGAGCCATCAGAAACACGCCATATTGTTATAAGTAATCGACAAGCGGTCATTTCACCAAGTTGGTCGGTGCATACCGGCGTTGGAACAAAAAATTACAGTTTCGTCTGGGCTATGGGGGGAGAAAATCAGGTTTTTGATGATATGGATGGTGTAAATCTACACGAATTAAGATAATAGGATATAATTATAATGGACAAAAATATTATTCTGAAAAATATTATAGATTCTGGTATTGTTGCCGTTATCCGTATGAATGATCAAAATAGAGTTAAAAATGTAATTGAAGCAATTAGTGTAAGTGGCATAAAATGCATCGAAATAACTATGACAGTTCCTAATGCAGTTGAAATAATTGCAGAACTAAATCTTACTATATCTTCAGATATTATTATCGGTGCTGGTACGGTAACCAATAGTGCAACAGCTAAAGCAGTAATAAAAGCCGGTGCAAAGTTTGTTGTCAGCCCAATTTTAAATTTAGATATTCTTTCTATTTGCAAAGAAGAAGATGTTGCATGTATTCCAGGTTGTTATACACCGACAGAGATTTTCGCTGGTTGGAATGCTGGTGCCGACCTAATCAAAATATTTCCCGCCCGAAACCTCGGCCCAGGTTACATCAAAGATATAGCAGGTCCTTTCCCTTATATCAAAATGATACCAACCGGTGGGGTTTCTATAGAGAATGCTGGTGATTGGATATCTGCTGGCGCCGTTGCCGTGGGTATTGGAAGCGAATTACTCGACAAGACCGCAATTGAGAAGGGGCACTTTGATGTGCTAACTGAAAGGGCAATGATACTTGTAAAAAATGTTACTCAAGCCAGAGCTTCATCTGTTAAATAATTTTTTCTAAACAATAAGGAATAGAAATTTATGAAATCAATTTTCGATCTTTCAGGAAAAATTGCATTAGTTACCGGAGCAAGTACTGGGCTCGGAGCAGGAATGTCGGTTGGGCTCGCAGAAGCAGGCGCTAATCTAATTTTAGTTGATATTGTGGATTCTTCGGAAACCGCCGAAAAAGTAAAATCTTTAGGGCGAAAAGTTGTTACACATATCGCCGACCTTTCGCAGATGAGTTCTATTAACGAGGTTGTAGAGAAGGCTATTGCTGTATTCGGCAGTATTGATATTCTAGTCAACAATGCAGGTATAATCCGACGCACTCCCGCGATCGATTTCTCAGAAAAAGACTGGGACGAAGTAATGCTAATAAATTCAAAAACTGTTTTCTTCCTGAGTCAGGCAGTAGCAAAAGATATGATGAAAAGAAAAGAGGGGAAAATAATTAATATTGCTTCGTTGCTAAGTTTTAGCGGTGGAATTACAGTTCCATCGTATGCGGCGAGTAAAGGTGCAGTTGCCCAAATTACTAAAGCTCTTGCAAACGAATGGGCACAATTTGGTATTAATATTAACGCAATCGCTCCTGGTTATATGATTACAAATAATACAGAAGCGTTGCGTGCAGACCCTGTACGCTCAAAATCTATCCTCGATAGAATACCGGCTAATCGGTGGGGTACACCTAACGATTTAAAAGGCGCTGTTGTATTCTTAGCCTCCTCAGCTTCCGATTACGTAAACGGACATATACTTGTTGTGGATGGCGGATGGATGGCACGATAATTTTCAATACAACTATAAAAAATTATTAATGTTCTTTAATTATTCGCATTGGATTAATTTAATCACCAATCAAATTAATTGTGCCAGGTTGTTTCACTTTTATCCAATATCCAATGCCGGGTTTTAATGTATCGGCAACGAAATAACCGTTCGAATATCCATAATATTTCGAAGTCGTAATATTAGCAGGATTTGTAACTATCCTACTTACCGGTATTGCCTTACTTATCGAACCAATCATATTCCAACCAGGTAAAACTGAAAGTATTAGCGAGTTTACTGGATTTGCTGTAAACACAACAGTATGGTCTCTGTTAAATTTTAGCCAGTAACCTTTTCCCGGCGTCAAAATATTTTCTACAGTATAACCACTGCCCGGATAATATATAAATGCATTCGATACCGAGTTGGGGAATAAAACATTTTTATCGGATGTAATATCTACCGGTACTGATAACATATTCCATTTGTTAGATATATTTATTGAAATAGTCTCTGTCGATTTATAATCAACATTCAGTTTGAAAAACTTTAATTTTGTTCCTGAAACCGGGCGTGCTTCGGATGCCAAAGTTGCATAGTTAGCTCCCGGAATTCTATCTTCCTGAAAAACCATAAACACCCAGTTACTATCCTTGCCACTTGTATTAATAATTGGATTCACTGTCGAAAGCGAAACATATCTTTCATCAATATTTTTAGTGTTTGTTATATTTTTTGGAATTGTCCAAGTCGTTCCGTTATCGTCGCTGTATGTTAAAAGTATATCGCTGTAATTGAAGCCTTCCGAATCGGTTATCCCCTGCATAAACGCATCAACAGCGATGTATATACGGCTTCCAGTACTATTTTTCCCAATTGATGGAAAATTAAAAGCAAAATTATGGTTGGTTTGAATGTTTTGCACACCGGTTGTTTTCATCAATCTTGGAAATACAAAACTGTCGATTACTGCGGTTGATGTTTGTGTACTCGATTTCCAAAGCCGGACTTGGTTTGCTAAATTGTAGTTTCCGTTTGAATAGTTGCTGCGAGTATAAGTAACATACAATGTTGTTCCAATGTACATTGCATCAAAGCCGGTCCAACAAGGTCCCGACGAACCGTTCTCGGCATCAATTGCAATTTTACTTCCCCAGCTAACACCGTTATCTGATGACATACGAGCCAAAAGTGAGTCGGGATCGGTACTCGACCGCCAGATTATGGCAACGCTTCCGTTATCGCCCGAAGCTATTGCAACTCTCCCGCTATGTTTCGCAGAAGTTTCAAAACGAGTCCAGTTGTTCCAAGTTCGATTCTGATTAAAACTAATTACCGATAAACCACTTAACAAACTTGAAGATGGAAATGAACCAGCTAAAATAATATTGCCGTTTGATGTTTGAGCTATCGAGGGCCACAGCACATCGTCGTTATTTGGTTGGTGAAGAGGAGTGAGATATGTAGAAAAAATTTTCCCCCCTTCGTAACTATCAAGATAAAGAGCACTTTGCAGAGGTAAATTTGTTCCGGGGGAACCGTGGCTTGCTATTGCAGCAAAGTAATTTAATTCGGAATCAGAAGGGAGAAACAACGAAGGATAACCTGCGCGTATATTTGGTACAAATACCGGAGTTCCCCAACTATTTCCACCATCGTAGCTGAAATTGTAGGCAATGCGTCGCGATATTGAAATCGCGGTGGCACTACTCGAATCAGTCGAAATCATCGATGCAACATGAATGTTGTTCGGGTTTTCTGGATTTACTGCAATGTAATTTATAGCACCGCCATTACTTTGCAAATCCCAATAACCGTAAATTTTTGTATCGATACCAATTGGATTGGAAGTTTTTTGAATTTTGTTTGGTATTTTTATATTTATCTGCGGTAATTTGTCGTTTATAATCGCATCGGAGATTTCTTGAAAAAATTTCGGACACACTGAAACCTGATTATTTTCTAAATTTTGAGAAAATACAGAAACAGTAAAAAGAAACAAAGAGAAGAATTTCGATACAAATTTTAACATTAGTTATTACTACAATTAAATTTTACAACTTTGTTATTAAAGTAACTTAAAAATTGTATAAAAACAAAACTCCACCGGAGCAATTGCCAGTGTGTGATTATAAAATCTTTATCAAAGAAAGTATAAAAATTTTTCATATATTTTATCAAACTACGAGGATGTTATGCACATATTCTTAACAGGATCAACCGGTTATGTCGGGAATAGAATTTTGTCGGCACTCATTAATTCTAAGCATCAGGTAACTGTTTTAGTTCGTAAAGAATCGACAAACAAATTCCCAGATAATTTAAAACCAAATTTGAGAATAATACAAGGCGATGTAACAAACAACGAAAGTTATGCTGGACAGCTTTCCGGTTGCGATGCTGTAATTTATCTGCCCGGTCTTATTCGCGAATTCCCTAAACGTGGAATTACATTTAAACAGATTCACTTCGTCGGTGTGAAGAATTTGATTGATGCCTCAAAACGTGAAGGTGTGAAGCGTTTTTTATTAATGAGCGCCAACGGTGTGAAACCAAATGCTTCAACTGAATATCTTCGAACAAAATATGATGCAGAAGAATACTTGAAACAAAGCGGCCTCAGTTGGACTATCTTCAGGCCCTCTGTAATATTTGGCGATGAAGACAAGGGCAGAATTAATTTTATTACTGTTATTGCTGGTTTGTTGAAACAAATGCCTTTGGTTGTTCCGATAATTGGAGATGGCAAATACAGGTTTCAACCAATCGCAATTAAAAACGTTGCCGATGCTTTCGTTAAAAGTCTGGAACTTACAGATGCATTCAATAAAACATATTCTTTGTGCGGTAACGAGCTATTCACATATAACGAATTAATCGATATAATTTCTAACATAATAAACCTAAAAAAAGTAAAACTCCACATTCCAGTTTGGTATATGAAGTTGCTTGCAAAAATATATGATAAATTTGAATGGTTCCCAGTAACACACGATCAAATTACGATGCTTTTAGAAGAAAATATTTGTAAGAGTGGCACAGATTTTTTTACCGAACTAGATATCGAACCAATATATTTAAAAGATGAGTTAAAAGTATTTCTCAAAAATTTTTAGTAAATTAAAACGTCATAAATATAAGAAAGGAAAATTCTTCTGATACGTACGCTTATAAACTGGCTTCGCCACCTAAAAGAGTGGGTCGAACAATTTGCCACAAAACCTTATGCACTCCACGCATTGTTCTGGATTGCATTTATCGAGGCATCCTTCTTCCCAATACCACCAGATGTGCTATTGATTGCATTAGCTGTAGCAACACCGCGTAAAGCATTTAAATTTGCTTTTATCTGCACTGTGGGTTCGGTAACCGGGGCTTATCTGGGCTATCTTATCGGATATGGATTTTTTGAAGTCATTGGTAAACCTATACTCAGTTTTTATGGAGCTATTGATAAGTTCGACACCGTACTTCAAACTTATCGTGAACATGGCTTCGTAGCACTTTTTATAGCCGGATTTACACCAATACCGTACAAAGTTTTCACTATCGCAGCGGGATTTAATCAAACGATTGATTTATTGACATTAACACTTGGTTCTCTTATCGGGCGTGCTTCAAGGTTCTTCCTTGTAGGTGGCTTATTGTTTTTCTTCGGCGCACAAATGAAAATTTTTATCGATAAGTATTTCGATAAATTGTCGTTAGCTTTTGTTGTTCTTTTCATACTCGGTATTGTTACTATAAAGTGGCTTATCTAAACTATTCCTCGAATGCAATCGGGTAATAATAAAATAGTCAGTTTGCCTCGGGCAATCTCGAAATTAGGCATAACATCACGCAAACAAGCAGAAGAATTAATTCTCTCGGGTCGTGTTTCAGTAAATGGGATAGTTTCAAAAAATATTTCTTTAAGAGTTAATTTGGAAAAAGATAAAATAAAGGTAGATAAAATGAAGATAGAGAGGAAAAAATACATTTATCTTATGTTGAATAAACCGAAAGGTTATATAACAACTCGTTCCGATGAATTAAACCGTAAAACAATTTACGATTTGATTAAAAATATCAAAACTTGGGTTTTTCCCGTAGGAAGATTGGATAAAGATACAACAGGATTACTATTATTGACAAACGATAGTAAATTGGGAGAGGTACTTACGAATCCGAAATCAGGGATTCGTAAAACTTATGTAGCAAAGATCGACAAACCAATAGACCGAATAGATTTAGAGAAATTAAGAACTGGTGTAGCGATTGGTAAAGATTTGAAAACACTACCAGCAAAAGTGAACATATTAAACGGTTCTAGAACAGAAATTATGTTGACTATAGTAGAGGGTAAAAACCGGCAGGTAAGAAGAATGTTCGAATCGTTGAATTATAAAGTGAAAGAACTGGAACGTGTTCAAGTTGGGCCAATAGTATTAGGAAATTTAACCTCAGGCCTCTTCAGGTATCTTACAACGCCAGAAGTTGAAAAGTTACTGGAGTTAAAATGCCAAATATAACTTCGTTATATATTGAAGTCTGTGTGTTTAAATTTGAAAAAGGGCAGCCAAAATATCTGATTCTCCATCGTTCTGAAACTGAAAAAATTTATCCCGGAATATTTCAATTTATAACAGGAACAATTGAAGAAGGGGAAACTGCTGTTGATGCCGCAAAACGCGAAATGATCGAAGAGATAAATATTCCTCATAAAAATTTATGGGTTATTCCTTTAATAAATTCATTTTATGTATATACAAAGGACGTAATAAATTTATCACCAATGTTTTTAGCAGAAATTGAAAACGATAAAATCCCTTCACTTTCATCCGAACACCAAGCTTTTGACTGGTGCGATTATTCGACGGCTTTAAAACTGCTACATTGGCATGGCCAGAAGAAGGCATTAACAATTGTAAACGATTTTCTTACAAAAAAGGAGAGCTGGTTCCCAACTTGCTGATTAACTAAACCGAAATTAGCTCAATACATTTTCCTTAATTTCGATTTTTTTGTTTTCAGGAAATTTTTTTAATAATTCATCAGCTGTTTGCGAAATCAAAATTATTGCCGTTTCCAATATTTGAACGAGCTGTTTTATATCGCCTAAATTAGCTAATTGTTGGTTATCACTTTCTGTTTCTTTGACTAATGTTTTCAACATAGTTAAAGCATTACCGGCAGTCAATCCATATGACAATAACGAATTTCGATAGCTATTCAGAAGTTCAACAAAAGTATTCCAATTTTCAATCACCAACCGAGTATTTTCTCTATCTTTGTGGAATAGATATCGCTCATAAATTCCATTCAAAATTATTGGCAAATGTTCTAAGTCGAGTTGATCTTTTCTTAAATAATCGTATGCCCCTAATTTCATTGCTTCGACTGCAACATTTTCTGAACCGGCAGCGGTTAGCATCAATACTGGTGTTTCAATTTTTTGCTCACACATCCATTGAAGTACGTTTAATCCGCTAATACCTTGCATTTTGTAATCGAGTATTATTACATCGAACTGAAGTCGATTCAATAATCCAACCGCATCTTCCCCCGATTCGCACTCGGTACATTCAAACTTGTCGGTCGATTCAAGATATTTCCGTAGAATATTTCTTAAAGGTTCCTCGTCATCGACCAATAAAATTCTTAATTTTTTTAAATCTACCATACAGTCTCCTTTTATTCAATTGTAATGGAAAAACTGATTGAATATAGTGAACGACTTTTTGATTTGCAAATCGTTCGATATATTTTTGATTGATTTGCTATAAATATCAACTTTTCGTATCATTATTCGTCAAATTAATAAATCACAGGAATCAAATTGAGTTTACTTGTTGTAGGGTCGTTAGCTCTCGATACAATCGAAACGCCGTTCGGAAAAGCTGTAGATGTTCTCGGCGGTTCAGCAGTCTATATCTCGGTTTCTGCAAGCTATTTTGTTGAGCCAATTAGGTTAGTTGGCATCGTTGGCAGCGACTTCCCAAAATCAGCGATCGAATTTTTAGAGAACAAGAATATCGATTTGGAAGGATTGCAAATAATCGATAGCGGAAAAACTTTTCGTTGGGGTGGGAGGTATCATTACGATTTAAATGTTCGCGATACTCTTTATACCCACCTAAATGTTTTCGAACATTTTAAACCAATCATACCTGAATCCTATAAAAAAAGTTCGTACGTCTGCCTCGGAAATATCGACCCTGTATTACAGCAATGTGTAATCGAACAAATTCAAAATCCGCGCCTCGTTGTTGGCGATACTATGAATTTCTGGATAAACGGTAAGCGTAAAGAATTACTAAAAGCTATTGGAATGATGAATGTTCTGGTGCTAAACGATTCCGAAGCCCGTTTACTTTCAAACGAACCGAACCTCATCAGGGCAGCCAAAATTATTATGAAAATGGGACCCCGAATCGTGATAATTAAAAAAGGAGAACACGGCGCCCTGCTAATTACCGAAAAAACAATTTTTTCGGCTCCGGCTTATCCGCTCGAAAATATAAACGATCCAACTGGAGCCGGGGATGCTTTCGCCGGTGGATTTATAGGATGGATTTCAAAAACCGATGACTTGTCTGAAGAAAATTTAAAACGTGCAGTGGTATATGGTAGTACATTGGCTTCCTTCTGTGTTGAAAAGTTCAGTATCGAACGAATCAAGGATATGAACCATCTCGAAATCAAAGACCGATTTTTAGAGTTCCGTGCTCTCTCGCATTTTGAAGAAGATAGATTATGATGTCGTTAGAATGGTTAGGCACTAAATTACGCTTCATCGACCAAACCAAATTACCAAGCGAAGAAATTTATATCGTTACAGACAACTATCGGATAGTAGGAGAGGCTATACGCAAATTGAGTATTCGTGGGGCTCCTGCATTGGGTGTTGCTGCAGCTTATGGTGTGGCTCTGGCTGCTTTAGAATTCTCAAACGAAAATTCTATTTCCTTTAAAAAAAATGTATCGGCTGCGATAATGGAATTAAAGTCGACCCGTCCAACCGCTGTTAATTTATTTTGGTCATTAGAAAGAATCGACAAAGTTGTGGATAAAATTATCGACTTTGGTGTTAATATGGCTGTTACAAAAATTATTGAAGAGGCAAAAAAGATTCACAACGAAGATATTTCGATGTGTAAAGCGATAGGAACTAACGGGGCGGAGATCGTTTTTCAAAATGCTACTATACTTACCCATTGCAACACCGGAGCGTTGGCAACAGGCGGCCAGGGAACTGCACAGAATGTTATAGTAACAGCTCACACATTGGGGAAAAATATTAAGGTGTATGCTTGCGAAACTCGACCACTTTTACAAGGAGCCCGATTAACAACTTGGGAATTAATGAAATTAGGTATTGACGTAACTTTGATAACCGATAGCACGGCAGCTTTTCTGATGCAACAAAAAAAGATAGATTTAGTAATAACAGGCGCCGACAGAATTACGATGCAAGGTTTTGTTGCAAATAAGGTTGGCACATACAACCTTGCAGTGAATGCAAAGATGCACGCGATTCCGTTTTATATCGCCGCACCAATAACAACTATCGATACCAAAATAGAATCAGGAGATGAAATAATCATTGAAGAAAGAGGCGAAAAAGAGATAACTGAATATTTTGGGAAACGAACAGCACCAGTTGGAGTAAAAGTATATTCGCCCGCATTCGATATTACTCCACCCGATTTAATTACAGGTATTATCACCGACAGAAAAATATTCTTACCTCCATATTCGTACTCATTGTCCGAACTAAAATGATTGTAAAAACAGAAGCCATAGTATTAAAGTCAAAAAAATATAAAGAAACAAGTAGATTAGTTACTTTTTATACGAAACGGTATGGCAAAATAAACGGAATAATTAAAGGGGCTCGAGAGTTTAAAAATAAATTCGGCTCAACACTCGAACCTCTTTCTTACGTAATGATTGTATTTTACAAAAAAGAGACAACTCAACTTTACTTGGTAACACAATGCGATTTATTAAAAGCGTTCAAAAGTATCTCACAAGATTTAGAAAAATTAGAAGCGGCATTAAAAATTATTGAACTGGTTAATAAAGTGATGCACGATGAAGAAGAAAACCAGAAGCTCTTTAATTTATTGATAAATGTTCTTCTGTCAATCGAAACTGCTAACCGAAATTATGCTAATTTATTTTATCTTTTTGAAATTAAATTAGGCGAAATATTAGGTTATCGGTATAATTTTTCGACATGTGGTAAATGTGGTGTTGATATTTACAATAATGGAAACGAAAATGAGCAACAAGTTTTCGACTTTTCGAAGGGAAGTATAATGTGTGTCGATTGTGTAAAATTTTCAGTACGCCCACATAAAATGCCAGTAAGAATTTTTAAAATTTTAAATCGAATTGAAAAAACAGAACAAGTCGATTCGGTAACGAATATTATTATAACCAAACAAGACGGAAACGATATAGGGAAATTTTTATTCGACTATTTACGTTATCATATCAGCAGTTTGAAAGAACTAAAAAGTGAAAAAGTCTTTAGCCAAATCATTTAATCGTTTTTGAAACAAAATAAAGAATTTTAAGTATATTGCACTAAAAATGAATCAAATAACTAATTTATAGGATCACATGTATGGATAAAAAATCAATATTATCAGCAATATTTTTAATAACGGTTGGTATTATTTTTGGAGTTATACTTGTAACGAGTATGAACACCGGTATAGATTTTAGTTTTGCCGGTGATGAACAAGTAAAATTAGGAGCCGCTTCACCAATAAAGAAAGATGCTGTAGAAATTAAATCGCTAAGCCAGCCTTTCATCGATGTAGCAAAAGCAATAACTCCAACCGTTGTAAGTATAAATGTCATCGAAAAAGCAGAAAAACGAAGTCAGGAATTTAAAGATTTCTTCCATTTCTTTGGTCCAGATTTCAAATTTCCTGATCCTGAACCACAGATGGGCTCTGGTTCGGGGGTAATAATTAATCCCGAGGGATACATTCTTACAAACAATCACGTTGTAGCAGGTGCAAGAGAAGATGGAATCGAGGTTACGTTGAACGACAAACGTGTTTTTAAAAAAGTGCATGTAGTAGGGACTGATCCTACAACCGATTTAGCGGTTATAAAAATTGATGGAAAAGATTTGCCAACTGCCCCACTTGGTAATTCTGAGGAATTGCAAGTAGGCGAATGGGTGTTAGCGATAGGAAATCCGCTTGGACTTCGTTCGACAGTAACCGCTGGAATAGTTAGTGCGATAGGGCGTGGAGGTATCGGTGTTATAAGTGGCGATTACGGCATCGAAAGTTTTATACAAACCGATGCAGCAATAAATCCTGGAAACAGTGGCGGTCCGTTAGTAAATTTATTAGGTGAAGTTGTGGGTATCAATACTGCTATCGCAACGACCAATGCCCGCTATCAAGGGTATGGTTTTGCGGTTCCTATAAACATTGCAAAGTATGTTGCACAGGATATTATCAAGTATGGAAAAGTACGACGAGGTTATTTAGGTATTCAGATTGGGCCAATCGATGAAACGATGTCGAAAGCACTCAAGTTAGAAAAATTAACAGGAGTTCTGATACAAGGTTTAGTCAAAGGTGGTGCAGCTGAAAAAGCAGGTTTAAAACAAGGTGATGTAATACTCGAAATCGACGGTCGCGAAATGAATGCTCCTAACGAAGTTCAAAGCTATATAGCAACAAAACATCCGAACGATGTAGTAACAATAAAATTGAATCGCGATGGAAAAGTTATAGAGAAAAAAGTAAAACTTGCTTCAAGAACCGATGATGAAGAAATTATTACATCCAAAAAGAAGAGCGAAGAAAAAGAATCAGATGAAACTCTATCCACTAAACCATACACATTCGATAAGTTGGGCTTAACAATCCAAAATCTAACTCCTCAACAAAAAGAAAAACTGAAAGTTGAAAACGGAGTTTTAGTTACTGATGTAAAATCATTATCCGAAGCCTTTAAACGTGGACTTCAGAGAAATGATGTGATATTAGAAATCAACAGGATAACAGTTACATCAGTAAATCAAATACGTAAAATAATCGAAAACACGAGCCCGGGCGAATCTGTTTTATTGAGAGTTCGAAAATCGGAAGAAAACTCAATATTTTTAGCCTTAGAAATACCTAAATAACTTGATTATCTTCTCATTTTAATATATATTTTTTATGAAATTAATTAATTAAACAATAATAATTAAAAACAAAAGGAAGTATTAAGTCTTCAGCAAGTTAACAATTTCAAAAAAGTCGAATGGAATACTGAGTTCACGAGTTCTTGTATTGAATCAGAATTACGAACCAATCAGCATTTGCAATGCTAAAAAGGCTATATTGTTATTATACCTTGGGAAAGCCGAATTAGTTGAGGCAAAAAATGGCAAGATAGTTCGTTCGGCAAAAACTCAATTTTCTGTTCCGAGTATTGTTAAGTTAAGTGTATACATACGCATACCATTTCAGAGAGTTATTTTATCGAGAAAAAATATATTGCGACGCGATGGACACCAATGTCAATATTGCGGTGCGCATGGTGGTAATTTAACTTTAGACCATGTTATCCCTAAATCGCAAGGGGGCGAAGATACATGGGAAAATTTAGTAACTGCATGTGTTAGTTGTAACAATAAAAAGGACGATAGACGACCTGAAGATGCAAACATGAAGCTACTACGGCAACCCAGAAAACCCAATCATATCACTTTTATACGCCATAGCGTAAACAAGGTTGATGAACGATGGAAGCCGTACCTATTTTTAAATTAATTACTCCCTAACATACCACATTTTATGAATAAAAAACGAATACTCAGCGGTATGCGCCCCACGGGTAAACTGCATCTTGGGCATCTAGTTGGTGCATTAGAAAATTGGGTCGCATTGCAAAACGATTTTAATAATTATCACTTGATTGCCGATTACCACGTACTAACAACCGATCTCGATTCATCGAATATTTATCAAAATTCTATCGAGATGTTAATCGACTGGCTTGCAGTGGGGCTTGACCCAGATAAAAGCCCAATGTTCCGTCAGTCGCAAATTAAAGAGCATTGCGAGTTACACCTAATATTTTCGATGCTAATTACATCTGCTCGTTTGGAACGAAATCCAACCGTTAAGGAGCAGGTTCGTGACTTGAATATCGAAAATATTTCGTACGGTCATCTCGGTTATCCTGTCCTTCAGGCAGCGGATATACTTTTGTACAAAGGCGATTTCGTACCTGTAGGCGAAGATCAGGTACCACATGTTGAAATAACTCGCGAGATTGCCCGTAGGTTTAATCAGCTCTACGGCGAAGTCTTCCCTGAACCTGAACCACGCCTGACAATATTCTCACGATTGCCCGGCTTAAACGGCGAACAGAAGATGAGTAAATCGGCTGGGAACACTATTTTAATTTCTGATGAACCTGAAATCGTACAAAAAAAGATGCGTTCGGCTGTAACCGATCCTCAAAAAATACGCAAAGGCGACCCTGGACGTCCTGAAATTTGTTTAGTATTTACATACCATAAAAAATTTAACCCTTCCGAGGTTTCGGAAATTGAATCAGGTTGCCGTAGTGGCGCTTTAGGTTGCGTTGATTGTAAAATTAAATGCTCCCTCAAAATTAACCAATACATATCTCCTTTCATCGAAAAGAGAAAATTTTATGAAGCCAATCCTGAATTGGTACTCGAAATATTGGCAGAAGGGGAAAATAAGGCTCGCAGTGTTGCACGCGAAACAATGAACGAAGTTCGTTCTGTTATGAAGTTGGGCTAATGGCTTATAAAATTAAATTACACCAATTCGAAGGACCTCTCGATTTACTCCTGTTCTTTATTAAACGTGATGAATTAGATATTAAGGACATCCCTATTTCAAAAATAACAAAGGAGTTTTTAGATTACTTAAACTATCTTCAAGAACTTGATCTCGAAATAGCTGGCGATTTTATAGTGATGGCTGCCGAGCTGATGCAGATTAAAGTAAAAATGCTTCTTCCGAAAGAACCTGGCTCAGAAGACGAGCAAGACCCGCGTGCAGAATTAATCAGAAGACTATTGGAATATAAACGATATAAAGAGGTTACAGAAAAATTTTCCGAATTAGAAATGGAACAACGGAAATTATTTTTCCGTAAAAATTTTTATCATGATGAGAAGAAAATTCCTCTCGAAGATCAAGAGGAAGGTTTAAAAGATATCACAATGTACAAACTCATCACTGCATTCAAACGGGCTATGGAACGAGCTCCACGTAGAGTTTATCACGATATCGAACTGTTGAATGTTACCATCGATGAACAGATGAGCTATATAGTCGATTTCTTTCGTGCCCGCGACGAGGGAACATTTCTCGAACTGGTGTCGCATATGACTGAGAAAATTCGTATAATTGTAACAATAATTGCTCTTCTTGAATTAATGAAAGCTCAAATTGTTGCAATCCGGTATGTTGAAAGTTTACCCGACGATTTTATAGTTTATAAAGTAAAATAATGGATCAATTAGATAAACAAAAAATAATTGAAGCTTTAATATTTGCATCCGATGAACCATTGTCGCTAAAAGATATTGTCAACATTTTAAAAATGTCTGAAGAAATTCATTTAAGAATTAGAATGAATGAAGACGATGTCCTCTCAGTGATTCGGCAACTGAACAGCGAATATGTAGCATCGAACCGAGCTTTCAGAATAATTCAGTCGGCAGGGGGGTTCCAGTTCGCAACACTCCCCGATTTTGCACACTGGTTAGGATTAATGGTTAAAGAAAAAGCAAAACGCAAACTATCGCAATCGGCATTAGAAACTTTGGCAGTGATAGCTTATAAACAACCTGTAACAAAACCTGAGATCGAAGCTATTCGTGGTGTAAACGTCGACTATATGATTAGCACTCTACTCGAACGCGATTTAATTACAATCGTTGGCAGATCGGCATCCCCCGGTCGACCCCTTCTGTATGGCACAACATTAACTTTCCTGAAGCATTTCGGTATAAACGATCTTATTGACCTACCCAAGCCGCGAGAAATAGATGAAATTTTGAACGACAATAATTTTGAAGTCGAAAAAGAATTGATGAAACGTCTGGGCAAAGATATAAGCGAATCTGATGAACAATCTTCTAGTCCTGACGAATCGCCAAGCAATCA
Source organism: uncultured Ignavibacteriota bacterium (assembly GCA_947085285.1). Classification (GTDB taxonomy): domain Bacteria; phylum Bacteroidota; class Ignavibacteria; order UBA10030; family BY39; genus JASEGV01. The sequence continues at coordinate 38,609 of CAMTVZ010000140.1, forward strand.
AAATATTACTCGAACGGAATTAAAGAATGAAATCTGATGCAAACAGAGTTCGACTGAACAAGTTTATAGCCGATTGCGGTGTCGCCTCACGCCGTAAAGCTGATATACTGATATCAGAAGGTAAAGTGAAAGTTAATGGAAAAATTGTAACCGAATTGGGTTTCAAAATTAATCCGATAAGCGATAAAGTTTTTGTGAATGGTAAACAAATTGTAAAATTAAACAAACCGGTATATATCGTTTTCAACAAACCGAAAGATTGTATCACTACAACAAAAGACGAAAAAGGGCGAACAACTGTTTTAGATTATGTAAAAGTTCGCGAACGTATTTTTCCAATCAGAAGGCTCGATCGTGACACAACTGGTGTTCTACTTTTAACTTCGGATGGCGAGTTTGCCAATCATTTGATGCATCCAAAGCACGAAATTAAAAAATCGTATAAAGTTACACTTAATGAACCCCTTACTCCCCAAATTGCCACATCAATCCGTAAGGGAGTAAAAATTTCGGGCAAGCAAACCGAACCTGCCGAAGTTATAATTATTCCAGGAACGAAAAACAAAGAAGTTGGCATCATCATTCATGAAGGTCGAAACCGTCAGGTCCGTAGAATGTTTGAAGCCCATAATTATGAAGTAATAAAATTAGAACGCATCGCATACGGTAACGTTACTGTCGAAGGACTTAAACGTGGTGAATGGCGTTATATGACAAAAAAAGAGATAGAAAGCTTTTATAAATAGGAGGGAATATGAAACTATTTAACCTGAATGTCTTAATTTTTTTCATCCTTACAATCAGTTCAGTGGCTGAAACAAATTTTGATAAATATTTCTTTAACAAAACCATGCGTGTCGATTATTTCCATACGGGGTCAAAAACTCAGGAGATATTCAGCATCGACCAAATTTATGAGGAAGGAGAGTGGCCCGGCAGTAAAATTAACCTCATTGATACACTAAATTATGGAGAATATTTAGTAAAGATATTTGATGTTGCTACTAATAACTTAATTTACTCGCGTGGTTACTCCACCATCTTCAATGAATGGCAAACAACCGATGAAGCAGCTCCTGGAGTTTTTAAAACCTACCACGAAACAATCCGACTTCCAATGCCGAAGAAAAAAATCCAATTTACAATTAACAGGCGCGATAAACAGATGATGTTTAAAGAAATTTTCTCTGTTACAATAGATCCTGAAAATCCGACTGTTGTTAATAAAAAAAATCGTAAATATGATTTCAAAGTTACACAAGTTATGAACAACGGACCTTCTGATAAAAAAGTTGATGTGCTGATAATTGGGGATGGATATACCAAAAACGATCTTGATAAATTCCGAAAAGATGTACAAAAAGTAAACGATCATATGTTTAGTGTAAGTCCGTTCAAAGAACGGAAAAAAGATTTTAATGTATGGACTTTAGAAGTTATTTCGGAAGATTCGGGAATCGATAAACCCGATGCCAATGTTTACAAGAATAACATACTTGGCACAACTTATAATTATTTTAATTCTCCACGTTATATTCTAACCGAAGAGAATAAAACCCTGCGCGATATCGCAGCAGCCGTGCCATACGATTTTATAAATATACTTGTAAACGACAATCGTTATGGAGGAGGCGGAATTTTTAACCTTTATACTACTACTTATACAATACCCGACGCTGTTGATAAAGCTTGGCAGATCGACTATGTTTATGTTCACGAATTTGGTCATAGCTTTGGCGGACTTGCCGACGAGTATTACAGTTCGCAAGTTTCATATACCGATTTCTACACCAAAGGTGTTGAACCCTGGGAACCAAATATTACGGTTCAGACCAAAAGAGAAAAATTGAAATGGAAAAATCTTGTTGAAGCCGAAACCCCAATCCCCACTCCGTGGGAGAAAAGCCTGTTCGATAGTCTTGAAACTCTTCGCCAAAAATTAGATCGATTAGCTCCCGATTACTACCAAAAACGTGAACCACTAATTCAACAGAGTCAAAATATTTTAAAATCTACAAAGTATGCTAATAAAGTGGGGGCATTCGAAGGGGCTGGATATATTTCAGAAGGACTGTTCCGTCCGCAGGCCGATTGCCGCATGTTCACTTTGAGTTTAGTCGATTTCGACGCAGTTTGCCGCGCATCAATCATCAGAATGATTGATTTTTACTCAAAATAATTTTTCGAGGTATTTATGTTCAAAATACTATTTGTTCTTTTTTGTTTTTTTTCGTTGGGGCTCTCACAAGAAATTCCGCACGAATGGCTAACTAAAGCTGAGCGGACTAATTTTATTGAGACCTCACGTTATGAAGAGACAATCGGTTTCTGTCGCCAATTGGAAAAAGCTTCCCCATGGATAAAGGTGATCTCTATCGGCAAAAGTGGCGAGGGGCGTGATATTCCATTGATCATTGCATCCAAAAATAAATTATTTAATCCTAAAAAAGCTTTCCTTTCAAATCAAACCGTTGTCTTGATTCAAAATGGAATCCATTCCGGTGAAATCGAGGGGAAAGATGCATCACTTATGCTATTACGTGATATCGTTATTACAAAAAAATATCCTCATCTACTCGATAATACTATTCTTCTTATTCTTCCAATCTATAATGTTGATGGACACGAAAGATTTAGTCCATACAATCGTATCAATCAAAACGGACCTGCACAAATGGGCTGGCGAACCAACGCTACTAACCTGAATTTGAATCGCGATTATATGAAAGCCGATGCACCCGAAACCCGCGCCTTCCTGAAAATGTTCAATACCTGGCTTCCCGATTTTTTTATCGATGTCCACACCACAAATGGTGCTGATTACCAATACACTTTAAGCTATTCTATTGACTATTCTGAAAATATGCCGCATGCAGTTCGCACCTGGATTACTGAACATTTTATGAAAAAGGTATTCACTGATATGGAAACATCGGGATATCCCCTGGTGCCTTATCTATGGTTTCGCAATAATATGGAATTAGCAAAGGGAATTCGAACAGGAGTTGCACCGCCACGTTTTTCGAACGGTTATCCACCACTTCAAAACCGTCCTGCATTACTCATCGAAACACATATGCTAAAAGACTACAAAACACGTGTCGAAGGAGTGTATCACTTTCTTTTAACAATTCTAGAAAATTTTCATACCGATAATGGACAACTTAAAAAGGCAGTTCGCATCGCTGATGAGCAAACTATCAACGGCGCAATTTCACCCTTCCCAATTCGTTTTGAAATAAGTTCTGAAGCCGACACGATTAATTTTTTAGGTTATCAGGCGGTTGTGGAATCGAGCGAGGTATCGGGGACAAATTGGATTCGCTGGACTAACGAGCCCCTTAATATCAAAATTCCATGGTTTAATAAAACAAAAGTTACTACTGCGATTGAGCCCCCAGTTGCTTATTTAATTCCACAACAATGGATAAACGTTATAGAGGTATTGCATTATCACGGTGTCGACATTGAACGTTTAAAACAACCGGTCGAAGTTGATGCCGAGGTTTATCGCTTCTCGAATGCGAGTTGGTACGAGAAGCCATACGAAGGGAGGCATCTTGTAAATTATACTGTTGAACGATATAAAGAGAAACGGAAATTTTCGATTGGAACTTTTGTAGTCCGACTTAATCAACGACTTGCTAAAGTTGCTATACATCTGCTCGAGCCCGAAGCACCCGATGCTTTAGCAGCTTGGGGATTTTTTGATACAATTTTTGAACAAAAAGAATATGCCGAAGCCTACGTATTAGAAAAGTTAGCCCGCGAAATGTTAGCCGAGAATGCCGACTTGAAAAAAGAATTTGAGGCGAAGCTAACTACTGATACAACATTCGCAAATAGTCCACAAGCACGCTTAAACTTCTTTTACCAGCGTTCACCATATTGGGATAATCAGATGAACCTGTATCCAGTTGTGCGGGTCGTTTCGGATGTGAAGTTTGTTACAGAGCCGGTTAAGAAATGAATCGGTGAAAAGGGGAAGGGGAGAAGTAGGATAGATGGAGTGTTGAAATATTGGGATAACGGCGTGGTTGCTAAGGCGCAGCCCATAACAACACACTTTATTTTATTGAAAAAATTTTTATTTACAACAAAACTTTAATTAACAAACATAGCCGAACAGCAAAACCGAAACGGTAGAACAAACTTTTTAATTGCACAAATGCCGAAAGCGAAAACGCTGTCGCCTTTAGCCACTTGTTATACCGTTTTTAAATATCTCATTTATCTAATTACTAATGCAGGAAGATTATTATGGATTTCGTGATATTTTCTTTTAAGTTTTTGTTCTAATTGAGCAGGTTCAGTACAAACGAAATAACCATACTCAAGTTTCCAATTAAAATATATTAATAACCATAGTGGATACATAATCGTATGTCTGTTTGCGAATTCTCTATATCTGCTTTTTAAAGTGTTATTACTATTTCTTTGTGTTCCAGCTGAACCAATATAAATAATGTTACATTTATAAATATTATTTAATCTTGAACATCTACTATTTAAAAAGTTTTTAACTAATGTCCAATTAAAATTTTCTAATAAGTGCTCATATTGGTTTAATATTTCAGTTACTTCTACTCCACGGTTTTTAACTCTGATAACATACACTCCTCTACTAGCTGGTGGTTCTGATTGAGTTAAGTCTGTAAAACTGAAATCATTAAAAATATTATTACAATGACACATTTTAATTTTCCTAAAATTATTATAAGTAGTTTTAAACTATTTTTTTAGCATACATTATAATTATCAAGAGCATTATTGAATATTTGTTTACGGTATAACTATTACTTATCCCGCCATAAAGATCAACGGGTGAAACTGCCAAATGGCGTGCATCATGCCAGCAGTTTGTGTGTTATTTTCTGAAAACTTCTTTGAATAATTTTTCTTTATCTAACTTAGACTGCCATTGACGATGACGTTTAACGGAATCCATTCTTCTCTTCCCAGAAATAGAAAGAAAACGGCTTGTTTCTAATGGCCCTAGCTTTTCTGTCAATAATTTAATCGCTTTGTAAAACAATTCTTCTTCGTTGATATATTCGCTTTGATTCATTTTATTATTAGAGACAAAACAATCATTTCGTTTACCAACTATCATAACCACCTTCAATATATTATTTAATAGTTTAAAATTCAAATAGTAGCAACAGATTTTCAAAAGTTGCTATGTTGCCGTATGCAAAATATTCTGACTTCAATGTTTATTCCTATACACATTACTAATTGTTGCAGGTCTTTTTATTATTTCGGTTGTATCGGGCGTTTCGACAAGCTCAACGCCCGGCTTGATTGCTGAGCTTGCAGGGCAGTGCACTTCGACAGGCTCAGTGCCCTTTTCTTTGTCGATTGCTGAACTTGTCGAAGCAACCTTTGATTCTGAGTTTGTAGGAAAGGGTGTTTCAATATGCTCAACGCCTGTCTCGGTTGCTGGATTTGCAAGGAAGGGCACTTCGAGAGGCTCAGTGACCTTTTCTCTGTTGGTTGCTGGAAATTTGCAAGGCAAGGCACTTTGAGAGGCTCAGTGCCCTTTTCTCTGTCGGTTGCTGAGCCTGTCGAAGCAACCGTATTCGCTTTAGTCAAGGTAACAGGTCTTCCAAACTGAGTATAATTTCTTGATAAAAACGGCAAATCCTCAGAGCGTCCTTCTATCAAGATTTTTTTCTTCTTATGACACCATCCTTGTACCTGTTTCTCACGATAGAATGCATCATCTACCCTTGAGAATTCTTCGTAATAAACTAACTTTACCGGTAATCTTCCCTTAGTATAATTTGCTCCACGTGAGTTCTGATGTTCCCAAAGTCTTCTTTCTAAATCTATTGTACTTCCGGTATAATAACTTCCATCAGCACATTCAAGTATATACATAAAACCTGAACTCATAATTTATCTCCTTCTCTCAATATATCTTACTTCTTCAGTTGGTAGGGGAGGCAGCATCTCAAATATATTATTTACTAATTGAAAACACAATTCTTTGCTTCTCTCTATCTCTTTTGCTAAATTCAAGTCAATCGCATAACTAAAATCAAAAACATAATTATTATGAGAAGAAATAATACATTAACATTTTTATTCATATTTACATTTCATCTATTCATATTCACATTATTTTCACAAGAACGTGGAAAAGAACTCACACTTGACGACATATTCAACTCTACAAAATTTGCTCAAAAATCTCTCCGCAGTATCAACTGGATGAATGATGGTAAAGCCTTCCTTTTTCTCCAAACCGATACTGCAAAAAAACAGACAGACATCTGGAAATACGATGTAGTTACAGGTCAACGTTCGCTATTTGTTGATGCATCAAAATTAGTTCTGAGCGATTCCGACAAAGCATTCAAAATTTCTAACTACATCTTATCACCCGATAATAAAAAAATATTATTTACCGGTGTACTTCCGGCACGTGCTATAAAATCGGGGGGCAATTTTTATATTTATGATCTGCAAACAAAAGTATTTCAACAACTTACAGATACTATTGGCGAACAATTAAATATAAAATTTTCTCCCAATGGGAAGATGATTGGTTTTGTTCGCGAGAATAATATTTTTATCATCGACATCGAGACGAAAGTTGAAACACAACTTACATTCGACGGCGAAAAGCATATAATGAACGGTCGTTTCGACTGGGTTTACGAGGAAGAGTGGAGTATAATCGACGGCTGGGTATGGTCGCCTGACAGCAAGAACATCGCCTTCTGGCAGCTTGATGAAAGAAGAGTACCTGAATATCCATTGACCGATTACACACGAACCCACCCCAAATCTGTACCGATGCGATATCCCAAAGCTGGCGACCCGAATTCGATTGTGAAAATTGGGGTAGTGTCGATTGAATCTAAAACTATAAAGTGGCTCGATATTGGAACTGATGACGATATTTATATTCCAAGAATTTATTGGACTGCCAAACCAAATATGCTGGCAATCTTCCGTGTTAATCGACTGCAAAATAAGTTAGAAATATTAGAAGCCGATATTAAAAGCGGAACGAGTTCGATAATCTTAACTGATGAATCAAAAACTTGGTTAGATATTGAACAGTCGAATTATTTATTCTTGAAAGACGGCCGCTTCTTATGGGCTTCAGAAAAAGATGGTTATCAACATATTTATATAACCACCTTCGGCAAACACACAAAACAGATAACCAAAGGAAACTGGGAGGTAGATAAAATTCTAAGTGTCGATGAAACAAAAGGTATCGTCTATTTTACTGCAACAGAGCAATCGCCTCTTGAGCGTCATCTGTACAAAATAAAATTCGACGGTACAGGTTTCAAACGAATCACAACCGAAGCTGGAACTCACAGTATAAATTTTTCTCCTGATGGTTCAGTTTATATTGATACTTACTCTGACGCGTACACTCTACCCAAAATCCGTCTCCATAAAAATGATGGGAAGTTAATCAGAGTTATCGAGGAGAATATTGTAACTGCTTTTGATGAATACAAATTAAGCAAGAAAGAATTTTTTAATTTCAAAACATCTGATGGAGTTTTACTAAATGGTTGGATGATGAAGCCTGTCGATTTCGACCCAACAAAAAAATATCCTGTGCTGATGTACGTTTATGGTGGACCGGGTTCGCAGACAGTTTCAAACAGTTGGGATAGAAACAATTTGTGGTACACACTTTTAACTCAAAAAGGTTACATTATCGTCAGTATCGATGGTCGTGGTACTGGAGCTCGTGGTAAAGAGTTTAAATCGATTGTTTATAAAAATTTAGGTAAATGGGAAACCCACGATCAAATCGAAGGGGCAAAGTATTTAGCCTCACTGCCATTTGTGGAGGAATCGCGCATAGGAATTTGGGGGTGGAGTTACGGAGGTTATATGGCCGCTATGTGTATTTTGCTTGGCAACGAAGTTTTCAAAACCGCGATTGCTGTAGCTCCAGTCACCGATTGGAAATTTTACGATACAATTTACACCGAGCGTTACATGCAAACTCCGCAGCTTAATCCTGAAGGATATAAACAAGGCTCAACACTTACGTATGCAGATCAATTAAAAGGAAACCTCTTGTTAATTCACGGAACTGCCGACGATAATGTGCATTGGCAAAACACAATAATATTAGTGAACGAATTGCAAAAGAAGAATAAACAATTTCAAACTGCATTCTATCCGGGTGGAACGCACGGTGTAGCAAGTGGCATTGTGCGACTTCAGCTATATACGATGATTACGAATTATATATTGGAAAAACTTTAATAATGATTGTCATGAAATTCGGCGGTACTTCTGTCGAAGATGCCGCAGCAATGTACCGCGTTGTCGAAATTGTTAAAAGGGAACTCCCTAACAAAATATTGGTAGTATTATCAGCTTGTTCAGGAGTAACCAACGACTTAATTCGCACAGCACATTCTGTGCGAGATGGCTCCGAAAAATTAGCCTTAGATATTGTCGATCAGCTGCAATTTAGACATAAAACTATCGCTGAAGAATTATTGAAAAATTTATTCTTCAAGAAAGTTAATGTCCAAATCAATCAATTATGTAATGAGATTCGTAACATTATACGCGGAGTTAATTTGCTTGGCGAATTAACACCCCGATCGATGGATACGATTACAAGTTACGGCGAAAGATTATCAACATTAATTTTTAGTGCTGCATTGGAACAAGAGAAAATTTCAACTCTACTACTTGATGCAAGAAAGATAATGATTACAGACGCAGCCTACGGTTCGGCACAGCCATTATTTGAAAAAATAAAGATCAGTATAGATAAATACTTAAAACCGGCAATGAATAATAATAGCGTTGTAATAACACAAGGTTTTATCGGTGCAACAGAGGAAGGTTATACAACTACTATCGGGCGTGGGGGATCAGATTACAGCGCTGCAATATTTGGCTCTCTTTTAGATGCTGAGGTAATTCAGATATGGACAGATGTAGATGGGATGATGACAGCCGATCCGCGAATCGTAAAGGACGCGAAATTAATTGAGGAAATTAGTTTCGATGAAGCTGCCGAACTTGCTTATTTTGGGGCAAAGGTTTTGCACCCGAATACAATTCTCCCAGCAGTAGATAAAAATATTCCTGTTAAGATTTTAAATTCACGTAAACCTGACTTAAGTGGAACGATTATACTAAAATCAACGACGAAAGAGCAAAGTTCTGTTGTAAAATCAATCGCATCAAAAAAAAATATTATCGTAATTAATATATCCTCGTCGAGGATGTTTTTAGCGTATGGATTTTTAGCAAAGCTATTTGCTATTTTCGCGAACTTCAAAAAAAGTGTTGACGTGGTTTCAACTTCAGAGGTAAGCGTATCAGTAACAATCGATAACGATAAGGATTTAGAAGAAATTGAAAAGCACTTAAAAGAGATAGGAGATATCCGAATCGAAAGAAATAAAGCTATCGTCTGTGTTGTGGGCAAAGGGATGAAACAGACCCCCGGAATTGCCGCACGAGTCTTCACAGCTTTGGCAAATGCAAAAATTAATATCGAAATGATTTCCGAAGGGGCATCCGAAATTAATATCACTCTAGTTGTAGATCATAACCATGCCGATGAGGCTGTAAAGGTGCTTCATCGCGAATTCTTCCAAAATTAAATTGTTTCTATTTATGTACGAATTCCATTATCGAAATAATGAACTCTGGTGCGAAGATATATCGTTAACGAAAGTTGCCGATAAATTCGGTACACCACTCTATGTGTATAGTAAAAGATCCATAATAGATCATTGTCGTGAAATTGAAAAAGTGTTCGGTGCAGTTGATCATCTTTCGTGCTATTCAATCAAAGCAAATTCAAATCTTAAAATTTTGAACATTATATCAGCCGAGGGAATAGGGGCAGATGTAGGCTCAATCGGCGAATTGTATCTTGCATTAAAAGCCGGATTCTCACCTGAAAAAATTACCTTCAGTGGTGTTGGCAAGCGTGATGATGAGATAGATTTTGCACTCAAAAACAACATTCTTTCATTTATTGTAGAATCGGAAGAGGAATTAAATATTATAAACTCTATTGCCGAAAAGTTAGGGAAAATAGCGGGTATTCAAATACGTATAAATTTCGATATTTCAGCATCGACACATCCTTATATCGCTACAGGCGAACGACATAATAAATTTGGAATCGACCAGATGTATGCTGAAGAAATATTTCGAAAAGCTTTGCAATTGAAAAATATAGAAGTATCAGGAATTCATACACATATCGGTTCGCAAATAATCAACCCTGAAACTTTCATTGCATCAGCCAAAGCTGTTGTTGATTTAATTAAAGTTTTACGAAGCAAAAATATACCAGTGCAGCAACTGAATTTTGGCGGTGGCTTCGGTGTACAATATCACGATTTTGTTAAGCATAATTTGTTGCCAACCGAAGATGAACAGATAGATTCAAAACTTACTACAGTAAATTTGCTCGAAGCTGCCTTACCAGTGCTTAAAGAATCGAATACAAAAATATTCATACAGCCAGGTCGGTCTATTATTGCCCACACGGGAGTTCTACTTACAAAAGTGATATACAGAAAAACAACATCCGAGAAAACATTCATAATAGTTGATGCAGGAATGAACGATTTAATACGTCCAAGTTTGTACAAATCGTATCATCAAATTTCACCAATCTCAATTAATAATTCGGAGTATGAAATTGTTGATATAGTAGGACCGTTATGTGAGAGTGGCGATTATTTTGCATTGAATCGCAAGTTGAATCTCGTTGAGAGATTTGATTATCTCTCGATATTTTGTACTGGTGCTTATGGATATGTTCTTTCATCAAATTATAACGGTAGAATGAAACCTGCAGAAGTATTAGTTGATGGTGATAAATACTTCTTAATTAGAAATCGTCAGTCGTTCAAAGACCTTGAATGAAACTCACATCTGAAAATAGTTGGTTGCTTGTAATTTTATTTGTAGCACTAATATTAAGATTGGTTTTTGCTTTTAACACACCAAATTGGCAGGCACCTGATGAATATCCTCATTTCTTTGTGATTAAACATTTAGCTGTAACAGGTGAGTACCCGATCAGTAATCCAAAGTTTCCTTATTACGAAGCATACCAACCTCCATTATATTACTTTATAGGATCTGGAATTTATAAACTTGTTAAATCTCTTGATTCGCCTTCACCTGAGTTGTTTCAGGAATTCGACCCCGACACACTTACCACTCCCAAAAATCCGGCACTGATTATCCTGCGATTATTTTCTGTCTTACTTGGGATGCTTACAATTCTCATCATCTATAAGATAGCTCTGATTGTTTTAAATTCTGAAATAAAATTTGCATTTGTTGTATTAGCTCTGGTTAGTACACTGCCTACTTTTATCGTAAACAATTCTTCAGTTACAAACGATGCTTTAGCAAATTTTATCGGCGCACTTATTATTTGGCAAATATTTTTACCTGAAACAGTTAGACGGAATTTATTGATGGGATTATTACTTGGGTTGGGAATATTAACAAAAGCAAATCTGTATCCTCTTGCATTACTAATTATATTTTCGTTTTGGATTCAAAAAAGAAATATGATGGAAACTATCAAAAGTGTTTTCCCGATTTTCTTAATTGCATCAGCACTCTCATTATGGTTTTTTATTTGGAATTACACAAGGTATGGAAGTATCATTGCGATATCTCCAGGTGTGTCTAAAATTTTATCAATCGATGAAATAACTCTTGCCGAAATATGGCAATCGGTCAGAAATTTTAATTGGAGTTTTTGGGCGGCAGCAGGACGAATTTATCAAATCAATCTATCGCCTGCATTATATCTAATAATATTTTTCCCCATTTCTTTTATCGCATTTATAGGTGTTATTAACACTTTCGTGAATCGGACGTTTAACTACATTTCTTCAAATAATTTTAGAATTCTTTTTTTTGCAGTGATATTAATGATCTTCTCTTCTTTGTATTTTTCATTAATGTCGGTAGAGCATAGCAGTTGGGGAAAATATGTTTTTCCCTCATTAGCGGCTTTTATTATTATGATTGTTTACGGTGTGAATCAAATTGTGGGTAGAAAAAAATCACTAATAATATTCAGCATACTTGCCGGAATTCAAGTAATTATTTCGATTTATCTACTCTCTCGCTTAATTCAATTTAGTTGAGCCCCCTGTGCAATCCATCTTCTCAATCCATTAATTTGATTTTGATTAAGTGGAGGACGATCAGGCGGCATACGCGCTCCTAATCTTCCTTCTACTCTTAAAATCAACGGACTTGCATCTGGGTTGCCTCGGTAAATTACTTGTCGTGGCGCACCGGTCATAAAATTATCGTAATCATCCAAACTAAAACCACGGGCCTCTTTTGTATCGGCACCGTGGCATCCAACAAATGCACAACTGCAATCGAATAGTGGTTGCACGTGCGTTGAATATCTAACTGTGCCTGTATCGGGAAAAACTATATTACAGTCATCAGGTTCTTCGTCTTTACACGAAGATAAAATAACAATTGCAGATAAAATTATGATAATGAGAGCTAATAATTTATACATTTTTTTTTGAGATTTTGTTTGTATGAATTTAATGAAATTGACTTTAAAACACAATCTTTGTATATTGCCGATGCAAATTAGTAATCCCAATGGGGCCGTAGCTCAGCTGGGAGAGCGCCTGAATGGCATTCA
>CAMTVZ010000141.1:0-3891 GCA_947085285.1 uncultured Ignavibacteriota bacterium
CGGATAATTTTGGTTCAACGAGAACTCAACAGGTTTACCGCTTAGCATTATTTCATCCGCTTTTGCTATGGAAGTAAAATCTGTTTCATTCAAAAGCACTCGTGTAAATTCAAAGAAAGATTTTACACTGCCTTTAAATTCTTTATTCAGCTCGAATGTTAATAATAAAACATCTCCATCAGCAGTTATGTATTCGGCGCCCGCTATAGCGATTGCGATTTCGCCAGCAGAGGATTTTTTATTCATCGTCATTCCGGAAAGTAATAAAGCTGGCTCAATATTTTTAAGTGTAAATAATTGATGATCATATTGCAACGCCAAGTCGATACTCGCCAAATTAGTTACATTATTAAATTCGATCGGAACAGTCATACTTGTTCCACCATTAAAAGTAGCATTTCCAATTTTGATTCCAGCTGCTAATGGCTTTGGTAACAGTAACTTCTTTCCAAGATTTTCGATGGGGAATGATGTAATTTTTCCGACTACATATTGCAAAATCAAAGAAGCATCGTAAGAAGTAATTCCCACCTCTCCGCTCACATCGGCGACTTGTTTTTGGATAGCATTTAACGGATTCGCAGTGGAATCGACTACAAATTTTAAAACTAAAGAGGCGTCGTAAGCTTGGATTACACCATTCAAACTTACATCACCGGCTTTAGGTTTGATAGAACCTATCGTTCTGTATGGCATATAGTTCACGCTATCGGTTACACCGACACCGGTTCCACCGGGGTTTGATGTATGCGTTGGACCCGAATTATCGCCCCACCAATTGTATCTCGCATCGATATTGAAGACTTTATTTTGATTGAAGATTCCCATTTCGGTGGATTGATAAATGTCGCAATAATTGATTACAGGATTTGAATTGCCGATTGCATAAAGAGCATTCCGGTTTTGCATAAATGCGCTGTTGGTAATCGTAGGACTTGCGTTGTTTGTATAAATTGCACCTCTTCCATACCAAGAAATACCGCCAAAACGGAAAATACTATTTCTTATTCTACACAATGGATCATTCGCTTCATCTTCAAACCAAACACTCCCCCAATATTCAATCCACGGACTGGTGCGATTGCTGTCTGCGTTCGTATCGCCACCGTAAAAGTCGTCTAACAGTGAAGTAAATACTATAGTGCTATCGGAAGATGCCCCGCCTTCAGCAATCAAACCTTTACGTACAACCATTCTACCATGTTGTAGAAACTTAATAATTACACCGGGTTGAATGGTTAACACTGCGCCAGAGCCAATAGTATAATCTCCAAAGATATAAGGAATGTTATTCACTCCGCCGAATGTTCGTTTAGGTAATGTAAGGTTTTGAGATAATGTTTCATCTATTATCCTCAAACCTCGCCAGGTAGAACCCGATATACTGTTGCCGATTGTAGAACTCGGATAAGATACCAATGATGTTATCAATGGTGAATTTGTAAGATTGTGAAATACACAGCTATCAACAACTGGTTGCGAAACACCACTCATATAAATTCCCCAATTATTTTTATCGAAGCGGACGTTCGAGAATTTAGGAGAAGCTTGATTAATATTTATTCCGTAATTGGCATAACGCACAACAGTATTTCGTAATGAGCAGTTAGCATCAATACTTGCGTCGGCAAAAACGATTCGCGATAATCCCTCGATACCGGGAGTTTGAAAGCCGTTTCCTTCAGTATCAAGCGGGTTACCATAACTATCGTCAGCTACGCTGGTGAAAACTACCGGCTGACCCGAAGTTCCGTTTACAGCAAGTCCACCATTAACCTGCATAACGCCACCTTTGAATACTACACCCTCCGGAATTGTAATGGTTACACCTGTATTAATTGTCAACCCTTGGTAAATCATATAGCTGATGTTGGTGTAGCCTGAAAGATTCCGCTTGACTACAGTTGCATTTGTGTTAAAAGTTTCCGGTAATAATCCGATAGCCATATAGCCCACATTCAAAGCAGTTACATTCTCAAAAGTCGGATTTGCAAATAAGCTCATAAATACCGGTGTTTGACTGACGTTGTTAATTAATGTATTTTTTATGACCGGTTGGGCGCCGCCATAAATTCCAAGTCCGGAAGTATTTGAATGTTCAATATCGCAGCTATCGATCTTAGCCCGGCAGTTGGATACGATTACATTTCCCCAGTTTCCATAACCACCATGCCCACTACCACCGTAACGTATTTCGCAGTTCTTCAGAGAATTCAATGTGTCAAGGACTGAGTTGTAAAATGTAACTGCCCACCATTGTCCGCGACCAGGCGAGCTATTGCTGCCGTCGTTATTTGTATCCCCACCTTTTGAATCGTCGCTGCGAGCAGTAAAAACAATTTTTTCGGTTGGAGTTCCGTTGGCAACCAGAGCGCCATATACACTAAGCCCGTAGCGCCATTCAATAAATTTCATAACCACACCCGGTTCAAGCGTCAGTACTGCATTCGGTTGTATTGTAAGCCAGTTAACAATGTATGCGATGTTATTTATGCCTGCAACATTTCGTTTTTTTAATAAAGCGTTTGTATAGAGGTCTCCCTCTAAAATCCGAATACCTTGAGAACCATTTCCCGCAAAAGTAATATTTGTTAAAGTCGGATCGGATTTTAACGACATCGCAAACGGGTCGAGCCGGCAATCGCTGATACTAACATTATCTACCAACGGTGTGGATGTTTCATCGAAACGAACACCATAATGATTTGAATTTGTGATAGTAGAATTAAGAAGCTTTCCGTCTGCATCCGAAAATGATACAGCTCCCCAGCCATAAGCATCTGCAAATTTTACCTGACAGCTATCTAACAAACAAAAAGAATCATCGCTGGTTGCCTGAAATTTAATCATACCCCAGTTTCCACGTGAAGGTGAGGTTGCAGGTCCGTCGTTGTTCGTATCAAAAGGATTACCAACGTTATCGTCTCGAAATCCTGTAAACACAATTTGACCGTCGGCGATATTTCCTTTTGCCCGGAAACCGCCATTTACAATAACCTGTACACCATCATTCATTTTCACCACCACACCTGGTTCTACAGTAACATTAACACCGGCGTTAATTGTCAAATGTCCAAGTAGAAAATATGTTATGTTATTGAAGCCGGCTACATTCCGTCTCTTAATAGTTCCATTGAATGCTAAATTTTCACCGATAATTCCGATGGCTGTCCACGCCGGATTTATAAAGGTAAGCCCGCTAAGAGTCGGGTTTGCACAAACCGACATCGCAATTGGTGTGTACTGTGAATTCGTTATCGTGGTATTTAAGATTTTCGGGTTCGAAAGTTGAGAGGCGTAGATACCATAAACATTGTCGGTGATGATACAATTTGAAATTGTCGGACTTGCATTCACAGTGGTTATCAAGCCTTGACCAATGTGACTCTGACCAAAACGTAGCCGGCAATGATTCAGAATCGAATTCGTATCGCTGGTTGCTTCGAATATTATTCCACCCCAATCAGCTCTTGCCGGTGTTGTTGCTGTACCATCCCGATTGGTATCGCCTCCGAATGTGTCGTCCTTTATAGATGTTATGGCAATTAAACTGTCGGCACTTCCGTTGGCGACTAATTTTCCTTGAATAGCTAAACGATGCAAGTACGAAATGCCTTTGAGAACAACACCTTTTTGAATTGTTAATGTTCGTCCCTGCGGCACCACAACATCCTGAAGTAATATGTATGTCAGATTAGAGATACCGGTTACCGAGCGAACAGGTATGAAGGCATCGGCAGCAATTGTGCCGCCAAATAATCCGATTGCATTATTGTAAAAAGTCCCAGTAAACGAAAAAGTATTATTGTTAAAAACGGGATCAGAAGTAAGCGACATCACTAAAGGCAATCGCTGACTAACATTGATTGTATTATTTGTGATTACGGGTGA
>CAMTVZ010000142.1:0-16652 GCA_947085285.1 uncultured Ignavibacteriota bacterium
CTTGCCAAATGCGATGCGTCGAATTTTACTTGATGTTTACCTGCCGCTACATAGCCGTTTACTAATGTTGCTACTTCTGAACCCATTAAATTATAAACCTTCAAGGTAGTATAACCGCCAACTGGCAACTGCCAACTGATAATTGTTGATGGGTTAAACGGGTTTGGATAGTTCTGGTGTAATGCAAATACTGCCGGTACTGCTTCAACAGGAACGTTGTTCGGGTTGAGCATAAAAGGACCAAATTTTGTCGCAAGTCCGTTGTTGTCCTGTTGTAACAAGTAAAACTCTGTATTATCTGTAATGGCGTTCTTGTAAGTCCAGCTATATGTCGACGGAACATTCTTAGCTGGCTGGAAGCTTTCTTCGATTGTTGTAAATTCGTTTGTGAGTATATTACGCGATTGAATCCAGAAGCCGAAGTTATTAATTTCGCTGATAGTTTCCCACTCGAATGTTACATCGTTTGAGTTAACAAAATAACCGACAAACGATGCGAGCTGAACGGGGAGAGGATTAACAGGATCTAGACCACCCAAATAAAATCTACCAAACGTTCCGATACTAATTCCTGTTCTGTTAAAAACAGTTCCGCTTCCAGCTAAATGTGTGCCTACCAAACTAAAAGAACTGCCATCTGAAGAATTAATTAACCGAACATCTGCAGGGATTGTAATTCCAGATTGCCCAATTGCATCTACCGATAGAGCATAAGTACCACCAGCTATTGCCGTTCCAGTTAATGTCCAGTACATATTTGAGCGACGATTGAGTATATAGCCACCATCATTTAATGTTGGTGATAAATCTGTGCCATCAATACCATCGGTATGTGCTACTAATATTCTGCCGCCTGTTGTAACACCTGCAGTTGTAATAGTAACGGGACGATAAATAGTGGCAGTACCAACAGGGAATAAAAAGTTAGTGTTAGTT
The DNA here is from genome assembly GCA_947085285.1 of uncultured Ignavibacteriota bacterium. Lineage (GTDB taxonomy): Bacteria > Bacteroidota > Ignavibacteria > UBA10030 > BY39 > JASEGV01. The sequence continues at coordinate 937 of CAMTVZ010000142.1, forward strand.
CCAGTAGCAAACCATCTTTGTAAATTACCAACAACAGCTCCTGAAATTCTATTAATAGTGCAAACTAATGTAGCAGAATTACCAATGGTTAAAGTATATGAACCAGTATTTAAATTTCCATTAATAAGTGTGAGTGAGCCTGCACCAGCAGTAGTATTAGTCACCATTAAATTTGCGCCAAGTGTAACACCCGCAGCATTATTAACCGCAAAGTGAGTGTTTGCTGGGTGGGTTGCTGTACTCGGAGTGATCGACACAGTTTGCAGACTTGTACCATTAAAAATAAGAGAATCAGGCCTTCCTACTGTACTATTTGATGTAAAAGTAGAACAATCCGCAGTAACATTTCCCTTAACATACCAGCTACAATAGGCACCGCTACCATTTGCTATTTCAAACCTATTATCAGTTCCAACTAAGGTAAGATTTCCTTCGATAATTACTATTATCCAATGTTCGGGTGTTCCAGAACCGGTTGCTGTTACATAAGAATCTCCGCTTGAAATCAGATCTCCCTTTATTGTGATAATATTTGGGGATGCTGAACTCGTACCAAAAGCATTACTTGTAAACCTAAATGCATTTGCGGGACCTCCAGTTGATAGAACAGTTACATTGCCATAGATAGTATTTCCATTCCAGGCAACATTTAAGCTACCGCTCTGTCCTGTACAATTCCAAGTAAAATGATGAAAATTTTGATTTGCATTGATGCCGGTAGTTGCATTTGTAACACCAGTAACAATGCAAGTTGAACCGGTATTCCACGTAGCAGTTGGAATACCTTGACCTGATGCTGGTGGATGGTTAAGTTCATAAGTGCCATTAATTGTCCATGTACCAGAAATCTTTTTAATAACTCCTGTTTCTTTTAAATATCCGTCCACAACAATATTTGCACCATTAATAGTAATCGTATCACCGGGAACAACAATAACAGTAACTGTGTGACCAGTTCGTATTGTTATCGTGCCTGTTGTAAGTGTACCAGTTGGCGCCGTCGTTGCATCTACCCAACTAGTTCCATCAAAAGTTTCCCAAATTGCTACAGAACTCCAGTTACCTGTTTCTTTGCTGCGGTAATCTCCGACAGCTTGAGCAAACATAATGTTCGACAAAAGCAAAACTGCCGAACAAAGAACGATAAGATTTTTTAAGTGTTTCATAATTGACTCCTCCATAAAATTGTTTTTGAAATTAGTTAGTTATAGAATTATTTTATTTAAAAGTATTTTGTAATTACTAGTTAGTTTTTGATTAGAGTTCATTATTTTTCCAAACTAATCACTAAGAATCCATAAAAAATAATTACTTACTCGGGTTTTCAATCCGACCTAAAGTCGACATCTCAGTTTCATTAACCATCGATCTTTTTTTTGTTTGAGCTATTTTAGTAGCACAAGTCTCGCGAATAATTAGCTGAGTTGGCAATACCACATGATGCTCGCGTGTAACCTCCGGTTCTGCAATAGTCTCTAACATTACCTGGACAGCTCTTGCACCAAGTTCGTGTGTGGGCTGGCGAACACAGCTAAGGGCTGGCGAAATGAACTTACTTACATCGCTATCGCCATAACTCATAATGTCCACATCTTGCGGAATTCTTACACCAAGTTCCCTAGCCGCTTCGTAAATACCGAGTGCCACAGGGTATGTAACAGCGAAAACAAATTCTGGCAATTCACCTTTTTCGTATAGCTTTTTAAATGCATTGTAACCGTCGTTTTTTCCAAATCCACCGTTTATTTGCCATTCTTTATTGAATGGAATTCCATACTCTTGCAGCGCATCCAAAAAACCTTGAAGTCGGTTTTTTCCGATGCTGATTGTAGTATTGCCCCCTAAGAATCCTAATTTTTTATAACCAATTTTAATGGCGTGTTCAACAGCTAAAAATGTTCCTTCTCTATCGTTACCCATAACAGAACTAAAACCGGATAAAGGAGGTTCTGGCAATCGATCTACGAAAATCAGAGGGATCCCCTTTTTCTTTATCCATTTGAATATTTCGTAATCGCGTGTCTCTTGAGAAATTGAAATCAAAATGCCATCTACACGCATTGACACGAGAGTTTGGAGGTGCTTTTTTTCACGCTCGGCATTTTCCTGAGATACTGTAAGTATAGTTTCGTATTTATTATCGAATGCCATATTATAAACACCCTCGATGAGTGAACCGAAAAAGAAGTGAGCAACTTTAGGGACGACAAGACCTAACATATTCGACCTGCGTGCTGATAGATTGCGGGCCATAAAATTGACCGAGTAGCCCATATCGTGAGCAGTCTTTTTAATCAATTTAGTCATCTCAACTGAAATATCAGGATGCCCTCGCAATGCTTTCGAAACAGTTACTTGCGAAACTTTTAACTTTTTGGCAATGTCGGCTAATGTAATGTGTGAACTGCTTTTCATAATTTTATTTCCCCTTCGGAATACTTTTTACGTTCATTTTATTTTTATACTTTTCAATTTCTATTGCGGCAAGTAAAAACGATCCAATGCCCTTCATATCGTTTAGTCTTGTTGGTTCGCTTATGTAATATTCAAAACTTCCATCTCTATACGGCTTACCGCCAAGTCCAGCACTTTTACAAGTCCCATGCAAATCAATCAAACCGTTGGCATCGAATGTTACTTTATGTTTTATAACTCCATCAAATGCCTTTTCTGCTGCAATAATATATTTTTTATCTAAGTAACCTTTATTTACTCCTTTAGCGATGCTATAAGCAAACATACACGAAGCTGAAGTTTCTAAATAATTCCCTTCACGATCTCCTTTATCGATTACTTGATACCAAAGATGAGTTTTCTTATCCTGATATTTTAAAATAGGGTCAACAAGACTTTTAAATAATGATTCGATGAGACCACGTGCTGGGTGCTCGGGTGGGAAATAATCTAAAACATCTACTAAAGCCATCATATACCATCCTATAGATCTTGCCCAGAAATTAGGGGAGCGACCAGTTTTGGGGTCTGACCAGGGCATCTTCCTGCTTTCGTCCCAAGCGTGGTACAATAAACCTGTGGCTGAATCGTAAGTATTGTTATACATCCAAATAAATTGATTTGCTATATCAAACAGAGCTTCTTCTTCGTTAAACATTACTGCGTACTTTGTATAGAATGGTGCTGCCATAAACAATCCATCCAACCACATTTGATATGGATAGATTTTTTTATGCCAGAAACCGCCTTCGTTAGTACGAGGATGTTCACGAAGTTGCTGACGTAATGAATCGGAAGCAAAACGATATTTTAGATTTTGAGTTTTTTGATGCACCGCCAACAAAGCTCTACCTGGACCGATATGGTCGATGTTGTATTCTGTGCGGTCGTAAGTTTTTATATTGCCATTCTCTTCTACATATTGGTCTAAATTGTTTCTAACGAAAGTGAAATACTTATCGTTGCCTGTATGTTGCCACATTTGTATAAGAGCTACAAGCATCAAACCTTGTTCATAATTCCATTTTTTATTTGGGTGTAATGAATCGTAAGTAACTGCACCGGGATGGCGTTCTAAAAACGAATCGGCAATTCGCTTCGACCAAGGCGCATTCTCTGGAATCCGAGTAGCTTTTTGTCCACTACTGCACTCAGCGAAAAGCCCTATCAATAGAATCGGAAGAATTATTTTTTTAAAAAATAGCATCATCGATTATCATTTAATTAAAATCATTTGCTTAATGGCAACTGTTTTATCAGTCTGGATTTGGTATATGTAAACACCAGAGCTGAAATTAGAAGCATCGAAAGTCAATTTATGCACACCTGCATTTTGCCGACCTTCGAATAAGTTTGCAACTTCTTGACCTACTATGTTAAATACTTTTATGGTAACAAAGGATTCGGTCGGTATTCCATATTTAATAGTAGTAGACGGATTAAATGGGTTAGGATAATTTTGGTCAACAAAAAATGATTGTGGAATAGGATCAAATGTTTCGATAGCATTTGGAGTGCATAGAAGTGTTCCTGATTGTTTTATAATATTAGCTTCAGGCACTGTGATGTTATGTTTACAATTATCAAGTACACCATTATTTAAATAGAGTAAGCCATTTACAGTTGTTGCTTGCGAAAGTTCAACACCCGCACTGTTATCGATAGTAAGATTATTTACTATTGCTGGCATCAATGTACTGGTAATTTGAGAAGATGTTCCATTGAAAGTATAGTTTGCTTCAGGGCTCAAAATTTTATCGCCTGTGTTAGTAAGATTCCCTTCAATTCCAGCAACGTTTGAGGTTTGTAAAGTAGCAGTAGGATTTAATTTAAAGAAGCCATTGCTGCCAGTTAATGTAGTGGAACCAATATTTAAAGTTGTGCCGCTATCGACTTCAATATTTATAGCGGCTAAAGTAGTAGAATAAATATTCGATAATATCAATTGTTGAGTACCATTTTTTGTGAAAACAAATTTTCCCAAACCGCCAGCAGCTGTACCTGTTGAGTTTTGAATCCTTGCGTTCGATACACTTACATCGCCATGAAAATTCCAGGTTGCTGTGCCTGAATTTCCTTGACTTCCACGGGAAATCGAAAAATTGGTCCACTCAACATTTGCTGGGTTCCCGTTCACGCTTACGTTGCCGTACACATTTATAGTAATACTAGTGTATGGATTGCTAGTACCGTTAGAAGTTACCGAAACCATACTTGTGGAACTTTGTCCAGCAGAAATTATAAGGTTGCCTAAAATATTTACCGTTACTGAGCTATCTGTTACAGGTGCACCCATATTCCATCTTCCTGAACCGGTATTAATAACTCTAACATCTCCTCTAACTGTAATAATGCCTCTGATCCAACCAAGATTTAAGTTAGCACTCCAATTAGGGCAATTAATAGTTAAATTGTAAAACGATTGAACAGCATTTAAACTTGTGGTTGAACCAGCTATTCCAGTTAGTATGCAGGTTGAGCCATCATTCCATGTTGCGGTCGGTAGTCCAAGGTTTGTTGCTGGTGGATGTCCTAATTCAAAACTTCCGTTTATGACCCACGAACCCGAAAGTTTTTGAATTAAACCGAGTTCTTTTAAATAACCATTAACAATAACCGAGGCACCATCAATTTTTATAGTATCTGCACCTGTACCAACTGTTATGGTGTGTGCCGTCTGTATCGTAATAACTCCGGATAAACCTGGTGGGGGTTCGGTTGCAGGACTCCAACTTCCGCCACTGAATCTTTCCCAACTACTAGCACTACGCCATTCTCCGCTAACACGCGAACGATAGTCGCCTGTAGTCTGACTAAAAAGTTGCATACTAAAAATTAGAAGTATCCAAATGATAGCTAAGTTTGTAAATTTTGTCTTCATAACTTTCTCCTGATATATTGTTCAATCTTAGATTTAAAAATTTTTTAGTGTAATGAATAAGATACACCGATAATAAGTTTATGATTTATGTTACTATTGAAATTAACGTTTGTTGCCCATTTGTCTTCGTAACGAATTTTTAAATATTCGTAAGTAAAATTAAATTGTATGTTTTTTATACCATAACCCAGTCCACCAGAATATCCTGCCGAAGTAATAGGTTCACCAGGATTATAATTACCCTCTGGCTCAAATACTTCGGCGCGTGTAAAGAATCCAACTCTGAGTGCTAACTGATGAATTGGAAAAAATTCGACACCGATTTTAAATCTTGAACAATCGAGCCACGGTTTTGAAGTTATTGTATCTTTCGAGTATATTACAGAACTGTAAGCAAGCAATTCGTAATCGACGGCGACTGTAAAATTTTTTCTAAGAGCTAAACCCATTCCTAACGTTCCTCGCCACGGTAATTTAATTTTATCTGATGCATTTATTGTTTGTGAATTCATTAAAACACCTACAGTATCGACACGAACTATAGAACTAAAATTGCGTCGAATGGTTAAGGGGGGCTTAAGTGCAAATCCCAAACTAATATTAGGGCTACGATAATTCAGACTGATAGTATGTTCGATTCCTCTAAATTTAGAAGTTCCAGTTTTAGTTGTATCGTACTGATACTTATATAAACCGAAGTAATCTCTAAACATTCTTAAAACACCGCGTCCGATAATGGATTCTGAATCATCAGTTTCTCCGTTGAGTAGCAAAGTCGACAAACCGAGCGAAATTTTTTCCGACAACGCTACCGATATCGCTCCTCCGTAACCAGTTATTGCACCTCTCCTTTGACGCACTGTCCTATACCAATAAACCAATTTCGAATTCTCTATATTATTATTTGTGGGTAGAATTATAACACCCGAGCGAAACGAACCAATATCTGGAGAGAGGACATTATTGTTTTCGTAATAATAGTTTAAATTAGCATATTGGATTAAGCCAATGCCGGCCGATAGTTTTATACCACCAACAGAAAAAGGGGCACCGATTGTAAATTGTAGAGGTAATCGTTTATTATTAGAATATTTCCAATTTGGTTCATAATTATCAAATGGGCGTTGAACAGAATCCCCCGCATTGGGTGGAAAATTCCGAATGGTATCAGGGTCGGGTATATTTCTGGTTAATCCTTGCATCAAAAGACTAAAATTTGAGTAGTACAAAAGAGGAAACCATTGTTGAGTTTGCTCATCTGTTTTAGAATGATTCAATCCACTTACAGATATTTTTATTCCTTCTAAAGTTTGAAGTCCTGCAGGGTTCGAGAACATCGTAGATGGATCGTTTGTGATTGCCATTGTTACACCTCCCATAGCACGAGCAACAACAGATACTTGATTTGTGTTGTCAAGTCCTTGCATAGTCAATGAATTATTATAGATTTGAGCAACAGCAAATAACTGAAAACTGAGAATGGAAATTAAATTATAAATGTAAATTAAAAATATTTTTTTCATTGTAAACTTACTCCTAAACTAATACGGTGTGTATTACCGAGGTATTTACCGAAAGAGCCATAACCGTAGTCGACAGAATAATTAATTTTATTAATTGTGTGTTTTATACCACCGCCGAAAGTTAAGTTTTCGTTGTCGTAATTATATTTATATCCCATACGGAGTGATACTGTATTTGCAAATTCATATTCCAACCCAATATGAGCTTGTTGATCGTAATCGTTTGGATGAAACAGATCTAAAGCAATACCTAAGCGATTGTCTTCTGTTTTTGTAAAAAGACTATTTTGCCCGATTAAATTTCCAGCAATACCTACCCTAAATAAAAGAGGTGCAGGATTTTTCTCTATTGCATATCTAATTTGTGGCCCAAAATTTTGAACAGCCGCACCAACTTCGACCGACCTAAAACCTGTGCGATATCTAATCCCGAAATCAAAAAGTACTACATTAGCGTAAGTTTTAACTTGTTGGTTGATACCTTTACTTGGGTCAACTACAGAAAAAGTTTTTTGGTCGAATAACGATTCATAAGCATATTTGATAGAAACACCAGTAGAAAATTTATCAGTTAAACTGCGAGCATATGATAAACCAACTACATAACTGAATGGATTGAAATTTCGCCCTGTTAATCCGGGTTCGGGTAATTCCTTTATAAAGGGTCGAGTTAAAACTGCCTCCTCGAATACGCCATAATCAATATATTGAATCTGGAAACCAAAAGCTCCGATATCTGATACATTTATTGCATATGCGAATGCTCCTTGTTTAGCGTCGAATATCCAGTCGATAAATGTTGATGAAAATTCGTGGTTAGTTGTTAAAGCCAAACCACCAGGATTCCAAAATACCGCCTCTACACCAGAAGCCCAGGCGCTATAAGCATCGCCAAGAGCGTTGGCACGTGCACAAGGAATAACTTTTAAAAACTGCATCGAAGTTTTTGCAACTTTCTGCGAAACAGCTTCTGCCCAAAAGAAAGAAATCATTAAAATCAAAAAGAGATATTTTATTTTAGTATTCATAAGATATTTTCCTTTTCTTAATGAATTACCACAAATTTATTCCACGCTCTATTCCCCTGCTGGTCTTCAACTACAAAATAATATACACCAGAGGCAATCCACTGATTATTCCGCGAAACTTGAAACCAAGCGGTCGAAAATTCATCAGAGTCGTGTTCTATAGTTGCGACTAATTGACCCACGTAAGTGAATATGCGAATTGTGCATCGAGCAGGTAATCCGAAAAATCCAATTTTGTTAGAAATATCCCCCAATACTGAAGTACCGGCTGATAACGAATTTACCACAAAAGGATTTGGAGCGGCATATACTTTACCAAGTTTTGCCGCTGCTGGTGCTTGAGTTACATGATATGTTATATTTGTTTTACCACTCTTGCCCCCTTTTTTATCTACAGTTACTACACTATAGTAATAGCCAGCACCTATATCGCTTGAGACATCTAAATATACATAAGCACTTTCGGGGAGTACCAGTGGATGTACATTTCCAAGTCCAGTTGTATCCCTAAAGTAACGCGGATCGCGGCTGCCGATACTATCAAGAATCTTCCACGGACCTATAGGGCTGTTAGCAACCATTAATAGATAATGACTAAAAGGAGCATTTAAACGTTGTGTATTGGACGACTCGACTTGCGGGCCCCATATAATCATATTCGAGGCGGCTATTGTATTTCTTGTAATAATTTCGGGTGCCGGACACGGTATCGAGGTGCTGGAATATCTTCCAGGTTGGAACGGTGCTGGTGCCGGCGGATAAGGACCAAAACTGACTGGTGAAGGTTCATATTGCGTAGTATCGTACTTTACTAGTTGCCGTCCTGTATACATCTGAATAGCGCGGTCGGCAACATCGCGAATGGAAATTACATTCGAATTAACATAATCGGGTAAAGAATATTTTTTAAGATATGTGCTCCCCATAACGGCGTTAGGATCTTTATTGTTCAGGAAATCATATTTAAGTGTTTTGTACCAGCTTGGTACGGGATGAGTGCCAGGGCTTGGCTCTGTTGGCGTTCCGTTATTTCCCCATCCACCCCCTAAGTCAATAAACTGCGAATCGGTTTCAACGCCTGCACCATAACCAGCTACCTCTGCTATTACGAAAGAGATTTTATCCCCAGGATTTAATTGATATGGTCCAAAACCAAGAATTTTGCCGGTCGGATTTCTTAAAGAAGCTGTCCAATTTGGTTTACCCCGTCCTATCATATATGTACCGAAAACAGTTGAATCGGTTCTACCCCTGAAAGGAGCTACATAGCGTAATTCACCCGGATTTAAGTTAAGACGGAGTTTGGTTATATCAAGATTTCCATTGTCCCAACGTATACAATATGGTTGCTTTAACTTATTGTTTGGATCCCATACTATAGATGTGTCAGCTGGTTGGTTCATTGCAACAAAACCTTCATTCTTTTTTATCAATTTATCATAATCGTAATAGAGTGGTAAGATTCCAACTGCTTGAGGAGCTGTAAGTCCGCCACCATTAATATTCATCGATGCCCATAAATCAAAATATTTTAGGTCTGGGACTCCATCCATTTGATGGTTATAATTCATATATCGCCGCCAATCATATCTTGCATAAAGACTCATTTTTGATACATCAGGTTTGTCGCTCCTGAAACTACCTTCTAACCAGACATTATTATTGACTCTCTCGCCAGCAAACATTGAAGGGGCGAGTGAATAACCCCATGCCACTGTAACCATCCTGAGAGTGTCTATTCTATAAGGGGGGGATGGAGTTGTTCGATTACCTGTATTCTCTAATTCATATTCATAAATTATAAAATCATCGTAGTCAGGAAAGCTCCATGCACGGCTTGTTCTCTTAACGGTAATGCCTAAGGGAGTATCCCAAATAGAAATAATTTTTTCCTCCGCTTCATCTGGATTGTAATCAGGGTTTAATTGTCCGTTTGGTAGTACCGGAAAATTAGTTTCACGTTTTAAATAAACAGGATAACTGTAAACATTTTCGACTGTTACAGATTGCCCGGCCGAGGTACTAGCGGCACCGCATTGTATATATTTTCGAGTGCGTGAACCAATACCAGTATCTGCTGCTATGTATAAACCACCACCGAATGAATTATAATGTCCTTTGTATTCTACACCATCAATTATTGTACGCGATCTGCCGGGCCATTCAAACGAGGGTTGACCCACAGCACTTCCGCCTCGTCCGTTATCTAATGCTCGTCCAAGATCACCCGTATTGAACACCGATTGGTGGAGCATGCCTCGTTTGTGCACTTCGAACCGTTGTGACTGAGAATACCCTATCGAATAAATCATCGATAGAATAAAAATTATAAATTTAAATAAACTTGGTTTACAATAATGTTCCAATATCTTTTTTATCATAAGTCGATTGAAACTCCTAAATTAAATGAACGCGGTTGGTTCGAATAAATTAAAAATGATTTATCAAGTCCTAAATGCGGATCTCTTGAGCGTCTGTCGTTAAGGTATCTTAAAAGATTTAATTTATATGCAGTTGTATTTGGATTAATTTGACCATCAACGTCGGATTGAAAAATATAATCGTAATTGTATTGCTTATTATTGAATAGATTAAATATTTCAAAATAAACATTTGCGTCAACTCCAAAAAAGCTTCTGATCCTTTTTGAGAGCTTCAGGTCTGTATTATACTCCCAAGGCGATTGCATATTCGCTAATTCTACCATTCCGATTTCATTATAGTATGAATAGGGTCTGCCACTCCTTAGTGATGTATGTGAAGCCACTGAAATGTCGGCAAAAGGATAAAACGATCCTATTTTGATACCCCATCCATCGCCTGTGAAATATCCAAGACTAAGAAGGATGTTGTGTGTTCTATCGAAGTCGAGCAAAATATCTTTGAACTCAGTATTTTTAGCAACCGTTGGAACATCGGGTCTGAAGCTTGGCATTCTACTTCCGACAGAACTACTTTTTCCAGTAGCTACACTATATTGATAATTCAGAGATCCCGTAATAAAACCTCTTCGCTTATTAAGGACAACTCTAAAACCACGAATATCTGCATATGCCCTGTTAATATATGTTGTATAACTGTCTCTACCTAAACTATCCGAGAATGTCGCTGCTTGAACCAAATTCTTTACATCTTTATAATATCCACTTATATCTAATGTAAACCCTTCTCCCAAACCTTGTATCACACCAACATCGTAACTGTTAGTTGTTTGAGGTTTCAGTGTCGGGTTCCCTAATGTAACTGCCTTCAACGGATTACCTAAGGCAGTGGCTGGTTGCGAAAGAGAATTCAATAAATATTGAAAAGATGGTCTCTGCATAAATGAACCATAATTAAAATGAAAAACAGTATTTATATAGACTGGAAACGAAACACCAATACGAGGTTGCAGACGTGCTAAAATTGGTGCTTTAACATTCAAGGCATTTTTTGTATAAATATTTTGGTTAAGAGTTGTATCAAAAACTTTATAAGGTGCATAAATATTTGGATTATAATTCGTGTTTTGAGCCCAAAGATCCCACCTTAATCCAACATTTGCAATCATTCCCTCGAATTCCATCTTATCTTGTAGGTATATGCTAAACTCAAAAGGTTTTACTTTATAAATATTGTATTGTGGTATTTGATCGGACATTGCCCTACGGTCACTTACATTGATGACATAAAGATTTGATTGCAAACCAACATTTAGTAGATGCGATTTATGAACTTGGCTGGTTAAAGATGCATCTAATGAATAAGTTCGGGTTTCGCTATTGTTATAGATTCCAGAGCCGGTGCCAACTACAAAACCATCTGGTGCAGTTACAGGTTGAGCCATTCGTTTACTCCACTCTATTTTACCCAATAACGAATCATCTATAGAAACGGGATATGGCGACGACCCCAGTTTTACACGTGTTAATAAAGCGTTTGCTTTGATTTCGTAAAACGTTTTGTTACTAAGTGTTTGAGTAAAACGTAATCCCAATTGAGTGTTTACGTTTTTACGATTTTGAACTGAAAGAATATTATCCCATAACCATCTAAAATAACCAGGAGTAGTTGGGCTATTCATTCCGGGAAATTCAGTTGTGTTCCTTATTCCGTATGCACCACTAATTCTTAATGATGTACCACTGTTCAAGTCACTCACAACGTTCCCCATAATTTGTCGTTGTATGTCGGGATGTTCTGTTGGCAGCTCGGGCCAAGTAACTCTGTTACGAAATGCAATAAACATTTTTACATTTTCATCAATAGGTCCACCCGCCGAAATTTCTTGTGAGTAGTCAATATTTTTTTCAGCTGAAAAATTATTCAGATTCCTTCGCGATTGCCTCCATAAAGCTTGAGCAACTGCTAACTGCACCAAAGTATCGCGACCAAAACGGTTTATTAGGGTTTGCCCCATCGAACTCCAGTATCCAAAACCAGGGTCTTCTTCTGATGGTGCCCGCCAACTACTACTATCTAAAAGTGTTTGTAGATATGGATTTTTTTTAACATCGTAAACGTTTGCATTGAAATATTTTTTCGCAGGTAATCGTGAATTGACTTCTATGTGAGTTCGCCATTTATCCGATTTACCCTCCTTCATTACAATATTTACAACACCAGATTGCGCATTACCATATTGAGCCCCAAAACCACTTGTAATAACTTCGACCTCTTCGACAGCACTCATAATAGGGAGTAGTCCGGTAGTATTATCTAAGGGATTTACAATTCCCATCCCGTGTAAAACATACAATTCTTCCCCTTGTCGTCCACCACGAAAATGCCCGTCTATTACATCAGCTGCTAAATTTATCACATCTGCTACGTCTCGTATCCCAGCCAACTGTTTAACATCGTCGGGACGAATTATTGTACTAGTCGATGTTTTTTCACGTTCCACATCAGGACGGGTGGCTTCTATTACAACCTCTTTTTGAACCACCGCTGTCGACTTTAGCTTGAAATCGGCATGAGTTGTTTTTCCAGCATTTACTACTACTCCGCGTTGGACTACCGGCTGATATCCAACTATAGAAGCTTGTAAATCGTATTTACCGGGCGGTACATTAAGAATGAAGAAAGTACCTTCTACATCTGTTGCTGCCCCCATACTTGTTCCTAAAATTACGACGTTACATCCAATAATATGTTCCCCAGTCTCTACATCTTTTATTTCACCCGAAATTTTTCCTACGTTTTGTGCAGTAGTGTAGTAGAATACATTTAATACCAACAGACCAATAACAAACATAATGCGCAATGAAATAAAATAGTTTGAATATTTATTCTTTTTTAAAATACTAATTGGCATTAAATCTCCTAAATATTTTTTTAATAATACTTTTTCATTAGAAGTGTAGAAATTTGTTTATTCTTTAAACACGACCGCTTGTTTTGATACATTCGTACCGAGATTAATTACAGCATCGGTATTTAAAATATTTGTTTTTTGAAATACTATATTTTTTGAATTTTCCCCCTCAATTCGTACGAGTGGATTCTGAAGAGATGAGAATGAAACTGAATCGATTAAAATATTTTGACCATCAGTAATATCAAGAATTGGTGATTCGGTTGAAATAAAATTTGAATTTAGAATTTGAATCCCTTTAACGTCTGATAAATTAACACCTTTTAAACCCGAAGCTTGAATTCTCTTTAGCGAAATATTTTCTATAAACATTTCAGGAATGCCTAAAAACTCGACAGCATAGCTTTTACCTTGCGAAAATTTGATATCCTCAAAATGAATATTTCGAATAATAGGTGTCGATTTATCCACAGGTTGTTTCGGAAGCCGTTTGTCGGGAGGACCTTGTGGAGTATATAGCATATTAAGATGAATAGCTTGCTTGAGAATTTCATCTCCGGTAAGATTTTTAAACCACATATTTTCAATTATACCACCTCTACCGCGAGCTGTTTTTATACGCACAATCCTATCGGTTCCTTTAAAGTCACAATTTTCGGCATATACATTTCGAACACCACCCGAAGTTTCGCTCCCGATTACAATTCCACCATGACCACTTAGTCCACGTATATTTCGGATGACAATATTTTCAGTTGGTTTTCCGACTCTCAAACCATCTTTATCGCGACCAGCTTTTAGAGCAATACAGTCATCACCGGTGTTAAATATACAGTCTTCAATCAAAACATTTCTTGACGAGGAAGGATTTACACCATCACCATTGGGTGTATCACCATAATCGCCCCAAGTAATGATTGTTACCTTACGAATAATAACGTTTTCACAGTAGGTCGGCGTAATTGTCCAGAAGGCACCATATAAAAATGTAACCCCCTCGACAAGGACATTCGTGCAGTTCATCGGTTGAAAGAATGCCGGACGTAGTTCGTGTCCACCAGTACCATCAAAAATTCTTTCTTCTACTGGTACATCATTCCTTGCCATTTCAAACAAGAGTTGCTCGCTTGCTTTTTTTTCTACCTTAAATTTCCACCAAGGTTTCCCTTGACCATTTAAGACCCCCTCTCCTGTAATTGCAATATTTTTTTTCCCATTCGCATATATGAAGGCTGAGTATTTGTAACATTCCACATCTTCATGCCGAGAAAAAACAACGGGTAAATAATCTTCCACATCTTGACTAAAAATAAGTTCTGCATCCTTTGTTAGATGTAAGTTAATATTGTTTTCAAGATGTATCGCACCGGTAAGCCATTTGCCTTTTGGAATTATGATTGTTCCACCACCTGTCTTCACAGCCGCTTCAATTGCATTTTTTATCGCCTTTGTATTCTTAATCTGCCCCCCTTCTTTGGCACCAAAATCGCGTATATCGAACTTGTTTGATGGAATTTCAGGCCGCTTCAATTCTGGCATTTCAAAGGGAGCGTTTATGGGGAGGATTTTTTCTTGAGGGATAAAAGAAAGATTTGGTTGACAAGTTATGCTGGAGACTAAAGTAAGTGTAGTAAATATCGTTATCACAAATTTTTTAACATTCTGCATTGGCATACTTCCCTATGTATCATATGTGATTTTTGTTAATTTTATAAATCGTTTACTTTAACGTTAACTTTATCGGTAATATAAATAATTTAAAAGTAATTGTCAAGGCTTTTTTTGGAAAAATAAATAATTATTTACAGTTGATATGTGTTAAACAACCCCTACAATTCTATTTTATTCTAACAGGTTTTAATTGGCAATTCAAATATGTTTAATTAATTATTCCAATGGCGATTGAACGGGAGCATTTTAAGGTAAGTTATATGTTCCCTGAAGATATCTGAACAGTAAATAAAATTTGTTTTGAACATATTTTAATATAAAAGTCTGTAAAATATTTTACAGTTCGGTAGCTTTATACCCTATAATTGCATCTGAGGAATCATTTAAAATTGCGATGTCTGTAATCTATTAACATATAACAACTTAAGCATAAATTTTCTATCTGCATTAGAAAAAGTGTAATACTTATTCTTTACAACACATTAAATATCAACTATTAAATGCAATTTTCGGGTTAAATCAGTTATTATCCCATTTTATCAATAAATGCGAATACAGCTCAGTTTCACCATATTCGCATTTTGCTTTTCCCTTGTGGAGATGCGGGGAATCGAACCCCGGTCCGAAGAGAAGACCACCAAAACTTCTACATTCATAGTCTAGTCGTTTTTAATTTCGTCTGAACCGCACAGACCAGACACAGCGGAGACAGACTATCTCAGTTTGATTTAATCCTGAAACCCTGAGAATATTTCAGGACGATCTTGATTATTTTCGACACCCTATCGCAGTCCACCAAGCATAACTGCGTAGGATGGGTTACCTTTTTTTAATTAGGCAGCCAGTGCGTAATCGTAGTTAGC
>CAMTVZ010000143.1:0-4359 GCA_947085285.1 uncultured Ignavibacteriota bacterium
ACAGATTTACGAATGGGATAGAATCTTTCCAGATTAAACCATAACTGTTATCGCCGTTATTTTCAACAACCCACACTTGACCCCAAATACCCGTTGCCAAAAATTCCATATATCCATCACCGTCATAATTACCTACATCATAACCGCCTAACCCACTTTCAGGTGCGTCTAATTGTATTGACCATATTTTCCTAAAGTTATTTACATTTGGATTATATTCTGCAACATATGTTTTATATCCTACACTTATATTTCCTGAATCGTTACCTCTATAGACAAAGTCAATAAAATTATCATTATCCATATTTAAAATAGTTTCTTTGGTTCCGATTGCCCCTAGTCCCTCATACTTCGCATGAGCAAATTTCCTGTTTATGGGTAGCTCATTTATTGATGTTTGTTCGTAGAAAAAAGAGGAATCCCCAAATCGAAATACAACTTCTTTAAGTCCATTGTTGTCAACATCTATGAATTGTATAGATGAACCACGTCGTGGAATATATCGATGGAGAAATGTTACCGTACCGTTTGTATCAACTTCATATATGTGACTTTCCCAATCCCAACTGTAATATTGTCTGTAAATTCCATATACTTCTGCTTTTCCATTATTATCAATATCACCAACTTGTAATGGATCGCCAAAATTATTTGAAAGTGGCACTGTCGCCCAATAATTATACCAACCTGCGTATTGGTTTGTATCAATCAACCTAGGATCAATCTCGAGCAAAGGTATATCGTATTTTTGTATAAATGCTTTTATGTCTGCTTCATTTGGCTCGGCGAGTGTCTTAGTCCGCTTAAACCCGCTCCACTTCTGCTCAAGCTCAATTGTATTGTTGTCAATAAAGCGGTGTGTAATGCCGTGCAGTTTTAATTGTTCAAGCTCATCAGTTAAATTTTTATTATCAAACTTAAAAGATATACTACAAATTAATACTACCATAACTGTTATAAACACAAATATTTGCTTTTTCATTGTTACCTCTATATAGTTAATATATTTTTTCTACATACTTTTATACTCACATACTTACAACTTAAACAAGTGCCGCTCACCGCTGCTCAGATTTTTGATTTAATTATGTAGTTACTGAAATCGCTCACCTCCTTTCTTAATTGTTGATAATTATTTCACCAGCAGACATTTTTTTGTTAAAACCCCGCTAGTAGTTTTTAATTGATAATAATAAATTCCCGATGATAAATTATTCGCATTCCAGCTAACTGTATAGGTGCCTGGGTTTTTTATTTCATCTACAAGTGTTTTAGTTTCCCTACCCAAAATGTCATATACAACGACTGTTACCAACCCCCTTTTTGATATTTCATACTTAATACTTGTGCTTGGATTAAATGGGTTGGGATAGTTCTGGTACAATTTTATTCCCTGAGGTATCTGATTCGGATCAGATTTTATACCTGATAGACCAGATGCTTTGTATATATCTGCGTAATGTTTTAGTCTTCCTTGTGAATCTGAAGCACTTTTACTAATAATAAAATCTTTTTTCCCATCATTATTAAAGTCATAAATTTGAATGCTTTCTTTTGCATCATTTAACTTATAATACCAAAGATAATAATTGTTATCTGAATTTGATTTAAAAAAGTACAAATCCGCGCCGCTTAAAATAACAAGCTCAAGCTTTCCGTCACCGTCAACATCGTTTGTCAAGTACGTCGGCTCATCGAGCGTTCCTCCAGAGAGCAGGTGAAATGCAAACTTAGGAGAATAAAAATTATTGCTGTCGGCTTCGTACATTACCGTCCAGTTACCGTTCGACATTGTAGCACCAACGAAGAACTCACGCTTGCCATCGTTATCTACATCTCCCGATGTTTGATAAAACAGATTTACGAATGGTAGAGAATCTTTAAATATTAGATCGTAGCTATTATCACTGTTATTTTCTAAGACCCATATGTTGCCCCACATTCCTGAGGCTAAAAATTCCATTTTTCCATCACCGTCATAGTCGCCTACATCATACCCACCAAAACTACTTTCACCAACTGTTAATTTTGTTGACCATACTTTCTTAAAATTATTTATTATATGATCGTATTCTGCAATATAGGTTTTCATAACAGCAAACGTATGTGTAGTATCCCATTCACTTCCTCTATACACAAAATCAACAAGGGAATCATTGTCCATATTAATAACAGTTTCTTTAGTGCCAATGGCGGTTCCTGGATATTCATACTTCGCATGAGCAAATTTTCGGTTTATGGGTAATGTATTCTGTGTCGTTTGTTCAAAAATTCTTGTCGAATCACCGTACATAAACACGATTTCCAATAATCCATTATTATCTACATCTGTTATCTGAGTTGACGGCCCATTTCGAGGACGGTAATTGAACATTAAGGTGACTATACCAGTTGTTTCAACTTCATATACATGAGATTCAAAATCCCAAAAATAATTTTTATATATACCATACACCTCGGCTTTCCCGTTACCATCAACATCGCCGGCCACGAGGGGATACCCAAACGCATTTGAAAGTGGTACCATCGTCCAATAATTGTACCAACCTGTATAAAGGTTTGTATCAATCAAAGCAGGGTCAATCTCAAGCAAAGGTATATCGTATTTTTGTATAAATGCTTTTATGTCTGCTTCATTTGGCTCGGCGAGTGTCTTAGTCCGCTTAAACCCGCTCCAATCCTGCTCAAGCTCAATTGTATTGTTGTCAATAAAGCGGTGTGTAATGCCGTGCTGCTTTAACTGCTCTAACTCTTCTGTTAAATTTTGCTTATCAAACTTAAAAGATGTGCTGCTTAGTTTTGTTACCATTAATATCACAAACACAAACATTTGCTTCTTCATTTTAACCTCGGTTTGGTTGTATAAAAATGTTTATTATTTAAAAATAAAATTACAGTTACATTTATAAGAGTGATTATAATTCTTGAATGATCTGAACGCCGGATATCGAACCTTGAATATCGGATGTATAATTTCGGATTTTGATTTTTTTGTTATTAAGGATAATCTTGCTTGCTTGCTTGCTTGCTTGTCCCGAAGGGATTCCTTTGGAACTTGTCCCGAAGGGATTCCTTTGGAACTTGTCCCGAAGGGATTCCTTTGGAACTTGTCCCGCCAAGGTCGGGATGTTTCGCACTTAGGATTTGAGATGGTGTAAAACAACAAATGTCCAAACTTATTTGTTTGGAAATGCACCCGATATTTAACCTCTTTACCAATTTTTAGAGTTCCTTAATTTTTTTAAAAAATTATTTCACCTCTTTTACTAATTGGGTAAATTTCTACGATTAAGATAAATATATTTTTGATGACTGTCAAGTGTTTTTAGGGGGAAATTTGCAAATAATTCCAACTTATTGCTATTTATACAGTTAACTGGGCTGTTAGAGTCATATTATGGTTTAACTGCAATCCCTTTTTTACAAGTTTGCCTTATGTAAAATTAACGGTGAAGGTAAGTTGCAGTTTGCTTCTCTCTCTTTTTTTAACGAAATTTTTACAAATGCAAAAACTATTTGTTGATATTGCTATACCCGTTGCAGTCGAACATTTATTTACTTATACAGTTCCAACCGACTTACAAACGCAAATAAAAAAGGGGGTGCGTGTTACTGCACCTTTCGGAAAAAAAACAGTAGTCGGCTTTGTTGTTTCTATTTCTCAAACTACCTCTGCTCCTTATACAAAAGATATTTTTGATGTGCTCGATTCTGAACCGATAATTTCGGAAGAAATGCTAAAGCTTGCACATTGGATTTCGGAATACTATTTTGCTCCTTTGGGCGAAGTGCTTAAAGCTGCATTGCCTCAAAAAACATTTTCAACTTCCCATAAAATTGTAACGCTGTCAGAAACAGATGTCGAAAAAGCTTTCTCAAAAACAAAGGGCGCCCCAAAACAAACTGAAGTTCTAAAACTACTTTTTGAGAAAAAAGAAATCAGCGTTGAACACATTCAAAATAAACTCTTCATCAAAAACGTTCATTCCATAATAAACGAATTAGCTAACAAGGGTTTGGTAAGCATTTCAGAGCAATTCGTTACACATACTATAAAGCCGAAGCTTGAGAAAATAATCCATGTAACAGAAACCTCGAAACAGAAGTGGAATACATTTTTAGAAGCTTCGCAAAACAACAAACGAATTTCAAAGCAAATCAGTGTTGTTCAGTTATTAAATAAGTTTCCGATAGGTTCGGTGATAACTGTTAGCGACTTATTAAAACAAACGGGAGCTACTTTAACTTCGCTGAAAAGCCTTGAACATAATGGAGTTTTGTTGATATCTGACAGAGAAGTTAAACGCGGAATTAAATACGAATCACAACCCGATAGATCGGAAGAGCGTCGTGTAGGGA
>CAMTVZ010000144.1:0-6485 GCA_947085285.1 uncultured Ignavibacteriota bacterium
TCCTGCATTCAAACACTTAAATTCTTTATCTAAAATTTCTTCTGCTTTTGGGTTTATAACGTGAGCCATTATTTATATCCTGCTTTTTCTAAATCAGCAACCGACTTAAACGGAAAAGGGGGCTTCAAATATTCAGCGAGGAATTTGTAAATCTTCATCCGCGTTTCTTTTGCTAACTTTGTATCAATTCTATCGAAGCTGTGCCCGCCAGGTGCATCTTTAAAAATCTCATACTCGAATTTTTTACCTGCCGCTTTCAAAGCTCGTATTAAATGCTCGACTTCTAAAACGTGTACATCGTCGTCGTTTGTGGTTGTATGAATCAATAGAGGAGTTTTTAATTTTTCAGCATGATTAACTGGTGAGCGTCTTCTGTATTCTTCAATATTTTCCTGTGCTGTTTTTCCGATGTGATATTTTGCTGAAAAATATTTTCTGTATTCATCGTCGTGATATCCCATACGTGCAACAAGGTCGCTTACTGGTACACCGGCAAAGGCAACTTTGTAATCATCCGGGTTTTGAAATATATCCATTAGTGCAATTAAGCCTCCGTGGCTCCAGCCAATTACACCCACACGATTTTTATCTACAATTTCGTAATTCTCAACCATATAATCACGACTTGCATTATTATCATCTATTTCTAATCCGCCGTAATCAATAAGTTCATAGAATTTTTTACCGTAACCTGTGCTACCTCTGTATTCAGGAGCCACCACGATGTAACCCTGAGCCATCAATTCACGGATTATGTGTGTATAGTAAGTTGTAAAATCGGCATGAACTCCGCCGTGTGGCAAAACGAGAAGGGGATACTTTTTGCTTCTGTCGATTTTTTGTGGGATGAAAATATAAGCCCAGAATTTAACAGGGTTGTTCGCACCCATTGCTGTTGGATTAGGAACATAAGCCGACGGTGGACCAACAATGAGCACCTTGTCGATATTGGCAACGTCGCCTACTTTGTGATACCAAAGTATATCGTCAACAGCTTTTTCCAATTGATCGAGGCGGTGCTCTAACAACTCAAATTTTTTGTTGATTAGTTTTTCGGTGCTTGTGCTTCCGTCTTTTTCGTCCTGTGCCAAGAGGGGAAGAGCTAAAATAAAGCAAGCTAAATATGCCGCAATTAATAGGATGAACTGTGAACGTAAAATAGTGATAAATTTTGTTTCTGTCATGTTCATTATTCCTTCCGATAATAAAAAATATTGCTTATGGAAAATATCTATCTATTTCTTTTTAAGAGATTTTTTTTATATCCATTAGAGTTTAATCAAGTTATGATTTTGTTATTCAGAAATTATAATTTAATATAGTTTATACTGATTTATTTACCAAATATCATTTTCGGGAAGCTTCCGCTTCGATGAATTTGGAGAAAGTAACCGATTTTTAACAAATTAAAAAATTAGTGAAATATATTTTTCAATCATTTAGTCTATAAATAAAGCCTGTGTTAGTGTTGCATCTTTTAATTTAGTCAGATATTCCTGCCGCGATATTTCGATCGCACCTAATCTTTCCAAATGCGGAGTAATAAATTGTGTATCTAACAATTTAAAACCTTTTTGTTTTAATCTTTCTACTAAAGCAACCAATGCAACTTTAGAAGCATCCTTCATTAAGCTAAACATCGATTCACCGAAGAAGGCTCCGCCGAGTGCAACTCCGTACAATCCGCCTACCAGTTTTTTGTTGTGCCAACTTTCGATGCTATGAGCATAGCCAATTCGATGAAGTTCAAGGTAGCTCTGAATTATTTCTTCCGATATCCAGGTCTCGTCTCTTTTAGCACAATTCCGAATTACATCTTCAAACGCGTGGTCGATACGTATCTCAAAAATATTTTTCTTAATTGTTTGTTTTAAGCTCCTCGAAATTTTGAAAGCATCGAGAGGAATAATTGCACGCGGGTCGGGCGAATACCAGTGTATTTCTCCATCTTGCGAATTAGCCATAGGGAAGTAACCTGATGAGTAAGCTGTAAGCAACAATTCAGATGGAATAATATTCTGTTTTAGTTTTTTTGTTATCACACTTTTATTTACAATAGTGCCATTATATACTCTACGATACGCCACCGGCAGGAAGGAGAAATTATCACTGCCGGTGGGAAAGCGCGTAGAGAGCCGTTGAGCACGATTCTTTCCATTTAATAATGGAGGAGTGTCCGGACTCGCCACACCCTTTTATGTCTTGAGTGAAACATAACGAAAATCTGTCGGCATTCACTCAAGAAAGCTCGTGCCCTTGACTTAAAACATTAATGCCGACATTTAAAATATAAGAAAAAGTTGTTAATCACCAAACGAAGTACCAACAGAGCGAGCAGCCAGAATCAGCTGAGCATCTGGTGGAACTAAACGGAGCTTCCCGATAGCATCTACAATTGGAACGGTAATAACATCGCGTCGTTGCAAACTAACCATAACTCCAAATTTTCCATCGGAGGCTGCCTGTAAAGCTGTTGCGCCAAAACGAGTTCCGAGAATCCTGTCGTATGGCGTCGGGCTGCCACCTCGTTGAACGTGTCCTAATACTGTTACACGTGTTTCGAGTCCAGTTTCTTCGCTGATTTTTTGTCCAACCAATTCCCCGATACCACCTAATCGGACGGGGTCGGTTCGTTTTTTATCCAATTCTTTTACTACAATTTCGCCATCGGCGGGTTTGGCACCTTCGGCAACACAAACAATACTGAACTTAGCCCCTTTACTTCGCTGTAAAACTGCTTGATAAATTTTTTCCCAATGGAAAGGAATTTCAGGTATTAAAATAATATCGGCTCCACCTGCAACGCCGGCGCCAAGAGCTATCCATCCAGCATATCTTCCCATCGTTTCTACAACCATTACTCTATGATGTGATGATGCGGTAGTCTGTAAACGGTCGACAGCTTCGGTAGCCACTGCTCGTGCAGAATCGTGTCCGAATGTAATATCGGTTGCATCTAAATCGTTGTCTATAGTTTTTGGAATGCCTATAACATTCATCCCTATCTGAGAGAATTTATTGGAGATGTGCATTGTTCCATCGCCACCTATAGCGAACAAAACATCGAGCTTCCAGTTTCTGTAGTGTTCGAGAGCTTGATTTGATGCGTCGATAATTCGGACACCTGTTGGACCTTCGACTGGATATTGAAAAGGGTTACCTTTATTAGAGGTGCCGAGTATAGTTCCACCAACGTTAATAATTCCGGTAACGTCGGCCGGAGTTAATTCGCGCATTCTTCCTTCGACGAGTCCTTCGAAGCCATCGAGGATACCAATTACTCTCACGTTGAAAAAATTCATCGCCGGTTTAGCGATGCTTCGTATAACTGCATTCAATCCGGGGCAATCGCCGCCCCCTGTTAATATACCTATTCGTTTTAGTTTCATATTTTCCTATTTTGTTATTGTTTAATAGCGCCAAAGTGCGCCAATGCCTTGTTTGTTAAAAATTTCTGAGACTTTATCCGATACAATATTTAATGGTGTTTTATATTTGCGAAGTAGTGGTGGGAGTAGAGTTTTCAATGAACCTACACGCAATTTTTTTGAACTACACTGCTGGCATTCTTTGGCATCTTTAGTCATCACGTAACCACAGTCGTGGCATTCTACTAATATTTTATCCGAGCCATTGGTTATTGCAACAATACTTGCACGACCTTCCTGAATTAATTTAAGAACTTTTTTAATTCCTAAACTGGCCGAAGTATTAGTAGGCGCTCTTTCTATAATTTCGTTGATTAATTTTTGTTCTCTTGTGCGTTCAAATTGTTGGACAATTGCTTGAGCTGATGCGATAATTTCTTTGATGGAAGATTCGCGAGCTAACTGAATTTTTCCAACTATGTTAATTTCGTTTGAATTAATACACTTATGGAATATATCGGTTTGTGAATCTAATCCTGATAAAACAATATCGTTTACGTGGAACTGCTTTTTCATAGCTTCGATGGAGAGAGTGCAGTGTTTCCAGAATTTTTGAACTTCTTCGTTTATGTGGCGTTCTACAATTTCTTTAGTATCACCTCCACGCAGCCCCGGTATAGCTTTTTCGCGCATAATATTTTCAGGAGGCATATGTTTACTTTGCCAGGCAAGGGTATCCGACGAGATGGTTTCCTTCCATTCTTTAATTACTTCATTAAAACCAATTATGTAATAATGAATTTGTTCGGATGCTACTTTAATAATACCAAAATTGCGGTATTCTTCTAATATCCAATCGAGTTGCCCAAGGCTTGGTTTGCCCCACCAAGCTTCGTTGGTAACTTTAATTTGTGGATGAGCCGATTCTAAAAAATCGAGCCCCGCAAAAAGAATTAGCGATTTCCCATCCGAGATACGATTTTCTACTTCCTCTAAAATATTTGTATGAATTTTTTCAAAATATTTTAGTTGACTCGCAGGTAAATCGTTGCGAATAGATTTTAAGGAATCTTTTAACCAAATTAGTGCTGCCGTTCTATTCCTTCCGATTACTGTCGGATCGGTGTCAAGATAAACACTTAACACTTTATCTGAATTTACCGACATCATTTTATCAAACAGGGTTCTTAATTTTAACATAATCGAATCTCCTCGTTTATTTGTTTGTTAATTAAGTTTAACTGCGTTATTTATATTTTCTTCCATAACATTAGCATTTCTTTGCCGAGCCTCGGTTTAACTGAAGATTTTGGAATCTCTGAATGAATAAGCTTAAATGTTTTTGATAGATGTGATTCTATTTGTTTAATATCTACAGCAAATGGTGGTCCGCCATCTCGTTTATCAATCGGGAAAAAAAGTCCAATCAATATTCCCCCCGGTTTAAGCATCCGTTGAATATTATCTAGAAATTCTATCCTTCGTTGGGGATCGATGGCGCAGTATGTAACATACTCTAATACGTAATCGAACTTGTGTAATAATTTACCGGGTAATTCAAAAACATTAGCCTCGATTGTTTCGACATGAGTCTTTGCTCTTTTTGCAAGTCGTCGGGTTTCCCTTATCGCACTCGCCGAAAAGTCGATTGCGGTTACTAAGTAATTTTGTTTTGCAAATAGCACAGCATCGTGCCCTTTGCCGCAACCTACAACTACAATTTTGCCGGCATCTCCTAATTTCCCCGATTCGAGCAACTCCTCGAATACTGGCGTCGATTTGCCTAAATCCCAATCGTCGGTTCTATGTTTATATCTATATTCCCAATATTCTGGGCTACTAACATCAGTAATCAATTTAATCATCTAAAGAATTTCTGTTCTGTTTTCTACAAATCATATCAAAACTGCAATAATTACAAGCTTTCTTCATTTTTTCTTGTGTGGTGATTTGAAATTCACCTTTAGATATCGACTTTACATATTCGTTCACATATGATATTGATTTTGTTATAATCTGGCGAAGTTCAGTTTCGTTTTCCAATACAGCTGCTTGTTTCTGTGTATGTATGTATGCTTTATTTTTTAACTCTGAATTTGCGAGAGCAACTTTTTCTGTTACAGGAATTTTCAATCCGTAATAAATAGCCGCCGCTGGTTTCAGTTGTTTATTCTGTTCAGATAAAATTTTTTCTACTGCAAATAAATAAATTGGTAACTGTAAAGCAAGACCCGATTCGATATCGGCAAAATCATCGAACTTGCTTCCAGTTTTGTAATCTACAACAGAGAAGAATTCGTCGCCAACTTCAACTCTGTCGATTTTACCCCGAACTTTAATATTACCCACCAATACAGGTTCTTTTTTGGATAATTCAGGGTCGGTAAGATTTGCACTGCCTACACGGCTGCCAAATGCTACTTCAAAATAGGCAGGTACTACATTAAGTTTCCGTTTTTTTTCTGCTTCTAAAAATTCTTGAATTATTCCCTTGCGATTCCCAACTCCTAGAATTAATTCCTTCTCTAAAAAGTATAACAAGTCGGTTGTTTCAAGCGAGTCTAATCTTGTTCGTGTTAAATCTATAAGATTCTTTACAGCTTCGTTGAATTCATCTTCGTTGCATTCAAAAAGAGGAGGTAAGTTTTGTTTGCGGCGGTTAATATAAAATTGGAATAAAACTTCGTGTAAAATACTTCCTTTCTCAATTGGAGTAATTCCCTCTTCCAATTCTTTTGAAACATTGAGACGTAAAATATTATCGGCAAAATATTTGAATGGGCATTTAGCATATTTTTCGAGTTGAGTAATTGAATAAGTTTTATCGAGTGTATTTTCTAATAACTTCTTCGACGAATCCGTTAAGGCTTCATAAATTTTTCCGTTGTATTCTAACATCTTGTCGGAAGTTGTTCGGCTACTTTCTATTTCGATTGCTTTAAAAATAAATTCGATATGGCGAAGTATCCTTTCGTCTAATGGTATGTTATTTTTGTATGCCGGATTTATTCTCTTATTATTGCCGATTCGTTGTAATAATTCTTCTTCCGTATAAACAGCATTGGTCATTTTTTCGGGTAGGGTATTCTGCCAATCTCGACAGTCAAGAATTTTCAA
>CAMTVZ010000145.1:0-10007 GCA_947085285.1 uncultured Ignavibacteriota bacterium
ATCTAATTAGCGGGACTACCTCACTCACTCCTTTGGAGATTCGTTCGGTAGCAAACTCGATTTTCGTAGTGAATCCGTCGTTCGACGGATTAATGGAGATCCCGCTCCCACTCTGTTCAATTTCAGAAATAGCGGGCTTGCCCGACGAAGGCTACTATGATTAAACTGAGTGCCGTAGTCGGGACAATTCTATCTTAGTCCGATTCAAACCTGTATAAACTTACATAAAAAAAAATTTGCAAATTTTATCTAAAGTTTAGTCGTCAACCCCCAATAGTGCAAAATCCTTAGGGGAACGACGACTTATTCTTATTCCGCTCTGTTATTAATATATCTTCTAAACCTTACAAATCGAAATTCTGATACTTTTTTGCCATTTATTTCGATAGTGTTTCTTTCTGTAGTAGAAGCAACGCAGATTATGTTGTGTTTTAATAGCAAATCAACCAGAGCAAAAGTGAAAGTCATTTCACCCATAATATGCACCGCGTTGTTCTTATCATTTGATCGGGAAAGAATATTCAGACATTTATCACAATACTTTTTAGCAAGTGAAGTAATATAGTTCTCATCGGCCTCAGGTGGAATTTGCGGAAATAGCAAATCCGAAACACTGCCAAACAACTTTTTAGCAGTATTAAGCTGATTTTCATTCCAATTTTTTAGAGAATGGTTTGATAGATTGAGGAGCATATTTTCCTAATTTCTTGGATTTACATTTGCCCTTTTAACTTTTTGAGATTCAGCAAATTTTATTAGAAAAAGTCCGATACCAAAAACAAAGATGGCTGATAAAATGAGGTGCATAAACTTCGTTAATATAAGGGCTAAAGATATACCAATAAGAATTATAAAGGATATCGCCTTATGCGTCTTTCTAAAAACAAAATAATAAAGCACTGTTAATACAATAGATGCAACCGCAAGAACTCCGATGAGTATAAACATATTAAAACCTATTGTAATTGTTTAATAAATATTGATTGATAACATTATATGTTGGTCTTCCAATTAACGGATGGGTAATGAGATAGTTTAAGAAAGTTTTTCGTGTATTCTTTTTATTAATTTCTGTTTTGCTTCAGTTGTTAAATCTGAATTATTCCTGTTTTCTTCTATCCCATCAACAATAATTATTTTATGTGCGATTGCAAGTTCTTTAATGCGCGGGGATAATTCTCTTGAAGTAATTAAAAATCTACTTGTATAAGTTCCTAAGTATTCTCTTTGTCCGGCAAGGGCCAATTGGTCAATCCCCTTTTTAGGACCTGCTTCTTGTTTATCGCCTAACTTTACTTCTGCAATTCCTACATTGTTTGTTCCTTTTAAACGCAAGACGACATCAATTTCAAGCTGGTTTCCCTCGCCCTTTGGTCGGACATTAGATAAAACTTCAAAACCATTTTTTGATAATAGATCTGTTATAGTTTTTTCATATAAGAATCCAGAACCTTTAGAATTATCATAAGTTTGAGAAGTCGTATAATCGGGCAAGTGAGCTTTCAAGTACAAATGTACGTTAATAAGTTCGGGAAGAATTAGCTTTTCTTTTAGAATCTCATTATTCAAGCCCACTTTGTAACTGAATAAAATAGTTTGGTTACCTTCACTTTGTAAATAAATAAAATCGGCTTTTCTTTCGATAGCTACTTGATATAATGCTACCGACATTATTTTAGTGCCACCAGTAATATTGAAGATATAATTTCTTCCATCAGCCAGTATTCGATAAACTGAACTTTTAATATCCTGAATGTTATACGGCTCAATTTCATGTTTTGTGCAATTGGGGACTAATCTTTCTATCCTCTGGGCAGTTTTTGCAGTCGTGGAAGAATAAAGTATTTTTGTTTCATCCGGCTTATAGTATAAAACCGGTAATAAATTAGGTATAGGTTGTTCTCCAATTAAATTAATGAGTGTAGTCATCTAATCAATCCTTATATTTTAAATTTGAGAGTAAATGGGGTGCCGAATTGTATGGCTTCCGGTTTGAACTCAGAAATTTCGCTTATCCGTGTAGTCCTACCGTAATGATCTTTTTTCTTGTTTGAAATAAAACAGCTTCCCGGTGTAAACATAATTATCGGCTTTTTAAATGGTTTTTCCGAAAGTGATAACTCTTCGCCAAGCTTTCCATACTTAACAAGAAAATCGTACTTGCTGTCATCCGTAATCCCATCCTCAGATGAAGGAAGATAATTGCTTAGTGTAATAAAACCGTTGGCTTCTTCGGGTTCTTCAAATGCAGTAAAATCATTGAACGATATTACCTCAAACTGTCCATAACCGCTCGACTTTTTTTTGCCGAAACCAACTTCGAATACATCTTTTAAAACATTCTCACAATCGAAATCCGTAAATGCTTTCTCATTAAATATCTTAACGAAAAATATAATTCTTGTGTTTTCATCAAGATGTTTAGGATTATAACTGAATAGCTGACCTTCTTTACTTGAGAATGATTGCCTATCGATTTCCACACTTACTCTCAGGTTCGATTGAAATTTTGGATACTCGATATCGTCTGCTAACAGCTTGTTATACAGTTCGTCAATCTTCCCATTTAATACAAGGTTAAACTGAGAAAGTGTTAGATAATTTTTTGATTTCATTTCCTTGTTGATAAGGAAACCGATCA
Organism: uncultured Ignavibacteriota bacterium; assembly: GCA_947085285.1. Lineage (GTDB taxonomy): Bacteria > Bacteroidota > Ignavibacteria > UBA10030 > BY39 > JASEGV01. The sequence goes on from CAMTVZ010000145.1 coordinate 2,642, forward strand.
TTTTGTCTTTCTTAGTTTTTCCGGTCTCGCCCGATTTAATATGGAGCATCGGTTTTGGAAAGAATATTTCTGTGCGCAATACTTTCTTTGTCTTTGTCTCGATGAAGTCTTTTTCAAAAAATGAGTTCGAGATTGTGAATACAGGATTATTATTGAAATAAGGAGAAATAAACTCTTTCAATTTATCTTCACCGAATTTATCTTTCAGCCGCCAGCAAAAATGGCCGAGGATAGTATCCGACTGTAACTCAGATAATAATCCTGATTTGAGTCTTAACGATAGTTTTTTGATTATGGGCATAAGTTAAACTTCTTCAATTTTTAATTTACACCAACCGATATGATCTGTTCGTCCATTAAAATTAAATGAAACAGATGTGTGGGCTTCTTCATCTTTTCCACGCCTTTCTCTATTAGGACTTTTACTTGGAAACTTAGGTACTATATTTTTAAAAACCTTAAACCAACTACCACCACCAAAACCAATATTGATTAAGTATTCATTTTTTGTTAAAGACAATTTAGATATCTCGTTAAGTGCCTCAAAATAAATGTCTGCTCCCTTAGGTCGTTGACCTGGTTTACTTTTGTATTTAATAACATATTTTTTTGCTAATTCAATTTGGGTGTGAGAATATACTTCTAAGCATTTTCTCATTTGTTCTTTATTCAGTGATCCAGTTTTTCTAAGTGTAAGCGAAAAATTCACACCTTCTTTCAGACATAATAAACTTACTTTAGGTGGTCTATTATTTGTAAGATAGACTTCAAAATTATTCGAAGTAATGTAGTCCGAATCTGTAAAAACAACTTTATCAACGATTTTAGGATCTTCAGTTGAAATCCCTAACTGATTCAAATTTAATACGGTAAGTAACGCCCCTTTTACTGAGCTTGCTGGAATATAGAAATTTCCATTTGAGTTAATAAATTCGCCAAAGTATTTTCTTCCAATTGCTCGTTCATTATTTATTTGTTCAACGAAGGATTGTGATGCCTTTACCTTATAACTTGAATGGTTTTCATTTAACAAGTTATAATGCTTCTGAATTAATTCAATAACATCTTTAAAAGAATAATCTCGGCGAAAATCAACAAGATGTTTTTCTGCAAAAAGTGTTGCAACTTTTTGTGGATTGAGCCTATAGACAAAATTGTTTTTGATTATGTAATCAATTCCGTAACCAAGTTGCTCACCATTGCCAATATGTAATGGTGTTACAGTTGTAAAATTTAATCTGAGCATATAATTACTAAAATGTTTATTCTAACTTATATGATACTGCGCCATATCCACGACTACCAGAGCCGCCTAAATAATCATTTTCTAAAAGGTCTAATCCTTGTTTTAATACTCTTTCAATATCTTTTAACTCATCTTCATCCGTGTATCTGATCAATACATCCCCTTCGAAAACAACGGTAGGTGGTATTCTTTCAATTGTTCGCAGTCCGCCATCTTTTGCTGTACCCTTTTTCCTATCAATTACTATCTCGGTCTTGAATTCTGTAGTTTTTTTACCCTCAATGAATTCTTTTTTGAAATTATCGCTTAAGAGTAAATCTCTAAAAACCAACCTCGTAGGTGTTTGATATTCTATTTCTTCTTCATTTTTCTTTTTTCTCTCTTTGTTTTCATTATCCATTTTGTTTTTGTAAGTAACATTAACTCCAAAGTATTTATTTAATTTTTCATTTAACTCGCCATCCGGATAATTTCCTTCTGTTTCTAATAAACATCTGAGCTTACCTTTTAATGAACTTCCAGGAATATAGGGAAGCTTGTTTATCGGATCTTTAATAACGGCACTATCAACACCGCCAATCTGGACCTTATCGTCACCACTGCCAATGTGTAATCCAGTTTCCACTGTAATTTGTAAATGCATTTTTTTCTTGTTGATTTTCATACTTATATCCTTTCTAAATTGTTTTTGCCCCTTGGATAATAACCAACTAAGGCTTCAAAGTGAAGTTTGAAAGCATCGAGATATTTTTGAAACTCTTCGCCAGACTTTTTTATCACGATGTTAATACGATTATTCATAAACATTCCAAACCGAAAAGTGCTTAACCTTTCAGCAGAGTATTCAGAATTTGCTTTTAGCATTAGTAATTGAATTTTTTTTGTTTCTTCATTTACTTGAGCATGGTAAATTTTTAGAAATGAATCGTAGTATTTTCTAATTTGATTTACGCTAAGAGATGCGTTAATTTTATTTTTTCTCTTTTTACCAGAACGCTTATCAATATATTCCACCTCTAATGTTTCAAAAAATAATTCACCTAATTTCTTTACATTATTTTGATCTTCTTTATCGTATATGAGTCTCTTGTCGAGAACTCCTTGCTGAAAGAAATCAGATATCAATATTTCGTTTTTCTTTGGATCTTCCATAACTTAACTCCTTTTATTTATTTTCTAAGTTTATATATTGTTTCGCACAAAACGGGATAAAGAATATCTTCAAGTTGTTTGGCTTCATCGTCTTTATATATATTCAATGCTTTATTAAAAAATGCTTCGACTTCAGGGTCAGTTTTCTTTTTGCCTTTGATATTACGGTTAATGTAGTAAGTCAGCATTGGGTGCCATATCAATTTCGAGGTATCATTCTTTTCTCTGTATGCTTTCATCAACTCGGCGATTTGTAAAAGGTTTTGTATTGTTCCCATGGTTACAGGATTATTGTTGTCCTCAACCCATTTCGCTAATCGTTCTTTCTCAATAATTAAATCTTCATGTCTTTTATTTTTAATAACTGTTTCGAATAAATAAGTACCGGCTTTATCGTTTTCATCATTTAAACAGCTTGCATGGTTTAGCATTTCATCCGGTTTCTGCTTGCTCTTAAACTTTTTCTTTGCTTCCTTCTGATTTTCCTCAGCCATTGCAGCAACAATTCTTATTGGCGTATCGTGTTTAAAGTTCGTCAGTGAGTACGAGATATGAACTTCGCTGTTTGAGCAGGCAAATTCATTAAACTGCTCGTTAAACCTCTTTAGTAATTTTAACGATGATGAATGTGGACAAATGATCATCAAGTCGTCGCCCCCCGCAAAAACAGTGTAAATTCTGTTTTCATTTTTAACTTTCTTAAGTTCTTCTTCTGATATGTTAGGATTATCTATTTTTGCTTTTCCTTCCATTTCTTTTTGTTTACTTAATTCCCATTCTTTTAGAAATCCATTCATAAAGAAGCTGAAGAAATATTTCAAGTGATTGCTCAGAGTAGTTGTTCTTGATATTGCTGTTAAGTCTCTTTCATCATCGATGTTTTTCAGATCGTTTTTATCTCTTGCTAACCCATAAGCCATAATTAAGCCGAGATTATCAATATCACCTTTAATCAGAGTAAGGTATTCTGCACCATCATTCTGTTTGGACATTGTTTCAAAATCCATCACATCTTTCTTTTCTTTTTCAGTACTTGCATAATTTGCGACTTCAAGAAAGAGAGTGTTCCTTAAAATATCTTTCTTTTTGTTATCATCTTTTAATAGTTCATCAAGCTGTGGATTAATTAAAACTTTTGGTTTTTCTGAGCTAATTGGAGCATTTTCTATTGTATAGATTCTGTTTATATCAAGTTTATTCTCAGTCAATTCTAAAAATAGGTTGCTGTCAACAACCTCGTCGCCGATTTTGTATTCCAATTCAACTTGTTTATCGACTTGCACATACTTGCCGTTTCCATCCGGTATTTTTCCCTCTCTTCCTTTTCGTATCGGTTTGTCTGTCACTCTGCACTTGATGTTATTTGAATCACCATCTTTTGATTCAATATAATCTTCGGGTAAAATAAAATTGTTCTCTTGCAGAGCGCCGTTTGCAAACAAAAAGTTTTTAAAGAGATGCGATTTGTTGGAATTAAGGTTCTCAGTGGCTTTGTCAATTATTTCACCGAAGGTGATTTCTCGTTTCTTCAATTTTTCCCAATTAAAGTTTTCATATCCTGCTACAAAGCTCATCTCATAGTTGAATGTTTTAGCAAGATAATTTTCTATATCTATTCGGGCTTTATTATAACAATCCTTGAAATCATTTGTGTTCGGAGCGATTATGTAAAACTTTCCGCCAGCGAGCATAATAAGATTGCATTCTGTTAAACCAAACTTTTCAAGAAATTTTGAAGCAAAATTTCTTGCAAGAACTTGTATAAAGATTGACCGTCCCCTTAATATCTTTGCAGGTTTCTTAAATACCACATCGAATATATAGTCTTGAATGCCAGGTATATCGCCAATTACAATATTTAAGGTTCTATCCTCTGGATTATCCTTATGTGTTTTGTAGATTGCATGACTTAATCCAGCAACGTCTTTTAAATGATTATACAATGAAATATCAGTTTGCGGACTGCCCGTAAAATCAGGAACGCACCAAAGCCATTTTTCAAATAACACTAGTAATAAGCTTATCAGTGTATTGAAATCATCTTTGTTTCTGTAAAATGAAAGTATAGTTTTTAATTGCGTTTTAAATTCAACTAAATTTACTTGAGTATATTTATATCTTAAAGCATTATCATCATCCTCGTCATAATCTGGAATTAATGCGTTGTAATTTTCCTTAGTTAATTGCTCGTGTCTGTAATACTTTGGTTTTGTATCCTGGTTAGAGCACAATTTTATCTTAGTGAAAAGGGAACAAAGGAAGTTATTATTCCAATCAGTTCCACCCTCTTCGTTCTCTTCTTTATTAACTCTCTCACTCGCAGATATATGATCCGCCTCTCGGCAGTACTTTGAAAGTTCAGTCTGAGGGTTATGGTGCGTTGAAATTATTTGCTTAAATTGATTGAAATTTTCGTCGCTTTCTAAAATATTAATAAGCTCATTACTAACTTCTTCGACTAATTCAATACCTTTCGAAGGATGCGATTTCGTTTTATCAGTACATCTCTGCACAAACTTCCCAATATCGTGAAACAATGCACCGAGTAGTAATACTTTTTCTTCTTGTGTCATATCAATTATTGTTTGTTCTAATTTATTTTTAATTTACTACTACTAATTTAATTTATTAATACTTTTTATTCAACGAAAAGAACGTTCTCAGAATATTCTTTTTTACTTCGAAATTATTTTTGATTTCTCAATTAAAATACCGTACTCTTTTACGCCATACGTCCCTCTTGTCGATATTATGTAGTTGTCTATCCAAGGAAAATCGGTAAATGTTGAACGCATACGACGTTTTATTTGCGAAATAGATTTAACCAACACTCCAATTTCTACTCTTTGATTTTTGAACCACGTTGCCTTTGCTTTTTCGATGTGCCCTTTCGAAACTGCATATTGATTATAAATTTTCCATAAAAGTTCAGCATCTTTCTGGTTCAAATATTTTTCACCACGTACAAACGTGCCTTTTTCTAAAAAAAAATTATACACCGCAAAATTGAAAGGTGGCAGTGTTATTTTTTTTCCAGCTATTTCGATTGTATGATTCGACCTATCAACTATAAGTTGTGGAAGCACAACCATATTGTTAATTTCTTGCTGTGTTAACGATACAAACTCAGTATATGTAGCCCGTGGATACTCTTTTAACAAGGGTAGCTTTTCGCGGAGGCGAACAAAAGGAACATTCGCCAGAACAATCTGTTTATCTTCTGACTTATTTTCTGGATAAAACTTCTTAGAATTCTCGAACTCTTTACTTACTAATACATGAGATAGTTTATCATCTTTACGGCCAAATAAGGATAGGGCATAAGCCATAGCAATGCTCATAGTTTTTCTACCACCGGCGATTGAGCAATGCAAACGTGTATTATTATCATTTGTTTTATTTCTTATAAGATCCATAATCATGTTTGGAAAAAGTTGATTATCACGGTCTGTTCTTATATCAGATAACTCAACTGTTTCTTCCTTTGCAACAAGTACATCTTTCTCAAGTTCAAATTTTGGGCATTCGAGATTGTATGCTTTACACATCGACTTTAGTTGTGAAACGAAATCGAGCTCTACAAGTTTTGCTTTACCTTCGGCAGTCGTTAATAATACGATTTCAGAAACGGTTTTTTTTTGTTGAACCATCAAGGCATATAAAGTTTCTGTAATTACCTGTGGCGACATTCCGACTATTCCTATAAATACCAGCTTTTTCGGTTTCATATTTTAATTATTAACTATTTCGAACATTCCAAAACCCATCGAATTTTTCTCGCCGATGCCACATTGGTAAGCTAACTTAATTAATTTTGTGGAACCCCTAAGGACGAACGGAGTTATGAAACCCCTAACGTTAGTTTCTTCTGGTTCGCCTTCTTTTATTTTAATAAGCTTCGATACATTATTTTCGCCTCCTTTATTTTGTATATATTCTTTATCTACCTCAAATCTAATTTCGTTATCACTTGGTTCAGTTTCGTATAAAGTTTTATACTTCCATAAAAGATTTTCTCTTACAGCATCGGGCAGTTTACTGTCGAGCGCCTTAAGATAATCAGGATATTTATTTTCCCCTAATATCGAAACACTAATCGGTCCGAGTGCTTTACATTTTACCTCGTTGTTAATTTCCGGCTCGGGGAGTACTTCGACTTGCTCGATTTTAAAAACTGTGTGGCTTACTCCCTTTAAACCTATTGGTAGTTCCTGCGATTCGAATATTCCGATAACAAAATTTTGTATGAACGATTCGTCTAATGGTGAGGATATTAACAGTTGTGGTCGTTCGTTTTCTTGTAATATTAGTTTGTTGTTTGAAATAGAAGCAGGATTGCGAAAGAATATTTTTGAGAAAGTAAAATATTTAAATCTTCGATTGTGAATCGTTGGATAACCCTTGCTATGAAGTAATTCAGCGAATTGAGGTTCGGCGATATTCAATATCTTATAAATCGCAGCCGAAAGGGGATACTGGTAGTTTATCGGGATCGCAGAATTCTTTTCTGAAGTTTTCAGGGTTAATTTAATTCTCAAAAGTATTGTCCTTCTTTTTTCCATTTGGAATATGAGGAAAATTTATTTTAAAGTCAAATAAAATGTAGGTTGGATTTTGTTCACATCCGACTTACTATAAACCCATCTGTCGAAGGGGGAATCGGTGGATGACTAGTTTGATTTCGGAATCTTACGAGATAAAATTAGAATGAGCGGGCTTGCCCGACGAAGGCTACTATGATTAAACTGAGTGCCGAAGGCGGGACTATTCCCCGACTACGTTCCGAATGATTTCGGAACTTCGGCGGGCAAGTACTATCCGCCTAATCGGCTTAAATTGGAAACGTCGGACAGGCATCCGATTTCCCGCTTTCAAATTATATCTAATTAGCGGGACTACCTCACTCACTCCTTTGGAGATTCGTTCGGTAGCAAACCTGATTTTCGTAGTGAATCCGTCGTTCGACGG
>CAMTVZ010000146.1:0-2251 GCA_947085285.1 uncultured Ignavibacteriota bacterium
GATCTTTGTTGTTGTATATTTGATATTAAGTTTTTCATTTCAACGAGATAAGCGGGCAAACTTTTATACACATCTAAAGCAGTTTCAATGCTGTAAGTATGAACAGTCATATTTCTATTTTCGAGCATTTCAATCCAGATGTTTTCGTCATTAATTAAGTCCGCTTTAAATGCTAACTTCATACAGTCTCTTGGTGAATTGCAGTCGATCATTCCTTTATACTCAAAAAATGCTTTAACGGTTTTCCAAGCAAGTTCAAAGCAAAACTCAAAATATTGAATGCAGCCGGCTTGTTTTAGTTGGTCATCCGTTTTTTCTATTAAAGCATTCTCAAGTTGTGTAACTGCCGTTTGATAATCATTTAAAAGCAGCTCAAATTTAGGCATATAGCAACGAGTAGTTTTTTAATGCTTCATCTCTGAATGACTCAGAGACTTTGTTCAAATCAACTAAGTCGATTGTGTATAAAGTAGGCAGTTCGTCCAAAGCGTCTTTCAGTTTGTAAAAGTCTGCAATGTTCAATGCTTTTTCACCAAGTATTCCGATGTCGAAGTCGGAGCGTTTCTTATTTTGCCCGCTTGCTCTCGAACCAAAAAGAATAACGCGCTTATTTATTAACAACTGTCGTTTTTGTCGGCAGACCGATTTTATCATGTTGATTATTTCTATTTCGCGTTGCGTATTCATCTATTTATGAGCTTTGAGTTTTTGATGTTAATTGTCATGGTTCTATCATAATAAGGTTTTCAGTTTTCACAGGTTTCTTTGTTTTACGAGCTGGCATATAACGGATTTCAGGTTTTTAGATTTCACTATTGAGTGGTTATCTGTGTATTATGTTTTTTGATAGTCGTTTTACAATAAAGCTATATCAATATAACGCCGTGTTTAATAAGATGCAAGATGACGCTGGTAACGGAAATAAATGATGCAAGATGGTGATTATGTTAGCAGTTGTGAGTTGGCGGTTGTTAGTGTTATTCGTGTTATTAGTGACAACCTAACCTCGCATCAGCATAAATGCTGAGGTTGATAAACGAAGCATCATCAATGATGCTAAAATGGTAATTATGTTATTAGAAACTTCTGAAAAATAGGAAATAGAACACGTGCGAAGCATCCCGTTGGGAGATGAACACAGATTCAACGGATAAGAACAGATAATAATACGTGTATATCCCTGCCTGCGGCAGGCAGGCGTCAATTTCGCGTTTTTCCGTCCCGATAGCCTCGCATCAGTATAAATGCTGACGCTGATAAACGAAGCATCATCAATGATGCTAAGGTGGGGATGGTATTGATGGTTAACAGTTGGCGGTTGGCAGTTAGCGGTTAGCAGTTGGGGGTTATTAACTCTCATTCAAAAACTGCAGTTACGTTAATGTTAATTTCGTTTAGCAAGGGTGAGTTTAAAATATCGGTCGGTTTAAATATCTTTACGAGTTGGAAACCACGTTGGGTGTTTTGATAAACTTCAATTTCTTTTTTTTCGGGCGATACCATCCAGTATTCTTTTGCGCCGCCAATAGCATACTCGCGGAATTTAAATGTGCGGTCGCGCTGTTCAGTTGATTCTGAAAGTATTTCAACTACTAAATCGGGCATACCATTAAATTTTTTGCCATCATTAATAGATGTGCGCTCGTTCGAGACGAAGCAGATATCGGGCTGTAAGACTGTATATTCAGATAAATACACGTCAACAGAAGCAAATACTTTCCCCAGATTTTTTTGGATAACATAATTCCGCAGTATTGCACCTAAATTTATTAAAACGTTTTGATGAAGCGGTGTTGGCATTGCGCTCATAATAAATTCTCCATCGAATAGTTCCATTTTTTGGTTCGACTCGCCAAGCGATAGGAGGTCGCTGTATGTTATTTTTAACCCGCCTGAACGTCGGGCAGGTTCATCAACTAATTGTTTCATCGTCAACTATCTTTCTCATTCTACCAGAAATAATATAACGCCGTGTTTAATAAGATGCAAGATGACGCTGGTAACGGAAATAAATGATGCAAGATGGTGATTATGTTAGCAGTTGTGAGTTGGCGTTTGTTAGTGTTATTCGTGTTATTTGTGGCAACATAACCTCGCATCAGCATAAATGCTGACGCTGATAACGGAAGCATCATCAATGATGCTAAGGTGGGGATGGTGTTGTTAGTTATTGGTTAGCAGTTGTGTCTAAATGAGGCTGACAAAAAAGTAAGCAAATTGTCATTGCGAGGAGTCCCGCGAAACGCGGGAC
>CAMTVZ010000147.1:0-14378 GCA_947085285.1 uncultured Ignavibacteriota bacterium
AATGTTTCGGTTAGAGTTCCAATCTGATTTACTTTGATAAGTATCGAATTTGCAATTCCTTCATCTATTCCACGCGATAATCTTGCGGTGTTGGTTACAAACAAATCGTCGCCAACTATCTGAATTTTATCGCCGAGAGCTTCGGTCATAATTTTCCAACCTTTCCAATCGTCTTCAGCCATTCCGTCTTCTATCGAAATGATCGGATATTGCTTCACCCACTTCTCATAGAACTTGACCATCTGCTCAGCCGATTTAGCCGACTTATCCGATTTGTAAAAAACATACTTTCCTTTTTGATACATCTCGCTCGACGCAACATCGAGTGCAAGATAAATATCTTTGCCAGCTTTGTATTTTGCTTTCTCGATAGCTTCCAAAATTACTTCGATAGCTTCATCATTCGATTTTAAATTTGGTGCAAATCCTCCTTCGTCGCCGACCGATGTGTTGTAGCCCTTCTTGCTCAAAACAGATTTCAACGAGTGGAAAACTTCTGTCCCCATTCGCAATGCTTCTGCGAACGATTCAGCTTCGACAGGCACAATCATGAATTCTTGTACATCAACATTATTGTCGGCGTGTTTACCTCCGTTTAAAATATTCATCAACGGAACCGGCAACACGCGTGCATTTACCCCGCCGATGTGTCTGTAAAGCGGAATATCCAAAGCATTTGCTGCAGCTTTTGCAGATGCAAGCGATACACCTAATATTGCATTAGCTCCAAGTTTACTTTTGTTGTCGGTATTATCTAAATTAATCAGCATCTCATCGATACCAACCTGGTCGAGCGCATCAAATCCTATAATTTCATCAGCGATTGTTTCGTTTACATTCTCAACTGCTTTTAGAACACCTTTTCCGTTATAACGCATCTTCTCGCCATCGCGTAATTCCACGGCTTCGTGTTCACCTGTCGATGCACCACTTGGAACTGCCGCTCTTCCTAAAACACCGTTTTCGAGTATTACATCCACTTCAATTGTCGGATTTCCGCGTGAATCTAATATTTCTCTTGCAAAAACATCTACTATTGTTGTCATTTTTTTCTCCATTTTTTTTATAAATTTGCACTAAATTAAAGTAATTTCCTGATAAATGCAAAAACTTGTATTTCGAATTTAATCTTTTTAATTTTACATAACAAAAAACGAGGGTTATATGAAATTCTTAAAAATTTTTGGGCTAACAGTTTTAATTATTGTTGTGGTATTTGTTGTGGTTTCGTTCTTCCTTCCTTCCAAAGTTGTTGTCGAAAGAAGCATAGTTATCAATTCAACAGCTCCGGTAATCTTCAACGAAATAAATACTTTGAAGAATTGGGAGAAGTGGTCGCCTTGGCATCAGATTGATCCGGAAATGAAACTAACTTACGAAGGTCCTCCCGGTGGTAATGAGGCAGCTTACAAATGGGAAAGTACACACCCAAAAGTTGGAAACGGAATTCTGAAAATCACTGAAAGCATACCTTTCGAATTAGTAGTAACATCTATGGATTTTATGGAGAGTGGAGTTGCAACAGGTATGTATAAATTGGAAAAAGTTGTTGACGGAATTAAAGTAACATGGCGGATGGAAACCGAAGTAGGGATGAATCCTTTTGCAAAATATTTTGGATTGATGATGGATGCGATGATAGGTAGTGATTTTGAAAAAGGGTTGAACAACATAAAAACATTATGCGAAAGTTTACCCCCTATAATTATTGACACCGAAACAATTCCGCCGCAGACGATAATCAGCATACGCGAGACCTGCAAGCCGGCAGAGATAACAAAGAAGCTTGGCGAGATATATGGTGAACTGATGGCATTTATACAAGCGAACCGACTTAAGCAAGCGGGTCCTGTTTTAGCAATCTACCACAGTTACTCGCCCGATAAGGTCGATATGGAGCCGGCAATTCCTGTTGATAGAATTGAAAAACCGACCGGTAAAATTAAAATCGGAGAACTCCGGGGCGACGAGGTGGTGGTTGGTTATCATTATGGCTCGTACGAAACTTTAGCAACTTCGCACCAAATACTCGATGAGTGGATTACGAAGAGCAACAAAAATATTTCCGGTGCTTGCTGGGAAGTTTACATCACAGACCCCGCCACCGAACCCGACACAAACAAATGGCTGACGAAAATTTATTATCCGGTTAAATAAATTTGCCCGACTGATTTATTCAAGTTGACCGCTGTTTTTTGAAAACCTGAAAATAATTTTGTATTATTAGCCATAATGGCATGCATTTGGCGGACGAATATAAGATAGCTAATGAAAAATTCCGAAGGAATCCCTTCGGGACAGAAATACTTAAATAAGCTAAAGATAAAGAGTAATTAAATACATCCCGTTAAACAGGACAAGTTATGGCGTTATTACAGATGTTACTAAGAATTGATTTTCTTGGTATATTTTTTAAAAACAAGGAAATAATCGAATGGCAGGAATAAAAGAGCAAGTTATTAAAATGATAGATTCCCTTCCCGAGAATATCACTATTGATGAAATTATGGCAGAATTATATTTTAAACTTCAGGTTGACGCAGGCTTGAAGGAACTAGATGAGGGGAAGGGCATACCACATGAAGAAGTTGAAAAAAGGATGTCCAAGTGGCTTTCAAAATAAAGTGGTCTCCTAGAGCCGCTGCTAATTTTGAGGACATTTGCAACTATATAGGCAGAGATTCTGAACATTATGCTGCCCTTTTTGCAAAGAAGGTCAACGCAATTATTAAGGCTATCCCTCAATTTCCTAAAGTCGGAAGAATTGTTCCTGAATTTAGAGATGAAAACCTTCGTGAAAGGATTTATGGCAATTACAGAATTGTTTATCGTCTTAAAGAAGAACTGGTTGAAATTGTTACCATCTGTCACGCAGCAAAACTATTAGATGATATTTGATAAGTTAGCAGTCATTCCCAATTTTTCGGAACAAAAATAATTTCTCATGCTAACGTGATTTTAATTAGACAGGCAATATGGTTATATACATAACAGATTAAAAAACAAATTGCTAAATTTAAACTGACTAATCCAATGGATCCTTCGGATGAAGAACTTGCAATCGTTACAACTTGAAACGTTATACGTTTACAATGGTTTGACGTTAGTCAGAATGCCGTGATCAAGCATTAATGGTGAAGAATAATGAGAAAACTTACTGATACAGAAATCGACAGAATTACAAATCTTCTCAAAGAAGGCAAACCCTTGCCGGAGGAGTATAGAGAAAATATTATCCAGCAACTTGAACAATTCAAGCATTCTCTCCTCTTTGATACCAAGAAAGAATACGAACTTATTTACGCCGACAAAGAACGGGAGGAGGACATCCTTGCCGACACTCTGGCAGTGCCATTGCAGAGGGTCAAGACCTTCCGAAATGGCAACCCCCCTTTTAATTCCCCCCTTAATAAGGGGGGAAAAGAAGGGGGGTGGACGAACATGCTCATCTTCGGCGATAACCTTCAGGTGCTTAAAACTCTCTTGCAGATGAAGCAGGAAGGTAAATTGAAGAACTCTGATGGGACGCCAGGGGTGAGGCTGGTCTACATTGATCCGCCGTTTGCTTCGAGGCAAGAATTCAGAGGGAGCCAGGATCAGAAGGCATATCAGGATAAGATTGCCGGGGCAAGGTTTCTGGAGTTTTTGAGGAAGCGACTGGTCTTCCTGCGGGATTTGTTGAGCGAGGATGGGAGTATCTATGTACATTTGGATTGGAAGAAGGGGCATTACGTTAAAACGATAATGGATGAGGTTTTCGGGGAACAGAATTTCCTAAATGAAATAGTCTGGTATTATAGACGCTGGAATATCGCAACTAATCTTTTTGCAAGAAATCACGATTGCATTCTCTTTTATGGGAGGAACGCCGGACGACATACCTTTAATAATCTCTACATTCCAAAATCTGAAAAATCAAGCGCTCAAGGCAAAGCATGGAAAAGCGTTATTGGTGAAGATGGGATTAGACGCTCTGTCTTAACAGGAGAACCTACAAAAGGCGTACCTATGCCTGATACATGGGAAATCTCAATAATAAATCCCGTAGGCATTGAACGCACCGAGGTCGGTTACCCCACCCAAAAGCCCGAAGCCCTCCTTCACCGTGTTATCAAAGCCTCCTCCAATCCCGGCGACCTTGTGCTTGACTGCTTTGCCGGTTCAGGCACTACCCTTGCCGTGGCAGAAAAATTAGGCAGGCGGTGGATTGGCGTGGACTGCGGGAAACTTGCTATCTACACGATGCAAAAACGGCTCTTGAACATCGCTGAGAGCAAGGATTTGGAGAACCCCAAGAAGAAATACGGCAAGCCCTGCAAGCCTTTCACACTCTACAACGCCGGACTCTATGACTACAAGATGATCAAAGAACTCCCCTTTGAGCAGTATCGGGACTTCGCCCTCAAACTCTTTCAGTGCCGAGATGAGCGGCATAAGATTTCCAAGATTGAACTGGACGGCTACCTGGGAGCGGACAGCGTCATGGTCTTCAACTACCAGAAGCATAAAGATGCCGTACTGGATAGAGGCTTCATTGACGACCTGCATAAATACTTAGGGGACAAGATCGGCAGACGCTTCTTTATCATCGCTCCTGCCGCCTCGGTGCAGTTCCTTGAAGACTACATTGAGAAGGGGAAGACGAAATACTTTATCCTCCGTATTCCCTATTCCATTATCGAGGAGATCCACAACCGGGGATTTACCAAGATTAAGCAACCGGTTAGCGAGATGGATGTCAACGATACGGTAGATGCCGTAGGCTTTGACTTTATCCAAGTGCCGGCGGTGGAGTGCAAATACTTTCTTGATAAGCCTAAGAAGGCCGACCTTTTCAACCAGAAGACAAAGGAATGCGTCATCAAGATCGAGAAGTTTGAAAGCAAGGTCATCTCCCGCAAGCCTCTTGAGTTCGCTAACCTTGAGACCCTCTCTATGGTCATGCTTGATTATGATTTTGATGGTGAAGTCTTTGACTTAGATGAAGTCTTCTACGCCGAGGACTTGAAGAAGCATGCTCTGAGCGAAGCCGAAGGGAACGGCTATGAGGTGCGCTTTGATTCAAATAAAATTGTAGGGGCGAATGGCAATTCGCCCAACCAAATCATGGTGATTTACATTGACATCTTCGGCAACGAGAAGCGGGAGGTAAAGACTTTAAAAGATTTCAAAGGTAAGCATAAATGACCAAATTAGGGCGAAATCTTACTGAAAGTAGTATTGAGGCATTTATTTTAGGATTGGAGGTTATCAATAAACTTTCTATATCCTACCGTCTGGAATCTTTTGTATTTTTATTTTGCAATGCTTGGGAATTGTTACTGAAGGCGAAGCTACTACTAGAAAAACGAAAAATCTTCTATCGGAAAAAGAGAAACCAACCTCGAAGGAGTTTAAGCCTTGATGACTGTCTTAACCGTGTGTTCACATCAGCGGATGATCCAGTTAGGCTTAACATTGAAAAGATAAAGGAGCTTAGAGACCATGCTACTCACTTGGTTATTCCCTTCATTCCTACTGATGCTATGGCTCTGTTCCAAGCAGGCGTTATTAACTATACACAAAAACTTAACGAGTGGATTGGTATAGATATTTCCAAACGAGTGCCCTTGGGTATGATGGCACTTGTATATGATATAGATCCAAATCTTCACACACTCGATAGCGCTATCATTAAACGCAGGTTACCGAAAGATACATTAAGATGGTGGACCAACTTTCAAATTTCGGTTCGTGATAAGGCACAGTCTTTTACAACAGGAAAAGATGCATTTTATATTCCTATCAACCTCAAGTTGGCAATTGTTAAAAATCCGAATAAGGCCGACATCGTTTTAAGCTCGGGAGTGGGTGGCAAAAATGCTCTTATTGTTGAGGTCCCCAAAAACCCTGATACTACCCATCCGCATAGACGGAAGGATGTAGTGCAATTGGTAAACCAGCGACTTAACGGCAGAAAAACTATTACTCCATTCGATATCCAATCAGTTCGAAAGGTTTACAGGGTAGATAGCAATTCTAATTATTACTACAAGTCGAAATTTGCTACACCACAGTATAGCAATGCCTTTATTGATTGGTTAGTGGAAAAATTTGATAATGACCCCGACTTTTTTGCTAAAGCAAGACAAAAATACACGCTTGATAGCCATGCTTGACCGCCAGACCTTTCAAAACATGGATAGTTGGATATGAAAAAAACCACCCAACCTCAAAATTATTCTACCCTCATCACAGACCTTGCTTCTTTTATAGAGCAAGGGCGCAAGGTGGCGGTGCGTTATGTGAATACGGCGCTGGTGGCTACTTATTGGCTGATGGGAAAAAGGATTGTCGAGTATGAGCAGAAGGGGAAAGAACGGGCAGAGTATGGTGAGAAGTTACTGCAGAAAGTATCCAAAGACCTGAACAGAAAATTTGGACGAGGTTTCTCGCCTGACAATCTTGAAGCAATGAGACGCTTTTATTTGAGTTATCCACTTAGGATTTCCGAGACACTGTCTCGGAAATTAGAAGGGCGGAAATCCGAAACGCTGTCTAGGAATTCAGAGATAACTTTAACAATGCAACCACTCACCGAAAGGTTCATCCTATCCTGGTCTCACTATCGTCTACTCTTGCGTCTTGAAGAACCATTCAAGCGAGAATTTTATGAGGCAGAGTGCATCAGTGGTAACTGGTCGGTCAGGCAACTTGACAGACAGATTCAATCGATGCTTTATGAACGAACTACTCTTTCCAAACGCAAATCAGCTGTCATTGCCAAAGCTCACAAAAAATCAATCACCCTTAAACCTGAAGACGAAATCAAAGACCCCTACATTCTTGAATTTCTTGGCTTGAAAGATGAATATTCAGAATCGCAATTGGAACAGGCGCTAATCAAACACCTTGAACATTTTCTTCTTGAATTAGGAATCGGATTTACCTTTGTTGCCCGACAAAAAAGAATTACGCTTGAAGGGAGTCACTATCGTACTGACCTTCTTCTTTATCATAGAATCTTGAGATGCCTTGTTGCCATAGATTTGAAGATTGGCGAATTTAGTCATGCCGATGCAGGTCAGATGAATCTTTATTTGAATTATCTAAAAGACAGGGAAAAACTTCCTGAAGAAAATGAACCAGTGGGTCTAATTCTCTGCACTGATAAAAAGAAGACAGTAGTTGAATACGCACTAGGTGGAATGAGTAATAGAATATTTGTCTCAAAATACAAATTGCAGCTGCCTGATCCTGAACTGTTGAGAAATGAAATAGAACACGAAAAACAAAGACTTCTCGAGATGAAAATCATTAAAGAAGAATAAGTAGCCATGCTTGAACGACAAACATTTCAAAACAAGGATTTGGTCCTCAGTGTATCCCCCAACTACAATCCTAAGAGGTTTGACCCGAATAAATATGAGGCTTTCTTAGACGCTCTCTGTGGAGACAGAGAATATCAAAAAGAGGCGATCCGGGAAACGTTAAGATATTTCTTAGGTGGTGAATACAAAAACCTCAAAGAACTGGCGGAGGAAAACTATCACAATAATCCCAAACTTCAGGAGAAGTATCCTTCTTTCGAGGATTTCCTAAGCCAACTGCAACTGCCGGGTAAACTCTCCTGTTCCCTGGATCATGCGACAGCCACAGGCAAAAGCTATGTGATGTATGGGATTGCTCGCATTATGTTTGTGGAAGGAGCCGTGGATCAGGTTTTAGTCCTCTGTCCATCAAATACTATCGAGATCGGACTAACTGAGAAATTTCGCGGCCTATCAGCCGATAGAACCCTCAAAGACCTCCTGGCCGCCGATGCCAAGATTGCCAACCCCCGCATTATCAACGCCTCTAACACCATCCAGAAGGGAGACATCTGCATTGAGAACATCCACGCTACCTACATCAACACTAAATCCGCCATCGAAGATAGCCTTGTCGGGAAAGGGGAGCGAACGTTGGTATTAAATGACGAAGCCCACCACTTGATGAGCCCCTCGGATACTGCACTCAAGAAATGGAAGGAATTTTTACTTGATTCAAAATATGGATTCAAGTTCATCGTGAATGTTTCAGGCACCTGCTATATCGGTGACGACTATTTCACGGATGTCATTCACCGCTTTTCCTTGCGGGATGCCATTGAGGCAAAATTTGCCAAATCCATTCGCTATGTGGCGGAGGACGCCTCCGGGAGTGAGGACGAGAAGTTTCAAAAGATTTACGACAATCATATTGAGAACAAGACTGCCAAATACTACAAGGTGAAGCCCATCACCATCCTAGTTACCAAGAACATCGCCGCCTGTAAACGACTGACGAACAAACTGATTGATTTCCTTGCCAAAAAAGAGAAGATCAGCAAAGAGAATGCCGCCGAGAAGGTTTTGATCGTTACCTCTGCCAGCGAACACAAGAGCAATATTCCGATCCTGCGGAGAGTTGATGACAAGGATAATCCGATTGAATGGATCACCTCTGTCAGTATGCTTTCCGAAGGCTGGGATGTGAAAAATGTCTTTCAGATAGTCCCTCACGAGGAGCGGGCATTCAATTCAAAGCTTCTCATTGCTCAAGTCTTGGGAAGAGGCTTGAGGATACCCGAAGTTTACAGAGGCAATCAACCATTGGTAACAGTCTTCAATCACGACAAGTGGTCAACCAGCATCAAACATCTGGTAGATGAGGTTTTGGAAATTGAGAAGCGTATTCATTCCTATCCTATAGAGAAGAAGGAAAACTATAATTTTGAACTTTACCAGATTGATTACGAGAAAGTGGTAGAAGAGACTAAACAATATCCGAAAGAAGACGAATTTGAATTACTCAAGAAAGGATATATCACTTATTCGACTCAGGATGAGATTATACCTGAGAAAACGGAATATGAAATAGCAATTACCAGTGTAAGGGAGAGAAAAGAATATTACATAACACACAAGATGTATTCTGTGGAAGAAGTGGCAAACGACATTTTTAACAGGCTGTATTGGTTTGACCATGATGCGGGGACTAAATATAGTAAAGAATGGACTAAAGAAAAGATTGGCAAAATCATAAAACAATCTTTGTGTGAAGTAAAAGACAAAATAGGGCGGGTCAGTGAAGAAAATCGTCAGAGAACATTGCAAGCCTTTGGTGTTATTGGAAGGAAAACCAGTACATTCCCAAGAATTGTGCCGACATCAAAAGAACTGTATAAAATAAGTACCAGAAAAATAAAAAAGAACAGCTTTGGTGTAGGATCGCTCCGCCGTGATAGCACGATCTTTTATGATGATTATTCTATAAGCAGGGGGGAGAAGGAGGATATAAAGTTGCTCAAGGAGCTTGAGGTTGACGAGAGTCTTCCGAGATCAGCACTGATAAAGGTGGAGAATAAATACAACTTCAAGACCCCCCTCAACGTGGCTCTGGCTTCATACGAACCTGAACGCAAGTTTATCAAGGGCTTGACCGCCGGGCAGATAGCCCAGGCGATAGATGCTTGGATCAAATCCCTCGATGTAGGTTTCTACAGTATCGAATACTCCTGGCGCAAAGGGGAACATCCCAAGCATGGAAGTTTTAATCCTGATTTCTTTATCAAAGCTGGCAATGATATTATTGTAGTGGAAATCAAGATGGATAACGATATCTCCGATGAAAATAATGCTAAACTTCGATATGCCAGACAGCATTTTGCCAGGGTCAACCAATTGCAAAAAAAGCAGAGGTATTATTTAAAATTCATATCCCCGGTGAGTTATGATCTGTTTTTCAAGGCATTGAAGGAAAAGACGTACAGGGATTTCAAATCAGAGCTTGAGGCAAAGTTGGAGGAATAAATATGAGCACGGCACAGCGCCTAACACTTTATAAAAGGTCAATATAAACTTGTATGCGGTTTCGCTCCGCTGTACCCATACGCTGACGCACATCGCATATATGCGAACTTTGAACAACAAACAAATAATAAAAAAATATATGCAAACATTAATATCAATATTCAAATTAACATTCATTATTGTTATTTCAGTTATCTATTTCGCGTGCTCCGATTCTCCAACAATTACTGAATTATCATCGGACGATATTCTAAAGTCCCAATTAATTGGAGAATGGCAGAATGGACCATGGTACTCAATCGAATATTATTCCGATGGAACATTCAAAGATAAAAGTATAATGTGGTTTTGGAATTCATTCCATGATACGCTGACAACGATACGTGTTGGTAAATATAAAATTTCAAGAGGGATTCTTGAATATTCTGAGATAAAACACCATTTTCTCAGTACTTCTGGCAAATGGCGTGGTTACAGCACCGTTTATCCTTTGTATGAAATAAATATTATTGGAGATAATCTATCATGTAGAGTTTTTGATCGTCTTCAGTTAGTTAAGGGAAGTAGTAATCAGCTTTGGGGAAGCTGGGATGTAACATCATTGACAGTTTTCCCAATTTCAGATACAAACAAATCATTATATGAAGGAAGGAAAAAAAGGAAATATACATTTATAAGTGATTCTTCGTATTTTTTTGAGGAATGGTTTTATCTTGATGACACTAGTTTTTCACCAATATTCTTTTTTGGCAAGGTTATATATAACCACCCCAAGCTTTTGCTTGGTGAACATAGTTCCGATACGATTGAAGTTGCTTTTTTACAAAACGAAATGCGCTGGTACCGTGGTAAATTTAGTTTAAAAAGGATAAGATGATTATTAATTCAGCCATGCGAACGGTAACATATACGATTATACTTTTCATGATAGTTTTTATCTTCATTGGTTGTGCCTCGAAGAAAGCTACTAGTAAAATTCCATTAGACGAGCAATACATCAAAGGGATTCTCACAAGATTAGGAGATCCTAAACCTATTGATACTTTGAAAGTAAGTGACCACATTGGTCCACCTTACAAGCCAAATCCATTTTGCCCAACAACTACCACAATTTTTCAAGTCCCCAATGAAGATAGCGTTACTATTACCTATTATGATCCAATCGGAAATATTGTGTGCGAAGCGTATCGAGGATACTTATCTTCCGGTGAATATAAATTTGAACCAAAAGACGTGAACCTTAATTCCGGTGTTTACTTTATCGAATGTAGAGTTGGTAAAAGAAAATGTGTTCAAAAGGCACTTATTATAAGATGAAGATGAAATGATTATGGAAGCTCACTTCGATGAAGTTGATACAAATTCAATTAAAGTAACTATCATTTTCAAAAACATTCCGACTGGTGTTGACCCGAAAGACAATGAAGATGGAACAGAACAATCATTAGAAAAATTAGCAAAGTATGTTGAGAGTAATTAGCAAACATCAATCATACTGCTGGTGATAGTGGGACTTTGCATTATACTGGCAGATGTGCAGAATCGAAGTTTTGTTTTTCGTAATCGCCAATCAGGCAAATTTGCAAATTGCAAGCATAAACTTTATAAAATATACCGAAACAAATTAACGATAGAATATAAAAGATGAAAACTACAACCAAACACGATGAACGAATTGCAAAAATAACTTTTGCTTCTGTATATCCTCACTACATCAAAAAAGTTGAGAGTAAAGGTAGAACAAAAGAAGAATTGCATAAAGTCATAGAATGGCTTACAGGTTTTGATGTAAAAAATTTACAAAAGCTAATTGACGAGAAAGCAACATTTGAAACTTTCTTTATGAATGCAAAACTAAATCCCAATGCTCACCTCATCAAAGGAGTAATTTGCGGTTATCGATTAATCTTATTAAATCAATATAAATGACGAATATTATAAATAGATATGCAAATATAAAAAACATCCTTTTGTTGTTTGGGCTGATTTTGTTTTTCAATCTTATTATTTTCCCTCTATTATTTAGTACAAACAAAGATTTAATACCCTTAGACCTTCGAATTTCATATTCCCCCGATGAAGCTTATACACTTTTAGAAAAATATAACCAAACCGAAAGGAGAAATTATTTTGTAGGAGCGCTAACTATAGATCTGATTTATCCTGTTATTTATACACTATTCCTTTGCTTCACTATTTTTCTTTTACATAAAAATATAAAACTCGCCCAATTTCCTATTTTTATTCTAATTTCTGATTACATAGAAAATTTTGGAATTGTTATTATGATATTTTATTATCCAAACAAACTTACAAACATAGCTTTAGCCACAAGTTTATTTACGAGTATAAAATGGTTTTTCGTATTTGTTTCGATTGCAGTTATAATATATGGTTTGTTGAAGAAGATACATAACTTGATTATTAAAAAAAACAATTAAAACAGAGAACAGAAAGGATATAAAATCATGCGATTCTTTAACAAATATTTCTTCATTGGTCTTGCATCAGGAGTGGCACTTACAATTGCGGTAATCGCTGTCGGCGGATATATTCTTTTTACAATGATGACTGTGGATCCCAAGATGGCAGAGGAAAATCTTCCTGCACCCGATTTTCCGCCTACTTCACAAAGATCTATTTACGGGCAAGCTGACTACGGTTGGAAATTTCGGACTCTGGATGGAAAAGATGTAATGCTATCAGAGTTTAAAGATAAAGTTGTCTTTATCAATCTTTGGGCTACCTGGTGTAAACCTTGCGTTTACGAAATGCCGAGCATTCAAACACTCTACGATTCTCTTAAAAACGAAGAGGTCGCTTTCCTTCTAATCTCGGATGAAACCGAAGAAACCATTCGGAAGTTTATGGCTGAAAAAAACTACACCTTTCCTGTCTATCTTCGCAGTGAAGAATTACCCACTGTGTTTAAAACCATGGGCATTCCAGCAACGTTTATTCTTAGTCGCGATGGAGCTGTGGTGTTCAAACATGTAGGTTCTGCAAAATGGGATGATGTGTCTTCTCTGAAGTTTATTCGAGAATTAATGTAAGGTTTGATAAATAGTTAATATTTTCTTAATTTTCCATCGAAGATTAATAAAATAATGGGGCATACGATGATGAGACAAAATAAAAAATCGAAACATCATCACCATTTTGATGATCATTTTATATTTCATTTGCTATGGATTTTGGTTGTGTTCATATTTTTAGGTAACTCCTGCAAAGACAAGAGTATGACCCCTGATATCTCTTCTGAAGTTGATTATCGACTCATAGGTGCTTGGATGAAAATTCCACGTGAGTTTGAACTCCATCATCCACCTTACCCTATCGAAGGTATTCACATATCGTCATCAGCAATTGTACATCGCTTAGCGCTTGAAACAGCAACGAGTAAATTTGTTTTTGATAATGATCAAGAAATGGATTCACTTTGGGCACAGAATGGTACTTTTTTTCGGAAAAGATTTTGTCCCCCTTCAATTTGACCTTTCACAGATGAGATGTTCAGGAACATTCGAATTTGATGCTGTAAGATATGATATTCCATCTCTAAAATTTGTTAATTCGGTACGAAACGGAGTGTTTAATTTACCTATAACATACCCAATCCGTGCGAAGGAACATTATTAATTATCTTTTCTTAGTTTATCAAAAACAGGTGTAATGAAAAAGCAGAAAAAAAAGAAACTTAAAAGAATAATTTGGTTTTCGGTAGGATTACTTATAATAGCAAGTTTAGCAATTTTATTTTATTATGAAACAAGTAGTGATAGAAAGATCGATAGTGAACTATCAAAGACTTATGAACCCCCATTTACAAAAAACGGACAACTCGTATTTTTAAAAAAAGATATAAATGATACAATAAAAGTAATCGACATCGAGATTGCAGATGATGAAACTGAAATAACACAAGGTTTGATGTGGCGTCGTTCGATGCCCGACAGTGTTGGTATGCTTTTTATTTTTAAAGAAGAAAAATTTTTATCTTTTTGGATGAAAGATACTTATATCCCTCTCGATATAATATTTATAAACAAGTCGATGGAAATTGTATCAATTCGAGAAAATACTATCCCCCTTAGCGAAATGTCGATTACATCGGAAAAAGCTGCTCAATACGTTGTTGAAGTAAATGCCGGTTTTTGCTATAATTACAAAATCGACATTGGAGATAAAATAAAATTTGAAATAATTAAATAAAGGAAAACAGAATGAAGAAGAAAAATCGTGATATTGAAAAAGAATATCCTCGCAAACAATTTATATTAAAATTACGACGGCTCGCCGATTCGCTCGAAGCCGGAAAGCCATTTCGCATTCAAGTTGGAAACGAAAAATTATTTATTCCCTCAAATTCTGTGGTAAATATCGAACACGAGAGAGATGGGGAAAAAAATGAACTCGAATTTCAGGTTAAATGGCGTAGTAAATGATTGCAGTATCCCCGAACGATCGCATTCGAAGGCAAAGCCATTGCCGTCTTTGCCTTCGATGTATTGCAACAATAAACAAACATTGTTTTATCCCAGATTGTTCATTAGGAAAGATCGGAAG